>DATEZY010000138.1:0-16225 GCA_035255085.1 Azospira sp. | reverse complement strand
GAACAGGACCCGGCTGTAGTAGCTGCGGTCGAAGCGGTTGGTGCTGCGGTAATCCACCGAGCCTTCGAGCCAGGCCAGGTTGCCGAAGCTGTTGCGGGCATCCAGGCGGAAGGGGCGGGGCAGGGCCGGCTTGGCCACGTTGGCGTGGCGTACCAGTTGTATCAGGTAGTCGAAAATGTTTTTCAGGCCGGCGTGCAGGCCTGCCGTAACCACCTCGGCCTGGCGGCGCTCGTCCTCGGCATTGGCGGACTGGCTGGCGGCTGCTTCGGCCAGCTCTGCCAGCAGGTCCACCGGCGGTGCTTCGGGCTGGGGTGGGGCGGCGGCAGCGTTGACAGCAGTGTCAGCCGCTTCCGGCTTGGCGGCGGTCGGCGCCGGCACCCACTTGGCTTCGGCGTCGATGGCCGGGAAGGCGCTCTGGCTTGGGCGCAGGCCGGTGGCGGTGGGGTCGGCTCGGAAGTCGCTGAGGCGCTGGTCGAAATCGGCGATGGATTGCTCCAGATCGTCGAGCAGGGCCTGCATCGGGTCCTTGGCCTTGGCGGGCGGCTGGGTCATGGCATCAGCCCGCGATGGCCGCCTTCTGGGCAGCCACGAGTTGGCCGATACCGGCTTCGGCCAGATCCATCAGGGTGTTCATCTGGGCCCGGGTGAAGGGCTCGCCCTCGGCCGTGCCCTGGATTTCCACCAGGCCGCCGCTGCCGGTCATGATCACATTCATGTCGGTGTCGCAGTCGGAGTCTTCCGGGTAGTCCAGGTCGGTCACCGGGGTGCCCTTGTAGATGCCCACGGACAGGGCGGCGACGTGGTCCTGCAGTGGGTTTTCCGCCAGCTTGCCGGACTTGACCAGGGTCTGGCAGGCATCCCACAGGGCGACCCAGGCGCCGGTGATGGAGGCGCAGCGGGTACCGCCGTCGGCCTGCAGCACGTCGCAGTCCAGGGTGATCTGGCGTTCGCCCAGGGCCTTCAGGTCCACCACGGCGCGCAGGGAGCGGCCGATGAGGCGCTGGATCTCCTGGGTGCGGCCGGTCTGTTTGCCCTTGGCCGCTTCCCGGGCGCTACGGGTATGGGTGGAGCGGGGCAGCATGCCGTATTCGGCGGTGACCCAGCCCTGGCCCTTGCCGCGCAGGAAGGGCGGGACGTTTTCTTCGATGCTGGCGGTGCACAGCACCTGGGTGTCGCCCATGGCGATCAGCACCGAGCCCTCGGCGTGGCGGGTGAAATTGCGGGTGATGCGGACCGGACGCAGTTGCTCCGGCTGGCGTTGGCTGGGACGCATGAACAATTTTCCTATTTCGAGTATTTCTGGATGGCCGAACGGATTTCGTCGATGGCTTTTTCGATTTCATCGTCGGACAGGTCGGTCTTGAATACTGGATCCCGGCCGAATTCGCCGAGCTTGGTGGTGATGGCGTCCAGGGGCATGGTCTGGGTCATCACCGTGCTTGAGGCATCCTCGCTGTAGCCCTGCTCCCAGCGCACGGCTACCACCGAGAGGTTGTCGCCGTGGGGGCCGCTACGCAGTTCCGCCTGGTTCATCAGGGAGGGGACGGCCTGCATCAGGTTGGCGTCGTTGAGGGCGGCGGCCATGACCTCGCCGGGCAGGGGGCCCCAGAAGCCGTCGGTGCACAGCACCAGCACGTCCCCCACTTCCAGGGGGGTCTTGCGGGAAAATTCGATTTCCGGCGCGTTCTCGCCGCCCAGGCAGCTATAGACCTTGTTCCGGTCTGGGTGGGTGGCGGCCTGGGCTTCGCTGATCAGGCCTTCGTCCATCAACAGGCGCACCCGGGAGTGGTCCCGGGTCTGGGCCAGAATTTTGCCATCCCGGGAATGGTAGAGGCGGGAGTCCCCGGCATGGGCCCAGTAGGCGATATTGTCCTGGATCAGGCAGGCGACGCAGGTGGTGCGGGGCGATTCCTTGAGCCGGTGCTCCTGGGAGTACTCCAGGATGGCGTGGTGGGCATTGGTCATGCCTTTCTGCAGGAACAGGAAGGGATCGGCGATCAGTGGCTGGGCCTCTCGCTGGAAGGCGCCGGTGAGGTACTGCACGGCAATCTGGGAGGCCACTTCGCCGTGGTAATGCCCGCCCATGCCGTCGGCCACCACCATCATCAGGGCGTCCCGGGAGTAACAGTAGGCCAGCCGGTCCTCGTTGTTCTTGCGCTTGCCGATCCGGCTTTCCTGGTAAATGCTGAATTTCATTTTGCCGTCATTCCCTTGATTTTGCCCACCAGTTGTCCGAACCATCCTTCCTCGGTTTCGCCGCCGTGGGGGTGGGGGGAGGGGATATCCACCACTTCGGTCAGGGCTTTTTGTAGGGCGAAAACGCTCTGCGGACGGTACAAATGATTGAGGCAAAGACACCAGTCTATCGTTTCCAGCAACTGCTCCGAATACTGACCTTCCCAGCGGGTGGACGCGGGCACCAGCCGGTCGTTCTCCATGCGCGCATCCGCCGCCTGGGGCGAGCTGCCGGCGAGACAGGAGTACATGGAGGCGCCCACCGAATAAATGTCGCTCCACGGCCCCAGATTTTCCCGCTTGACGTAATGCTCGGGGGAGGCGAAGCCCGGAGTGTACATGGGCTTCAACATGGGGGTGTCGCTATGCAGGGTCTGTCGGGCGGCACCGAAGTCGATCAATACCGGGGTGTTGTCCGCCCGCAGATAGATGTTGGAAGGCTTCAGGTCCAGGTGCAGCAGCTTGTGCGAATGCACTTCCCGCAGCCCGTTAAGCATGCGGGTGAACACGCCACGGATGAAATTCTCGTGGATGTGGCCTTTGTGCTTGTGGATGAATTCCTGCAGGGTGCGCCCCCGCTCATACTCCATCACCATATAGACGGTGTCGTTGGCGCGGAAGAAATTCAGCACCCGGATCACGTTAGGATGGGAGAGCTTGGCCAGGGCGCGGCCTTCCTCGAAAAAACACTTCATGCCGTAGCGGAAGGCGGCCAGGTGTTCCCCGGTAATCACCGGCCGGGTCGCGCCCTCGCCCCGCAAGGCCAGGCTGGCGGGCAGGTATTCCTTGATGGCGACCGGCTTGCCCTTGGCATCATGGGCGAGGTAGACAATCGAAAACCCGCCGACGGACAGCTGCTTTTCGATGCGATATTCCTCGAGCTGGTATCCGGGCGGCAGGGGTTGATTGGCTTGTTGCGCCATGTAATCCAAAGCTATGATGTTGGTTTTCACGCATTTTCAGGCTTTGGCCCCGGACTGTAAAGAAAACCCGGCGCGCCGGCCCAAGGATTTCCATGATCTACAGCATGACCGGCTACGCCGGCAAAACCCGCGAGGTGGCTGGGGGTTCCCTGCACCTCGAACTGCGTAGCGTCAATTCCCGCTACCTGGACATCCATTTCCGCATCGCCGACGATCTACGCCTGCTCGAGCCGGCCCTGCGCGAGGCCATCGCCGCCCGTATTTCCCGGGGCAAGGTGGAGCTGCGTCTCAACTTCGTCGCCGCCCAGGTGCAAAAGCGCCAATTGGCCCTCAATCCGGACCTGCTGTCCCAGCTGCGCAACCTGGACGCCGAAGTGCGCCAGGCCCTGCCCCAGGCCAATCCCCTGTCCGTCGCCGACGTGCTGCGCTGGCCCGGCATGCTGGGCGACCAGGAAACCGACACCGCAGCCCTCCACGCCGCCTGCCTGGAACTGCTGCAGGAAGCCCTGGAAGATTTCGCCGCCACCCGGGCCCGGGAAGGCGCCAAGCTGGCCGCCGTGATCCTGGAGCGGGTGGTGAAAATCCGCGACATCGTCGCTACCGTCGGCCCCCGCATTCCCGAAGCCCAGGCGGCCTTCCAGGAAAAGCTCAAGCAGCGCCTGGCCGAAGCCCTGGGCAACGTGGATGACGAGCGCCTGCGCCAGGAAGTGGTGCTGTTCGCCACCCGCATCGACGTGGCGGAAGAGCTGGCCCGTCTCCTGGCCCACCTGACCGAGGTGGAGCGGGTTCTCAAGCAGGGCGGCAACGCCGGCAAGCGCCTGGATTTCCTGATGCAGGAACTGAACCGGGAGGCCAATACCCTGGGCTCCAAGTCCGTGGTCACCGCCGTCTCCGCCGCCGCCATGGACCTGAAGCTGCTCATCGAGCAGATGCGCGAGCAGATTCAGAACCTGGAATAAACCACCCCAGCGAGCGATCAGCAAACCATGAGCGGACACCTCTACATCGTCACCGCCCCCTCCGGTGCCGGCAAGACCACCCTGGTCCGGCTGCTGCTGGAGAACGATCCCGGCATAGGCCTGTCCATCTCCCATACCACCCGGACTCCCCGGACCGGCGAGGTGAATGGGGTGGCCTACCATTTCACCGACGTGAGCGACTTCCTGGCCCGGGTGGGTCGGGGTGAATTCCTGGAATGGGCCGAGGTGCACGGCAACTACTATGGCACCTCCCGCACCTGGATCGAAGCCCAGTTGGCGGCAGGGCGCGATGTCCTGCTGGAAATCGACTGGCAGGGGGCGCAGCAGGTACGTAAAGTGTTTCCTGACGCTATCGGCGTCTTCATCCTGCCGCCGTCCATGGAAGAGCTGGCCCGTCGCCTGGCCGGCCGGGGTACGGATAGAGAGGAAGTGATCGCCCGTCGCCTGGCCGCTGCCCGTGACGAGATGCGCCATGTGGGGGAATTTGACTATGTTATTATTAACAACGACCTGCAGGTGGCGCTCGCCGACCTGATGTCGGTGGTGCGCGCGACGCGTTTGAGGCTCCCGGTTCAACAGGAGCGGCATGCGTCGCTTTTTGCTTCACTGCTCTGATTTTTTTCGAATTCGATTGGATGTGCCATGGCCCGAGTTACCGTTGACGATTGCATGAAACAGATTCCCAACCGCTTCCAGATGACCCTGGCAGCCACCTACCGGGCCCGCCAGCTCGCTTCCGGTGCCAGCCCCCTGGTCGAAGCCGACAAGGACAAGGTCACGGTAATCGCCCTGCGCGAACTGGCTGAAGGCCGCTACGGTCTGGAAGTCCTCAACCGAGGCCAGGCCTGATCAGGCCCCCCAGGGCGTGATGAGGGTGGATTATGGCTGCCGCAATGCAACCTCCCCCGGCCCCCGTACCCCCTCAGATCCCCGCTGAAACAACCGTCGCCGCTGCGGCGACGACGGACGCTACAGAATCCGCTGCGCCTGCCGCCCCCCCGCCCTACCCGTTCCAGGATGATCCGGCCTACCGGGTCTTCCTCGACAGCATCGATTACCTCAAGCCCGAAGAAGTCGCCAAGGTCCGGGAAGCCTTCGCCTACAGCGAGGCCGCCCACCGGGGCCAGACCCGCGTCTCCGGCGAACCCTACATTACCCATCCCCTGGCGGTGGCCGGCGCCATCGCCGAATGGCGCCTGGACGCCACGGCCATCATGGCCGCCCTGCTGCACGACGTGCTGGAAGATACCGGCGTCACCAAGGACGAACTGGCCAGCCGTTTCGGCAAGAGCGTGGCCGACCTGGTGGATGGCCTGTCCAAGCTCGACAAGATCGAGTTTTCCTCCTACCAGGAGGCCCAGGCGGAAAACTTCCGCAAGATGCTCCTGGCCATGGCCCGGGACCTGCGGGTCATCCTCATCAAGCTCACCGACCGCCTGCACAACATGCAGACCCTGGGCAGCATGCGTCCGGACAAGCGCCGCCGCATCGCCCTGGAGACCCTGGAAATCTATGCCCCCATTGCCAACCGCCTGGGGCTGAACACGGTTTACCGGGAGTTGCAGGACCTGGCCTTCATGCACACCCACCCCATGCGCTACCAGGTGCTGGTGCGGGCCATGAAGGCGGCCAAGGGCAACCGGCGGGAGGTGTTGTCCAAAATCCTGGACGGCATCCAGGGCAAGATGAAGGACTCGGATATCGTCGCCGAGGTCTTCGGCCGGGAAAAGAGCCTCTATTCCATCTACCGCAAGATGGTGGAAAAGCGCCTCACCTTCTCCCAGGTGCTCGATATCTATGGCTTCCGCGTCGTGGTCAAGGACGTGCCCACCTGCTACCTCGCCCTGGGCGCCCTGCATGGCCTGTACAAGCCCCTGCCGGGCAAGTTCAAGGACTACATCGCCATCCCCAAGGCCAACGGCTACCAGTCTCTGCACACCACCCTGATCGGCCCCTACGGCACCCCGGTGGAGGTGCAGATCCGCACCGAGGAAATGCACCACGTGGCCCAGGAAGGCGTGGCTTCCCACTGGCTGTACAAGGACCTGGAAAAGAGCGCCGCCGAACTGCAGTACCAGACCCACCGCTGGCTCCAGTCCCTGCTCGAGTTACAGAACACCGCCGGCGATACCTCTGAATTTTTCGAGCACGTCAAAATCGACCTGTTCCCGGACGAGGTCTATGTGTTCACCCCCAAGGGCAAGATCCTCTCCCTGCCAAAGGGTGCCACCCCGGTGGATTTTGCCTATGCCGTGCATACCGACGTGGGCAACCGTTGCGTCGCCGCCAAGATCAACTACGAGCTCATGCCCCTGCGCAGCGAGCTCAACAACGGCGACCAGGTGGAAATCGTCACCGCCGCTCACGCCAACCCCAACCCGGCCTGGCTGTCCTACGTCAAGACCGGGCGGGCCCGCAGCAAGATCCGCCACTTCCTGAAGACCCGCCAGCACGAAGAGTCCGCCGCCCTGGGCGAGCGCCTGCTGCACCAGGAACTGTTCTCTCTGGGCATCAATCCCTCGGCCCTGCCCCCGGAAAGCTGGGAGGCCCTGGCGCGGGAGGGGGGGCAGAAATCGATCCGCGACGTGCATACCGACATCGGCCTGGGCAAGCGCCTGGCCGCCGTGGTCGCCCGCCGCCTGCTGGCCCACGAGGTGACCCCCCAGGCGGAAAACGTGATGCCGGGTTCGGTGGTCATCCGCGGTACCGAAGGCATCGCCATCCAGCTCGCCCGCTGCTGCCGCCCCATACCGGGGGACCCGATCATCGGCTCCATCAAGAAGGGCCAGGGCCTGGTGGTGCACACCCACGACTGCCTGGTGATCCGCAAGTCCCGCAACAACGAGCCCCAGAAGTGGATTGACGTGGAGTGGGAGCCGGAGCCCGGCAAGCTGTTCGACGTCGATATCCGCATCGAGGCGCGCAATGTGCGCGGCGTGCTGGCCAAGGTGGCCACGGAAATCGCCGATGCCGGCTCCAATATCGAAAATGTCGCCATGGACGACGAGCCGGGCTTCTACACCACCCTGCACTTCACCGTGCAGGTGGCCAACCGGGCCCATCTGGCCAACGTCATGCGCGCCTTGCGCCACATTCCCGAAGTGGTGCGCATCGGTCGCAACCGGCAGGAGTAAGGAGTGCGGGTACTCGTTCTCGGAGCCGGGGTGGTGGGCGTCACCAGCGCTTGGTATCTCGCCCGGGCCGGGCATCAAGTCACCGTCGTCGATCGCCAGCCCGGCGCCGCCCTGGAAACCAGCTTCGCCAATGGCGGTCAGATTTCCGTTTCCCACGCCGAACCCTGGTCCAATCCACGGGCGCCGCTGCAGGCCCTGCAATGGCTCGGCCAGGAAGACGCCCCCCTGCTGTTCCGCCTGCGCTACGACCCGGCCCTTTTTGCCTGGAGCCTGCGCTTCCTGCGCGAATGCCTGCCCTGGCGCACCCGGGAAAACATCCGTCGCATCGTCACCCTGGCCCTCTACAGCCGCGCCCGGCTCCAGGCCCTGCGCCAGGAGCAGAACCTGGCCTACGATCATCTGGAACGGGGCATCCTGCACATCTATACCGACCAGGGTGAATTCGAGGCGGCGGTCGCTGCCGGCGCGGCGATGCAGGAATTTGGCCTGGAACGCAAACCCATCGACGCCGACCAGTGCGTCGCCATCGAGCCGGCCCTGGCAGCGGTGCGCAGCCGCCTGGTGGGGGGCGACTACACCCCCAGCGACGAATCCGGCGACGCCCACCGCTTCACCCGGGCCCTGGCCGAGAAGGCGGCCGCCCAGGGGGTGCAGTTCCGCTTCGACGCACCCATCGAGAAAATCGCCGTGGCCGGCGGCCAAGTGGCCGGGGTGGTAGCCGGTGGCGACCTGCTCCTCGCCGACGCCTACGTCGTTGCCCTGGGCAGCTACAGCCCCCAGCTGCTGCGCCCCCTCGGCCTCAAGGTGCCGGTCTACCCGGGCAAGGGCTATTCCGCCACCATCCCCCTGGGGCCGGACAGCATCGCTCCCCAGGTGAGCCTCACCGACGACGGCCACAAGATCGTCATGTCGCGCCTGGGCCAGCGCCTGCGGGTGGCCGGTACCGCCGAATTCAACGGCTATAACCTGGATCTCACCTCGGTCCGCTGCCAGGCCCTCACCCGCCGCGCCCTGGAGCTCTTTCCCGACCTCCGCCCCGCCGGCGAGCCCGAATACTGGTGCGGCCTGCGTCCGGTGACCCCGTCCAACGTACCCCTCATCGGCCGCAGCGCCTACCCCAACCTGTGGCTCAACACCGGCCACGGCACCCTGGGCTGGACCCTGTCCTGCGGCAGCGCCGCCGCCCTGGCCGACCTCATTTCGGGCCAGCGCCCGGAACCGGACTTCCCCTTCCTGGGGCGTCCCTAAGCCTATAAAAACACCACCGGAGACTAGCCCATGAGTACCATCCTGAGCCACCTGGAAGGCGGCGTGTTGACCCTGACCCTGAACCGCCCCGAGGCCCTCAATGCCCTCAACCTGGCCATGATCGCCGACCTCAAGGCGGCCACGGCCAAGGCCGAGCTGGACGATGGCGTGCGGGTGGTGGTGATCCAGGGCGGCGAGCATTTCATGGCCGGGGGCGACCTCAAGTGGTTCCACAGCCAACTGGTGCTGCCGCCCGAGGAGCGCCAGCCCCTGTTTGAGCAGACCATCGCAGCGGTCCACGCCACCACCCTGCAGCTGCGCCGCATGGGCAAGCCGGTGGTTGCGGCTGTCTCCGGGGCTGCCGCCGGATTTGGCCTGTCCCTGATGCTGGCTTGCGATCTGGCGGTGGCGGCGGACAGCGCCTATTTCACCCTGGCCTATTGCCACATCGCCCTCTCCCCGGATGGTGGCGCCACCTGGTTCCTACCCCGCGCCGTGGGGGCCAAACGGGCGGCGGAAATCGCCCTTCTGGGGGACCGTTTCGACGCCAGGCAGGCCCTGGAATGGGGGCTCCTCAACCGCGTGGTGCCCGCTGCTGAGCTGGCCGCCGAGAGCCAGAAACTGGCCCGTCGCCTGGCTGCCGGTCCCCGGGAGGCCCTGGCCCGTACCAAGGCCCTGCTCCAGGCCGCCGGCAGCAATTCCCTGCCGGAGCAGCTGTTTGCCGAGCAAGCCAATTTCGCCGCCTGCGCCGTCAATCCGGACTTTGCCGCAGGTCTCGGCGCCTTCCTGGAAAAGCGCAAGCCCAGCTTTGCCTGATCTCCGGCGTCAGGGGCTGCCCCTTGACCCTTCCCGGAGAGGGAAATATCCCATGCTGATCGATACCCACTGTCACCTGGACGCGGCCGAGTTTGGCGCCGTCGGCGATGCCGAGCGGGATGCCGTGGTGGCCGATGCCCAGGCTGCCGGGGTGGGCTTGCTGGTGCTGCCGGCGGTGGAAGTTGGGAGTTTTGCCGCCGTCGCCGACTGCTGCCGGCGTTACCCGGAAGCGGTGCCGGCCTACGGCATTCATCCCATGTATGCCCCCCGGGCCGCCGAGGCCGACCTGGCCACCCTGCGCCACTGGCTGGAGCGGGAACTGGCCGGGCCCCGACCGCCGGTAGCAGTAGGGGAAATCGGCCTGGACCTGTTCCAGCCCGAGTTGCAAGCCGGGGAGGGGCTGGCGCGACAGGAGCATTTCTTTGTTGAGCAGCTGAAAATCGCCCGGGACTTCAACCTGCCGGTGCTGCTCCACGTGCGTCGGGCGATCGACCCGGTGCTCAAACAGCTGCGCCGCATTGCCGTGCCCGGCGGCATTGCCCACGCCTTCAACGGCAGCCGGCAGCAAGCCGAGGAATTTCTCAAGCTCGGTTTCAAGCTGGGCTTTGGCGGCACCCTGAGCTATAGCGGGTCCAGCCGTATCCGTGGCCTGGCCGCCGAGCTACCGGAAGATGCCCTGGTGCTGGAAACCGACGCCCCGGACATCCGTCCCGCCTTTGCCCCGGACACCCCCAACCAGCCCCAATACCTGGCCGCTTTCGCCGCCACCCTGGCCAAGCTGCGGGGCACCACCCCGGCGGCCGTGGCCGCCTTTACCAGTGCCAATGCCCGGGCCGTGCTGCCGGGCCTAGCTGCCTACTGCAAACTACCTCCACCATGATCGTCCGTCCCCGCCCCAATCTCTTCCATCTCTTCTTCATCTGGCGCGGTTCCATCGTTCCCCACATCCTGCCGGAACTGTTGTTCGTCACCGTCTCGTCGTCCCTCATCACCTGGGCGGCCCGTCACTACGGCACCCTCTTCCCCGATTATTCCGCCGCCCCCTACGCCCTGCTCGGCCTGGCCTTTTCCATTTTCCTCGGCTTTCGCAACAACGCCTGCTACGACCGCTGGTGGGAGGCGCGCAAGCAATGGGGTCAATTGATCGTCGAACTGCGCAGTCTGGCCCGGGATACCCAGGTGCTGGCGCCCCGGGGTGAGGCGGAAGGGGAGTTGCTGCGCCGCCGCCTGGTACGTCGCAGCCTGGGCTTTGCCCACGCCCTGGTGGCCCGCCTGCGCAACCGGCCGCCCCTGGAAGCCGCTGCGCCCTACCTGGCCGAGGGGGAGTTGGAGCCGCTTTCCCGTAGCCGTAATGCACCGGATGCCATCCTGCGCCTACTCGGGCTGGACCTGGCCCGGGCCCTGGCGGCAGGGCAGGTTTCTGACATCGTCTATCGCGGCCTTACCGATCGCCTTGCCACCCTGTCCGGCGTCCAGACTGCCTGCGAGCGCATTCGCCAGACACCCCTGCCGTTCGCCTACACCCTGCTGTTGCACCGTACCGCCCACCTGTTCTGTTTCCTCCTGCCCGTCGGCCTGGCCCATTCGGTGGGACTGGCCACCCCCTTCATCACGGTGGTGGTGGCTTATACCTTCTTCGGCCTGGATGCCCTGGGGGATGAGCTGGAGGAGCCCTTCGGCATCCTGGAGAACGACCTGCCCCTGGACTCCCTGGTGCGCATGGTCGAAGTGGACCTGGGGGAGGCCCTGGGGGAAACGGATCTGCCCCCCTACCGGGAAGTCGAGGGTTTCATCCTGCGCTGAGGCGCATCGCCCCGCCCCGGGGACTGGGCGGAGATTACCTTGGCCCTGGCCGCCTAGACGAAGGCGGCGCGGATTTCTTCCGTATGGGCCTCGATTTCCGGCTGCAAGGCCAGGTAAGCCTCATCCAGAGAATCACGCCGGGCGGCAGCATCCTCCGGCTTGATGTGCCCCCACTCGAACAGGCCGCCAGCCATGATATTGCTGACATAAACGATGTCGCTCAGGTTTCTCGGCGTCGGCGGCACGGGACGGGGCTGGTCATGGTCGCGGACGGCGGTAATGATGCTCTCGTCCATGCCCAGGGCGTTGAACAGGCTTTCGCCGATGCTCTCGTGCCACTGGATGATCAGGTAGCGCACCGTATCGGGACGCCGGCGCAGTTCATCGTACTGGGAAGCCCGATAGAGCATGTAGAAAGCCCCCAGGTCGTGAATCAGGCCGGCCAGGAGCGCCTCCCCCGGATTGATGCGGGTCAGATTGCGGGCCAGCACCTGGGCGGCGGCGGCGCTGCGCAGGGAGTGGTCCCACAGGGCGGTCATCAGTTCGTCGAAGCACACCATGTCCTTGGACAGCAGAATCTGCTTCATCGCCACGGCCATGGCAGCACTGCGCACCGTCTGCAGTCCCAGGCGGTTGATGGCCGCGGTCAGGTCCCGGGTCCTGTCCCTGGGGTTATAGATGACAGAGTTGGCCAGGCGCAGCAGCTTGCTGCTGATCAGGGGCTCGGCGCTGACCAGGGTGGCCACCTGGTCTAGGGAAACATTGGGATCGTTCAGGGTCCGGCGCAGGCGCACCGCCACATCGAAGCAGGTGGGAAAGGTCACGTCGCCCTGCAATTCCTGGGCGATGTCCTTGAGCATTTGAAAACGCTGGGCGTTGAGGGCTGCCCCCGCCTTGTCGTCTGTTTGGGTTGTTTCCATGGGGATATGGGCCGGCGCTTGAAGCGCTCTGAGATACATTTGGAATGTGAATGGTAGGCAGCTTTTCCCTGAATTGCCTAGGAATTTTTGCCTGCTCTGCAGCGCTAGGAACGAAAAAGGCCGCCCGGAGGCGGCCTGTGTGTAGCCGTGCTTCTCCCTATTTCGCCTTATCTGCAGCCGCGGGGGCGGCTGTCGGCGCCGGTGCGGCAGCAGGGGTCGCAGCAGGGGGCGCAGCAGGAGCCGCGGCAGGTGTCGGCGGATGGAACTCTTCCGGCAAGGCGCCACCCTTGTCGGCGCCGATGGACTGCTCCACTTCCGGCAGGCTGTGGGCGATACCCTTGTGGCAGTCGATGCAGGTCTTGCCGCCGTTCAAGCCTTCCTGGTGCATCTTGGCAGACCGACGGCCCTGCTCGGAATAGTCGAAGTACTCGAAGTTGTGGCAGTTGCGGCACTCCTTGGAGTCGGTCTTCTTCATCCGCTCCCATTCATGCTTGGCCAGGGTCAGGCGCTTGGCGTTGAACTTCTCCGACGTGTCGATGGAGCCCAGGATCTTGTGCAGCACTTCGTTGGACGCCTGGATCTTGCGGATCATCTTCGGCACCCAGTCCTTCGGCACGTGGCAGTCCGGACAGGTGGCCCGCACGCCGGAGCGGTTGGAGTAGTGGATGGTGTTGCGGTATTCCTGGTACACGTTGTCCTTCATCTCGTGGCAGGAGATGCAGAACTCTTCCCGGTTGGTCAGTTCCAGGACGGTGTTGAAACCGCCCCAGAAGATGATGCCGGCGGCAAAGAACAGCACCAGGGTGCCCCAGCCCGCGAGCTTGAGGCGGCCGAGCAGGCTGGCCGGACTGCGTTGGCCTTCTTGGAAGTTATTGCCCATTTTCATCCCCTTATTGCAGGCCTTCGGCGCGCTTGAAGGTGTTGTTCACCAGCGGCTTGGCATCGGTCTGGGGCACATGGCACTGGACGCAGAAGTAACGCCGCGGCGAAATGTTGGAAAGTTCCTGGCCGTCCCGGGTCTTGAAGTGGGTGAGGGAGACCTTGGTGGCGCCGGTTTCCTTGTAGCGGTTCCAGGCATGGCAGTCCATGCACTTGTTGAAGTTCTTGGTGATGTTGTAGCCCTGGATGTTATGGGGAATCAGGGGCGGTTGCTGCACGTATTCCCGGGCGATGGGGGCCCGGTCCTTTTCCCGTTTGAACAGGTCGGATTCGTTGTCCGCCGTGTTGACGTCGGCGCCGCGCAGGGACTGTAGTTTGGCCACGGGCTCGGCAGCCTGGGCACTGGGTGTGCTGGGCAGGGTGACGAGGGCGGCGAGAAGGGCAATGGCGGAGGCTGCCCCCAACAGGCGGATCGTTTTTTTCATGGCTCGCTCCTTTGATCGAAACGGGTGGTGAGTTTGAACACATTCTGGCCGCAGACATCGATGCACCGGCCACAGGTGGTGCAATCGCTGCTGCGGATGAGGGGAGTGCCCGAGCCCTTGAGAGCCGGGCGGATAACCTGGGGTTCGGGGCAGACGGCGAAGCAGTCCATGCAGTCGTCGCAGGTACTGCGCCGGGAGGCGGAAACCCGGACCAGGGCGAAGCGTCCGAGCAGCCCGTAGAAGGCGCCCATGGGGCAGAGGTGGCCGCACCAGCCCCGGGGGGCCACCAGCAGGTCGTAGAGGAAGACGGCCAGGACCACCCCCCAGGCGCTGCCCACCCCGAAAATCAGGCCGCGCTGCAGCATGGAGACCGGATTGACCCATTCCCAGGCCAGGCGGCCGGTGGCGAAAGCCGCCACCAGGGTCAGGCCGAGCAGCCACAGCCGGGTATCGGCATCGGGCACCCGGCCGCCCTTGAGACCCAGGCGGCGGCGCAGCCAGGCGGCGGCATCGGTCACCGGGTTCACCGGGCAGACCCAGGCGCAATAGACCCGCCCGCCCAACAACAGGTAACCGGCGAGGACGATGGCCCCACCGAGCAGGGCCGTCTTGTAGGGCAGCTGGCCGGCAGCCAGGCTCTGCAGCAGGAGATAGGGGTCGGTCAGGGGCAGCACCCCCAGGGTCAGGGAGGAGGCCAGGTTGCCCTTGACCAGCCACACCCCGGCCCAGGGGCCGAGCAGGAACAGCCCCAGGATCAGGGTCTGGGACAGGCGGCGCAGCAGCAGCCAGCGATGGGCCGCCAGCCAGCCGCGCTTGGCCACGGCCTCCTGGCCGGGACGCTGCGGAGCGTGGTGGGCGCTCATGGCTTCCACCCGGAATTGAGGCCGCCGGGGGCGGCGGTGGTGCTTGGAGGTACAGGTGCGGCCGGGGTGTCCAGCCGGGTATCGCCGAAGGCCTTGTCTTCCATGCCCCGCACCGGCAGCTGGGTCTGGTCGCCGATGAGGGAGCCGCCGTGCTTGGCCTTTTCTTCCCAGCCCTTGCGGTAATGCTCGGGCAGCTTGCCCTGGGCCAGACGCGGCGGCAGTACCTTGATCGCGGCTTCGGGCAGGACGCAGGACTTCTCGCACTTGCCGCAACCGGTGCAGTGGTCGCTATGCACCGTCGGCAGCAGCATGGCGTGCCGGTCGGAGCGGGGGTTGTGCTGGCTTTCCAGGGTGATGGCCTTGTCGATCACCGGACAGACCCGGTAGCAGACGTCGCAGCGCAAACCGAGGAAATTGAGACAGGTTTCGTGGTCGATGAGGACGGCCACGCCCATTTTCGCCTGGTTGATGTCGGTCAGCCCATGGTCCAGGGCTCCAGTGGGGCAGGCCTTGACGCAGGGAATGTCCTCGCACATCTCGCAGGCCACGTCCCGGGCGGTGAAATAGGGGGTGCCGGTGGCCACCGGCGTGCCCAGGGGGGCGAGCTTCAGGGTGTGGTAGGGACAGTCGCGCACGCACAGGCCGCAGCGCACGCAGGCGGCGAGGAACTGGTCCTCGGCCAGGGCGCCGGGGGGACGCAGGGCTTCGGCCGGCAGGGCGCCGGCCTGGCGCGAGTAGAGCCCGGCCCCGAGGGCCAGCAGGCAGGCGCCGCCAGCGGCCCCTGCCACGCTGTTGAGAAAACGCCGCCGCGCCGCCGAAGACGGGGCGGGCGCGGGGGGCGTGGTTTCAACCGGGTTCATGATGTCCCAAATACCTGAAGCTGCCTGATGCTTGCCGTAGGCCTAAGCCCTAGGCGCGCACCACCTTGACGGCGCACTTCTTGAAGTCAGTCTGCTTCGAGATCGGGCAGGTGGCATCCAGGGTGAGCTTGTTGATGAGCTTGCCTTCATCGAAGAAGGGCACGAACACCAGGCCCACGGGCGGCTTGTTGCGGCCCTTGGTTTCTACCCGCAGCTGGATTTCGCCGCGGCGGGAGGCGATCTTCACCACCATGCCGCGCTGCAGGCCGCGCTTCTTGGCATCGTCCGGGTGCATGAACAGTACCGCTTCCGGCACGGCCTTGTGCAGCTCGGGCACGCGCCGGGTCATGGAGCCGGTGTGCCAGTGTTCCAGCACCCGGCCGGTGCACAGCCACAGGTCGTACTCGGCATCGGGCTTCTCGGGAGGATCCTGGTAGGGCAGGGCGAAGATCACCGCCTTGTTATCCTTCTGGCCGTAGAACTTCACGCCTTCGCCAGCCTTGACGTAGGGGTCGTAGCCTTCGCGGTAGCGCCACAGGGTTTCCTTGCCATCCACCACCGGCCAGCGCAGGCCCCGGGCCTTGTGGTACATGTCGAAGGGGGCCAGGTCGTGGCCGTGGCCGCGGCCGAACCGGGCGTATTCCTCAAACAGGCCCTTCTGCACGTAGTAGCCCAGTTCCTTGGACTCGTTGTTCATGTAATCCGGGATGGCGTGCTCATTGACCTTGGCCACTTCCGCCAGGGGGAACTTGTTCACCTCGCCGTTCTTGTAGAGCACGTCGAACAGGGTCTTACCCTTCCACTGGGGCTTCTTGGCGATGAGCTCGGCGGGCCACACCTCTTCCACCTTGAAGCGCTTCGAGAACTGGATGAATTGCCACAGGTCGGACTTGGCCTCGCCCGGTGCCTGGACCTGTTGACGCCAGACCTGGGTGCGGCGCTCGGCATTGCCGAAGGCCCCTTCCTTTTCGGTCCACATGGCGGCCGGCAGGATCAGGTCGGCGGACAGGGCGGATACCGTCGGGTAGCAGTCGGACACCACCACGAAGGTCGCCGGGTTACGCCAGCCGGGGTAGATC
>DATEZY010000137.1:0-3705 GCA_035255085.1 Azospira sp. | reverse complement strand
TCTGGGGCGCCCACATGCGGGCTACCGTGCTGGACTTGAGGATGGGCTTGCCGCCGGCGAGGAGGGCCTGGGCAAAGGCCGCCAGGTCGTCTGCGCTGGCGAACAGGCCCGCATTGCCGGCCACGCCGCCGAGGCGCTCGGTCAGGGGGTCATGCACCTCGCCGCGGCGGGGCTGCCGGTCGCTGCTGCTGCCGTTCCTGCCGTTGTTACCAGTGCCAGTGCCGTTCCCGCGTCCGTTAGCGGCGCTTCCCTTCCAGTTGGTGGGCGCAATGCGCGGTAGCAGACTGGCCGGCGGCAGGAAGCCGGCATCGGCCATGTGCAGCGGGGCCAGAATGTGACGCCGGGCGTAGCTATCCAGGGACTCGCTGGCGACGCGGTGGACGATTTCCCCCAGCACGATGAAATTGAGGTCGCTGTAAACCGGCTCCTGGCTGGCGGGCTGGCGCGGCTTGAGGGCCAGCAGGCGCTGCCATACCGCTCCTGGATTGACGCCGCTGATGCCTCGTAGATCCAGACCCGGAGGCAGGCCCGAGGTGTGGGTGAGGAGCTGGCGCAGGGTGATGCTGTCCTTGCCCTGGCCGGTGAAGGCCGGCCAGTAGCGGGCGGCGGGAGCGTCCAGGTCGAGCCGCCCCCGTTCCGCCAGTTGCAGCACGGCGGTGGTGGTGACCACTACCTTGGTCAAGGAGGCCAGGTCGAATACCGTATCCGGGGTCATGGCTTCCTCGGTCGGCACCATGGCGCGCAGGCCGAAGGCGCGGCGATAGACGATGTGCTGGCCCTGGCCCACCAGGATGACGGCTCCGGGCACATGGCCGGCGGCAATTTCTTCGCTGGCGATCCGTTCCAGGGGGGCAAGGTCGGATGCCAGCAAAGGTTCCGCCTGGAGCGGCAGTGCCCAGGCCGCGAGCAGCAGGAAGATTGGCCACTGGGGCCACTGCAGCCGCTGGGGGAGGGCTGTCATTGGCTCTTGAGTCCGGCGTTGGAGTAGGCGTTGCGCGGATTCCACAGCATCCAGCCATTGCTGCCGAATTTCTCGGCGGCATCGATCTGCTGGCGGATTTCCTCGGCGCCGAAGGGACGCTTATCGAAGGCGTAATCCCGGAAGGCCTGCAGCCAGGGACGGAAGCGCAGGGGCGAGATGCCGCTGCGTTTGCCGCCCTTGGCCAGGGTGAGATAGACGATTTCCTGGGGATGGGCCACCGGGTTGGTGTAGCCGGGAATGCCGAACTTGAAGCCCGAGGGGTAGAGCATGGGGCACAGATAGTCCAGGTGCCGGGTCAGGTCTTCCAGTTTCTGGCCGATGAAGGTGTCGTTCTGGTTCCAGAAGACATAACCGAAGATGTCGGCGGCGAGGAAAACGTTGTAGGGTGCCAGGCGCTTGCGGGCGGCGGCGAGGAAGCCGTTGATGGCGGTGACCCGCTGCTCCTCGGTGTTGGGAACGGAAAAGACCAGGCCCGGGGTGTCGGGAAAGCGCACATAGTCGAACTGGATTTCGTCGAAGCCCAGCTCCGCGGCTTCCGCCGCCAGGTCCAGGGGGTATTGCCAGTTCTCGGGGCGGGAGGGGTCCATCCAGGCCAGACCCTCCAAATCCTTGAACAGGGCGCCGGAGGCGGTTTTTACCGCCCGTTCCGGATGGGCATGGGCCATGGGATCGTCCTTGAAAGAGACGATGCGGGCGATCAGGTAGAGGCCCTGTTCCTTGAAGTGGGCGATCAACTCCGGCAGGTTGCGCACCGTGGTGGTCTGCCGTGCCCCGACCTGATCGGCGAGGGTCACCCGGGAGGGGAAGGGCACCAGGCCCCGGTCACCCTTGAGATCAATGACCAGGGCATTGATTTCGGTGCTGGCGGCAAGATCTTCGGCGGCATGGCGCAGCCCCCGGTCGCCGATACCCCAGAAGGAGAGATAAAGGGCCTTGGGACGGAAGGGGGAAAGCTTCAGGTCCGGGACGCTGGCCGCAGCTCCGTTCGCGACGCCGTTGGCAGGCGTGGCTTCGACCCGCGCCTGCCGGTAGCCGGGGGCCCGGGCGCCTACCGGGCCGGTGAGTCCGTCGGGCAGGGTGTAGCGGCCGCTGGCATCGCTGCGTACGACCTGGGTGCCCTGGGTGACGATGGCTTCCGGGATGGGCTGGCCACTGGCGCCATCGAGCACCCGACCGCTAAGGGCGCCGGCGGACTGGGCGGCCAATCCCATGCATAGGGCCAGGGCGAGGCCGGCGAGAGTATTGGCACGCGGGTGCCAGGGGCGGGGGGCGGGTAGAGAAGCACGGCGCGGGGTGGGGGTCATGGCTTTTTATTCCCGGTTTGTGGATGGCCCTGGCGCAGTAGCCGGGCGGGGCCCGAGGCTCCCTGGGTATCCACCATCAGGTAGCGGGGCAGGGCCAGGAGCCGGTCGGCCGGGCTGGCTGGACGGGCATCCAGGGTGAAAGCGGCGGTATAGCCGGCAGCCGCAGCAGCGGCTTCCAGGTCGGTATCGTAGATGCCGAAGGGCCAGGCGAGGAAGGTGGTAGCGACGCCGAGGCGTGCCTGCAAGACCCGCCGGGGCTTTTCCAGCTGGTTGCGGACGAAGACGGCGTAGGCCTCCGGGGCCAGGCGTTTCTTTTCGACATGGAAATTGGGGTGCCAGTAGGTATGGGAATGGATTTCCACCAGGCCGGTGGCCTGCAATTCGGCCAGCTGTTCCCAGGTCATGGCGTAGCTGACGTTGGAAATGGCCGAGGGGTAGATGAACAGGGCTACCGGTAGATGCTCCCGGCGGAGGATGGGGAGCAGCTCCGTATAGACGCTGCGGTGACCGTCATCCACGGTGATGGCTACTGCCTTGTCCGGCAGGGGGGCTTGGCGCTGCAGACCGGCAACGGCCTGGGAGAGGGGCAGGAAGGTGTAGCCCTCCTGGCGCAGTCGGGCCACCTGGGCCTCGAACACGGCGGTGCGCACCGTCATGCTGTCGGCTACCTCCGGGCCGAAGCGGTGGTAGGCCAGGATGCCGACGGAGCCGGCCATGGCGCCAGAAGAGACGAGCAGGATAGCGATGCCGAGAGAAAAATGAATGGTCAGTTGCGCGTACAACTGATTGATCAAGCGAAGCACCAAGTCACGGGCCCGGTCCGAGATGGGGGGGCGCCGCCGGGGAGGGGAAGAAATGCCTGTCAGCCCCTTGGGAGCCGTGGTGAGGGGGAGCAGCCGCAGTTTGTCCATCATGGCTCGATACCTCGCTGCCGGCGGAGTGGCTCAGGGCCGGGATGCATCGGGGCGGAGAATCTGGAAACCGTGTGCTGTGATTATTCCATAGTCCTTAGCCGCTGCGTCAATGGCGCGCTTCAGGTACCGTTCAGGCGTTGGCGGAAGGCGGCGATCAGGCGGAGCAGGTCGTCGCCGTAGCGTTCCACCTTGGCGCTACCCATGCCGGTGACTTGCATCAGGTGGCCATGGCTGCCGGGCTGCATTTCCGCCAGTTCCTTGAGGGTCTTGTCGTGCAGGATGACATAGGCCGGTACCCCCTGCTCCTTTGCCGTATCGGCTCGCCACTGGCGCAGTTCCTCGAACAGGGCCTGGTCTTCGAAGATCATGTCGTCCAGCTTGGTCGGGGTGCGTTCGCTGCGGCTCTTGCTGCTGCCACCCTTGCGTGGAATGTGGCGACGCATCTGCAGGGTCTGTTCACCCTTGAGCACCGGCCGGGCGGCATCGGTGAGCTTCATCGCCCCGT
>DATEZY010000136.1:0-2066 GCA_035255085.1 Azospira sp. | reverse complement strand
GCATTGCCCCCCAGAGCAGATGATCCTGCCGGCCCAGGTCGGAGATGTCGGGGAAGGAAATGGCGGCGACGGCATTCACCACCGACAGTCCGGCGGCGGAAAAGCGGCCAGCTAGGCCCAGGACCAGCAGGATCGGCAGGCTGACCTCGCCGGCGGTGCCGAGCACGGCGGCCAGGTGGGGGGGCAGGACGGGGACCTGGTACACGTAGTCGAACAGGTCGAGGGTGCTGGACCAGGCGGAAATCTTCAGCCAGCCGGAGCGGAAAAACACCTCGCCTACATAGAGGCGCAGGGCTAGGTCGAAGAGGGGCCTAATCCAGGCTTCGAGCCGGTCGGTGGCCCGGCAGACGCAGCCGTAAAGGCCGGGCAGGGGGCGGGGTAGACGCATAGCGTGTCTCCTTGTCAGTAAGTCCGCAGCAGCAGGCCTTGGGTAATGCCCCGCTGCAGGGCTGCCGCCAGGTCGAAGCCTTCATCCTGGGCCGCAGCTTCTACGGCCGTTGCCAGGCTTGCTCCCGTGCCGAGGGCTTCCAGCAGGGCATATTCGCCGGGAGGCAAGGCTTCCACGGCGATGCCCTGGGGGCGGCGGTGCACCAGTACCGTTTGCCCCCGCTCAAAATCCACCTGAAAGTCCCCGGCGTAGCCCGGCTGGTTCACTTCCCAGATGCGGGCCACGGGCCAGTCCTCGGCCAGGCAGCCATGGGCCGGGTCCAGCTGGAAGCACAGTTCGCCCCAGGCCTCCGGGGCCGTGGCGGCAAGGGCGGCCAGGTCCTGTTCCGGGCCGTCTTCAGCGCCAGACACTTCCTGGATCAGCCATTCCAGGCAGGCCACGGCGGGCAGGTAGGGCAGGGCGGCGGCAGGGGCGTAGCCGGCCAGGAACTGGTCGAAATCCCCGCCGTAGGCATTTAGGTCGCCGCTGCAGCTGGGCCGTTCCAAGGCGTAGCGACGGGCAGCGGCAGCGAGGAAGTCCGGGCCGACAATGGCGGCGAGCACCGGGTAGGTGGCCTGCACCGCGGCGGAAAGATTGCCCAGGACACCGCGCCGGTAGGCGGCCAGGCCCCGGGCTGCCTGCTCCGAGGTGCCGGCACAGTGGGCCAGGAGCGCTGCGCCAGCGCCGTCGCCGGCAAAGATGGCGGCGGCAAAGGCGCCTTGCAGTTCAGGCAGCGAGGGCATGGGCTGGCTCCTCCAGGGCGTCGAGACAGGCCTGGGCCTGGGCTGCCTCGCCCTGCAACACCGCGAAGGGGGGAATGTCCTGGTCCCATTCGATCAGGGTAGGCACCGGGCCGAAGCGCTGCAGGGCGGCCCGGTACAGTTCCCACACCGCTGGATAGACCGGGCGGGAATGGGTATCCACCAGCAGGCCATCCACCTCCTCGTAGCCGGCCAGATGGATTTCCGCCACCGCATCGACGGGGATGCCGGCGATGAAGTCGGCGGCGGCAAAGCCGTGGTTGCAGGCGCTGACGTGGATGTTGTTCACGTCCAGCAGCAGGCCGCAGCCGGTGCGCCGCGCCATCTCGGCGATGAACTCCCATTCCGGCATGTCTTCCGGCAGGAAGCGCAGATAGCTGGAAACGTTTTCCACCAGGATGGGCCGGGCCAGGGCCGTCTGCACCTGATCCACATGGTCGCAGACCCTGGCCAGGGCTTCCCGGGTGTAGGGCAGGGGCAGCAGGTCGTTGAGCCAGCGCCCGCCAATGGCGGACCAGCACAGGTGTTCCGACACCGCCACCGGCTCGGTACGCTCAGCCAGGGCCCGCAGCCGGCGCAGATGGTCCGGGTCCAGGGGGTCGGCCCCGCCCAGGGACATACCTACCCCATGCAGGCTCAGGGGATAGTGCTGGCGCACCGCTTCCAGGGCCGCCAGGGCCGGGCCGCCGGCGACGAAGTAGTTCTCGCTATGCACCTCGAACCAGGCCGCCGCCGGCGTCTCCTGCCGCACCTGTTGCAGGTGCGGCGCCCGCAGGCCGATGCCGGCCTGGCGGGGCAGGGAGACACCGGCCCGCCCGGCCCGGGCCCCGGCTGCGGGGAGCGTCATGTCCCGGACCATGATGCTTACTTCTTGTCCA
>DATEZY010000135.1:0-16182 GCA_035255085.1 Azospira sp. | reverse complement strand
GCCAGGGCGCCGTCGATGACGCGGTGGTCGGCGGAGAGGGACAGGGGCACGATCAGGCGCGGCACGAATTCCTTGCCGTTCCACACCGGCTTCATGCTGGACTTGGAAACGCCCAGGATGGCCACTTCCGGCGCATTGACGATGGGGCTGAAAGCCGTACCGCCGATGCCGCCGACGGAAGAAATGGTGAAGGTGGCGCCCTGCATGTCGGCGGGCTTCAACTTGCCGTCCCGGGCCAGCTTGGCCAGGTCGCCGGTTTCCTTGGCGATCTCCAGCACGCCCTTCTTGTCGGCGTCCTTCAGTACCGGCACCACCAGGCCGTTGGGCGTGTCGGCGGCGAAACCGATGTGGTAGTACTTCTTGTACACCAGGTTGTCGCCGTCCAGGGAGGTGTTCAGTTCGGGGAACTGCTGCAGCACCTTGACGCAGGCCTTGATGATGAAGGCCAGCATGGTCAGCTTCTGGCCGCTCTTTTCGTTTTCCTTGTTCAACTGCACCCGGAAGGCTTCCAGGTCGGTGATGTCCGCGTCTTCGTGATAGGTCACGGCGGGGATCATCACCCAGTTGCGCGCCAGGTTGGCGCCGGAAATCTTCTTGATGCGGGAGAGGGGCTTGGCTTCGATGGGGCCGAACTTGGCGAAATCCACCTTGGGCCAGGGCAACAGGTCCAGGGAGCCACCGCCGGTGATGCCGCCACCGCCCACCTGGGTGGGGGCCACGGTCTGGCCGGACATGACGCCCTTGATGTAGGCCTTTACGTCTTCAGCCTGGATGCGGCTCTTGGGGCCGGTGGCGGTGACCTTGGAAAGATCCACGCCCAGTTCCCGGGCGAAGGCGCGCACGGAAGGCGAGGCATGCACCTTGCCGCCCAGGGCCAGGCCGTAGGGCGCGGCGGCAGGAGCAGCAGCGAAGGGCTTGGTGGGGGCAGGGCCGTCCAGCTCCGGCGGAATGACCGCGGGAGCGGCTTGGGTCGGGGCGGCAACCGGCGCAGCGGCAGTCGGTGCAGCAGCGGCACCGGCGGCGCCTTCCAGCACCACCACCACGCTGCCTTCGGAAACCTTGTCACCGACCTTGATCTTCACTTCCTTGACCACGCCGGCGGCGGAGGCCGGCACGTCCATGGTGGCCTTGTCGGACTCCAGGGAGCACAGGGCATCTTCCAGCTTCACGGTGTCGCCGACCTTGACGAACACTTCGATAACCGGCACATCCTTGAAGTCGCCGATGTCCGGCACCTTCACTTCCACCGGGCCGGCAGCCGGCGCTGGAGCGGCGGAGGCGGCCGCAACAGGTGCCGGGGCAGCGGGAGCTGCAGTAACCGGGGCAGGAGCGGCAGCGGCAGCCTGAGGTGCCGGCGCCGCGGCACCGGCGGCGGCTTCCAGGATCACCACGACGCTGCCCTCGGCAACCTTGTCGCCGAGCTTGACCCGCACTTCCTTGACCACGCCGGCGGCGGAGGAGGGCACGTCCATGGTGGCCTTGTCGGACTCCAGGGAGCACAGGGCGTCTTCCAGCTGCACGGTGTCGCCGGGTTTGACGAAAATTTCGATGACCGGCACATCCTTGAAATCGCCGATATCCGGGACCTTCACTTCAATGGTTTGGCTCATTGTTTTTCTCCGTCAGGCGATTAGCAGGTCTGGGGGTTGAGCTTTTCGGGATCCAGGCCGTACTTGACCAGGGCCGCAGCCACCTTGTCGCGCTCGATCTGGCCGTCGTCGGCCAGGGCCTTGAGGGAGGCCAGCACAACCCAGTGCCGATCCACCTCGAAGAAGTGGCGCAGCTTCTCCCGGGTATCGGAGCGGCCGAAGCCGTCGGTGCCCAGGGTGACGTAGCGGCGGTTGATGAAGGGACGGATCTGCTCGGAGTAGAGGCGTACGTAGTCGGTGGAAGCGATGACCGGACCGCGGGTGTCGTCCAGGCAGGTTTCCACGTGGCTCTTCTTCGGCTTCTCCAGGGGGTGCAGCAGGTTCCAGCGGCCCACGTCCTGGCCGTTGCGGGCCAGTTCGTTGAAGCTGGGGCAGGACCACAGGTCGGCTTCCACACCCCAGTCGTTCTTCAGCAGTTCGGCGGCGGCCATCACCTCGCGGAAGATGGTGCCGGAGCCCAGCAGCTGCACGCGGGGACCGTCGGAAGCGGCGCCCTTCTTGAACAGATACATGCCCTTGACGATGTCGGCCTCGGCACCCGCCGGCATTTCGGGGTGCTCGTAGTTCTCGTTCATCACCGTCAGGTAGTAATAGACGTCCTCCTGCTCCTTGAACATGCGGCGCATGCCGTCCTGCATGATCACGGCCACTTCGTAGGCGAAGGTGGGGTCGTAGGAGACGCAGTTGGGGATCAGGCCGGAAAGGATCAGGGAGTGGCCGTCCTCATGCTGTAGGCCTTCGCCGTTCAGGGTGGTGCGGCCGGCGGTGCCGCCTACCAGGAAGCCCCGGGCGCGCTGGTCGCCAGCGGCCCAGCAGAGGTCCATGGTGCGCTGCAGGCCGAACATGGAGTAGCAGATGTAGAAGGGCACCATCTGCACACCGTGGGTGCTGTAGGCGGTGGCGGCGGCGATCCAGTCGGCCATGGCGCCGGCTTCGTTGATGCCTTCCTGGAGGATCTGGCCATCCTTGGATTCACGATAGAACATCAGCTGGTCGTGGTCCTGGGGCACGTAGTTCTGGCCTTCCTGGTTCCAGATACCGACCTGGCGGAACATACCTTCCATGCCGAAGGTGCGGGACTCGTCCGGCACGATGGGTACGATGTGGCGACCGATGGTCTTGTCCTTGAGGAGGGTGGACAGGACCCGGACGATGGCCATGGTGGTGGAGATTTCCCGGCCTTCGCCGGTGGCCTTGAGCAGGGCCTCGAAGGCGGACAGCTCGGGCACGGCCAGGGGGGCGGCCTTCTGGCGGCGCTGGGGCAGGTAGCCGCCCAGGGCCAGGCGGCGTTCCCGCATGTAGGTCAGTTCGGGGGAGCCTTCCTCGAACTTCAGGTAGGGGATTTCCTCGATCTTGTCGTCGGGCACCGGCAGGTTGAAGCGGTCGCGCATGCGGCGCAGGGCTTCGTGGCCCATCTTCTTGGTCTGGTGGGTGGTGTTCTGGGCCTCGCCGGCCTCGCCCATGCCGAAGCCCTTGATGGTCTTGGCCAGGATCAGGGTGGGCTTGCCCTTGTGTTCGGTAGCGGCCTTGAAGGCGGTGAAAATCTTGAACATGTCGTGGCCGCCGCGGTTCAGGGCCCAGACTTCATCGTCGGTCCAGTCGGCCACCAATTCCTTCAGTTCCGGCGTGTTGAAGAAGTACTCGCGCACGTAGGCGCCGTCCTTGGCCTTGAAGGTCTGGTACTCGCCATCCACGCATTCCATCATGCGCTTCTTCAGGATGCCCTTCTTGTCGCGGGCGAACAGGGCGTCCCAGTGGGTGCCCCAGATCAGCTTGATGACGTTCCAGCCGGCGCCGCGGAAGTCGCCTTCCAGTTCCTGGATGATCTTGCCGTTGCCGCGCACCGGGCCGTCCAGGCGCTGCAGGTTGCAGTTGATTACGAAAATCAGGTTGTCCAGCTTTTCCCGGGCAGCCATGCCGATGGCGCCGAGGGATTCCACCTCGTCCACCTCGCCGTCGCCGAGGAAGGCCCAGACCTTGCGGCCGTTGGTCTGCACCAGGTCGCGGCACTGCAGGTACTTCATGAAGCGGGCGGCGTAGATGGCCTGCAGGGGCCCCAGGCCCATGGAGACGGTGGGGAACTGCCAGAAGTCCGACATCAGCCAGGGGTGGGGGTAGGAGGGGATGCCCTTGCCGTCCACTTCCTGGCGGAAATTGTCCATCTGCTCTTCGGTCAGGCGGCCGAGCATGAAGGCCCGGGCATAGACGCCGGGGACGGAGTGGCCCTGGAAGAAGATCAGGTCGCCACCGTGGGCGTCGGAGGGGGCTTGCCAGAACCAGTTGAAGCCCACGTCGTAGAGCACGGCGGAGGAAGCGAAGGAGGCGATGTGGCCGCCGACGTTGGTGTGCTTGTTGGCACGGACCACCATGGCCATGGCGTTCCAGCGGATGTAGGAGCGGATGCGCTCTTCCAGGTCCGGGTTGCCCGGGTAGTTGGGCTGCTGGTCGGCGGGGATGGTGTTGATGTATTCGGTGGTGGCGCTGTAGGGGAGGTCAATGCCTTCTTCCCGGGCCTGGCTGATGAGGGTCTCGATCAGGTAATGGGCACGCTCGGCACCCTCCTTTTCGATGACGCCGTCGAGAGCGTCAATCCATTCCTTGGTTTCCAGGGGATCGGCATCGGCCGATTGGGAGGGGGGTACGGCGGGCAGTGCTGCCATGGTTTGTCTCCTATGGGATGACATTCTTTTTTGCCGCTCCGGGGGTGGGGAGCAGCGCCTAGCTTAGACCGAAACGATAGCTTCGCCTAGCGACTTTTCGCATTATAAAAACGAGATTCGTATTGTGCAATATTGCGCTGCAACATGCGCCATTGCTGGGGAGTGCTCCTCCAATTTAGGCCCAAATATGATGATGTGGCAGGGGTTTTCAGCCTTGGCCGGGGCAAATGGCAGGGGGCGGCAACGCCGTCAGGGGGCGGTCCTGGGGTGGGACGAATAGGCCTGCACCACCTGGCCGGCCCGCACCTCGCCCATCACCGGCACCTCCAGGCGGTCGATGGTTTCGTGGTCGGTGGGGGAGAAGGGATGGTCATAGACCTGGATCACCCCTTCCACCTTCTCCTTCAGGTTCTCCAGGGCGGCCCGCACCCGGGGGCCGTCGATGCTGCCGGCCTGGCGTATGGCGGCGGCCAGGAGGAGCATGGCGTCGTAGCCCTGGGCGGCGGCGGAGGGGACAGCGATGCGGGCGACCCGGAAGGCGCGCAGGTAGGCGTCCACGAAGCGCTGGCCGGCCGGGGTGTTGCCCGGGGCGATGAAGGTCAGGGGCATGCGGGTGCCTTCCCCGTTGGGGCCGGCGTTGTCGATGAAATTGGACATGGACAGGGTCCAGCCGCCGATGAGGGGCACATTCCAGCCCAGGCGGGTCCGGCCGTTGGCCAGGGTCGCCAGTTCAGGGCCGATGCCATAGAGCAGCAGGGCCTCGGCACCGGCCTCCCGGGCGCGCTGCAGTTGGCGGCTCATATCCACGTCCCCTAGGTTGAAGCGCTCCACCGCCACCGGCTTCAGCCCCTTGGCCGCCAGGGCCCGTTCCAGATCCTCCCGGCCGAGCTGGCCGTAGTTGGTGCTGTCGTGGATGATGGCCAGGCGCCGGAAATGGCGCCGCTCCACCGCATCCTCGACGATCATGGCCGCCTGCAGGGCGTCGTGGTTGGAGACCCGGAAAACGTAGTTCTCCGGATACTGGGGCGGCAGGAACTGCTTGGTGATGATGCTGCCCGTGGCCACCGCCGTCATCACCGGCAGCCGGGCCTCCTGGAAGTAATGCTGGCTGGCCAGGGCCACCCCGGTGTTGGCGATGCCCACGGCGGCCACCACCCGATCGATCTGGATCAGGCGCTGGGCGATCTGGCTACCGCGCTGGTTGTTCGCCTCGTCGTCGTATTCCACCAATTGCAGGGGACGTCCCAGGACCCCGCCGGTGGCGTTGATTTCATTGCTGGCGAGGCGGATGCCGTCGCGCATGGCCAGGCCCATGGGGCTGGAACCGCCGGTGAAGGGGCCGTAGACGCCGATGCGGATGGGCGCGGCCGGCGGAGCGGCCAGGGCCGAGACGGGCAGCGCCAGGAGCAGGGCGAGGAGCGGAGCGAAGAGGGGGGCGAGCAGGGTACGCAGCATGGCAGCAAGCCTAAAACATGGGCCGGGAGAGCGCCAATTCGGGTTATCCCGCAGCCCGGGGCAGCCTCTTGTCATCAGGGTAAACGCCAATGGCTGGCACTCGTGGCGGGCGGCGAAGATGGCGGCAAACAACGGGGTTCGGGGCTTCTGCTGCGCGCCCATCCGGCGTCCTGTCCCTGCTTGGGCGCCGCGCCTGTTACCATTTTGTCCTCAGCCAGATGCTACAACCCCGGAAATCCAGTCCCGTACCCAACACGCCACACTTCATGTCGGATAGCAGCGATCCCCCCCCCTCCAAGAGCCTCGTCGCCAGAATCGGCGGCAACTGGCTCGTGCCCTATCTGGCCGTGGCCCTGTTCGCCGTCACCATGCTGGTCCTGGTGGGGGTGATCGAGCGCCGGGACGTGGTGGAGCGCCGGGGCATGGTGGAGCGGGACATGCAGTGGGCCGATCAGACCCTGCATCTGCACCTCCAGGCGAACCAGGAATTCCTGGTGCAGCTGGGGCGCAACCTGGCCGGCAGCGGCCTGGACTACGAGGACTTCCAGATTCGCGCCGCCCAGTATCTGGCCAACAATCCGGAGCTGTCCGTAGTCCTGTGGGCGGACCGGGAGGGCAAGGTGCAGTGGGTAGCGCCCTTCGAGGCCACCGAGTGGGTGGCGGGGGAAAGCCTGAACGAGGAGCAGATGACGCGGGTGGCCGAGGCCCTGCGCACCGGTCGTCCGACCTACGGCGGCACCTACCGCAACCGCCAGAACGCCGCCTACTTCGATCTCTATATTCCGGTACAGCGCGGGCGCCAGGATATCGGCACCATCGTCGGCATCTACGGCGCCGAGGCCCTGCTGCGCAACCCGGTGCCCAGCTGGTTCACCGAAAAATACCGCCTCGCGCTGCTCGACGGCGGTGGCACCGAGCTGGTGGCCAATACCGGGGTGCACCCGACGGAGGAGGGGCTGGCCTACGCCCTGCACCTGTCGCCCCCGGACAACGGCCTGACCCTCCAGGCCTCGGCTTACCGCACCGAGGATGGCTGGAGCCGCAGCCTGCCGCCCCTGGTGATCCTTGCCCTGACCCTGGGTCTGGTGTGGAGCCTGGCGGTGCTGCGCAAGGACGTGCAGCGCCGGTTGCAGGCGGAAAAGGAGCGGGACCGGCTGTTCTCCCTGTCCCTGGGGCTGCAGTGCATCGCCACCCTGGACGGGGAATTGCGCCGGGTCAATCCGGCCTTCGAGCGGGTGCTGGGCTATCCGGTGGCCGACATCGGCAACCGCCGCCTGCTGGACTTCGTGCATCCGGACGACGTGGGCGAAGTGGTGGCCCATCTGCGCCGCCTGGCCGACGGCGAACCGTCGGAGTTCGAGTGCCGCTTCCGCACCGCCACCGGCAGTGACAAATGGCTGCTGTGGAGCATCAATCCGGTGCTCGAGGAAAAACTGCTCTACGCCGTGGCCCATGACATCACCGACCGCAAGGTGGCGGAGCGGGCCCTCACCGACGAATACGCCTTCCGCAAGGCCATGGAGGAGTCGGTGTCCACCGGCCTGCGGGCCATCGACCTGGAGGGCCGGGTTATCTATGTGAACCCGGCTTTCTGCCGCATGCTCGGCTGGTCCGAGCAAGAGCTGCTGGGGCTCAAGCCCCCCTTCCCCTACTGGCCGCCGGAGGATGAGGAGCAGCTGGTGCGCAATATCGAACTGACCCTGGCCGGCCAGGCCCCCGCCCGGGGCTTCGAGCAGCGGGTCATGCGCAAGAATGGCCTGCGCATGGACGTGCGCCTTTATATTTCTCCCCTGATCGACGCCAGCGGCAAGCAGACTGGCTGGATGGGGGCCATGACCGACATTACCGAGCCGAAGCGGGTGCGGGCCGAGCTGGAGGCCTCCCAGGAGCGGGTCAAGGCGGTGCTCGATGGCCTGGATTCGGCCGTGTACGTGGCCGACAGCCGCTACGACGAAATCCTCTTTGCCAACCGGGCCTTCCAGAACATCTTTGGCTTCGACGCCGTGGGCAAGAACTGCTGGGAGGTGACCGCCGCCTGCCGGCCGCCGGTGGGCTCCTACGATTCCGATCCCAAGCGTCTGTCCCCCGAGGTGCTGCCGCGCCAGCTGTTCGATGGCGAGGTGCAGAACAGCCTCTCCGGCCGCTGGTACCACCTGCACGACCGGGCCATCCGCTGGGTGGACGGTCGGGTGGTGCGGGTGCAGATCGCCACCGACATCACCGAGCGCAAGCACGTGGACGAGGTGAACCTGCAGCAGCAAAAACGCCTGGAGCAGACCTCGCGCCTCATCACCATGGGCGAAATGGCCTCCTCCCTGGCCCACGAGCTGAACCAGCCCCTGGCCGCCATCGCCAACTACTGCATGGGTTGCGTCAAGCGCCTCAAGGGCGGCGGCACCCGGCCGGAGGACATCCTGGCGGCCATGGAGAAGGCCAGCTTCCAGGCCGAACGGGCGGGCAAGATCATCCGCCGTATGCGGGAATTCGTGAAAAAGAGCGAACCCAACCGGGGGCCGGCCACCCTGGCCGACATCGTCGAGGAAACCCTGGGTTTCGCCGACATCGAGGCGCGCAAGCAGGCGGTGGAAATCCGCCTCGACCTGCCGCCGGACCTGCCGGAAGTTTTTGTCGATCGCATCATGATCGAGCAGGTGCTGCTCAACCTGGTCAAGAACGGCATCGAGGCCATGCGCGACACGCCCCAGCCGGAGCGTCAATTGACGGTGTCGGCGCGCCTCGCCGACAATCGCATGGTGGAAGTGGCGGTGGGCGACCGGGGCCACGGCATCGGCGCCACCACGGCGGAAGAACTGTTCGCCCCCTTCTACACCACCAAGCCGGAAGGCATGGGGATGGGCCTGCCCATCTGCCGTTCCATTATCGAATTCCACCAGGGCCGCCTGTGGGTGGAACCCAACCCCGGGGGCGGCACCGTATTCCGCTTCACCCTGCCCATGGACGAATAGGGCCCAGGGCCCTGACAACAAGATCGGAGACTGGCATGAGCATGACCCCCCAGACCCCTACGCCGGACAAAGACCCCATCCCGGGCCAGCAATGCGTCTATGTGGTGGATGATGACGAGGCCATGCGCGATTCCATGGTCTGGCTGATCGAATCCGAAGGCCTGCCGGTCCATCCCTTTGCCTCCGCCGAAGCATTCCTCGCCGCCTACCAGGATGGCCTGGCCGGCTGCTTGGTGCTCGACGTGCGCATGCCCGGCATGAGCGGGCTGGAGTTGTACGAGCGCCTGGCGGCCCAGCGCTCCACCCTGCCGGTGATCTTCATTACCGGCCACGGCGACGTGCCCATGGCCGTTTCTGCCCTGAAGAAGGGGGCTGCCGACTTCATCGAGAAGCCCTTCAACGATACCGACATGCTGCGCCTGATCCGCCAGTGCCTGACCCTGGACCAGGAGCGCCGTGCCCGCCGTGCCCGGGAGGATTCGGTCTCCCAGCGTCTGGCCCAACTCACCGCCCGGGAACGGGAGGTGATGGACCGGGTGGTGGAAGGCAAGCTCAACAAGCAGATCGCCGACGAGCTCAATATCAGCATGAAGACCGTGGAAGCCCACCGGGCTCGGGTCATGGACAAAATGGGGGTGCGCTCCCTGGCCGAACTCGTGCAGTGCGCGCTGGAAGGGGAGCGGGGAGGGTAGTGGAATTCCCGAAGCTGGGTGGCGAGCCTTCTGTAAAGTGTCTGCCCGGTATTTGACTATGTGGGGGCGAAATGAGCCGCTCGGTCATCATTTCCTGTCTGCTGTTCAGCCTTTGCTTGGGTAGCGCCCCCGTCGTTGCCGGCCCGCCTGGCAGGCCTTCCCCGCCCATCGTCTTGCGCCTTGGCGGCATTTCCGTGGCGCAAACGGGCATGCCTTCCCCAGGGAGCAGCAATGCGAATACGGCAACCGAGGTTTTTTGGCTCTCCGTTACCGCATTGCTAACTTTTGGGGCTCCTCTCCTCGATCTTCCCAATGTACTGGAGCGCGGCGATGCCAACGCCCGCAATGCTCGGCTTTGTGCGGAAAGCTGGGAGCGGGTTCGGCATGGGGATGCCTCATGGCTTAAATCTGAGGATTTGCAAGGTGAGGTGCTGGAGAGCATCCGTGATGAAGTCATCACGCAACTTGGCAACCATGAGCCAGCCGTCACAGTGGAAATCGCTGCGGGGGGGACGGGGCTGGCCCAGCGCGCCAAGGCGATTCGGGAAATCGCTATCCGGTTGGCTGCGCCCGCCCTTATTCTGGCCGACGTACGCGTAGGCATTGAGCCCGGGTTGGAATGCACCGTTCGATTCAGCAGCAACGCTGATATGTCGCTTGAGGAAACCGAGCGGCCAGGGGCGGGTGGCTCCCCTGAGGTTGCTCGCCCGTTTGCCACTGTCAGTGGTTCATCAAACGCCGACGTGCACCAATGGGCTGCGGAGCCGGAAGTCGGGCGTCGGGCACTGAGGCAAGCACTCCTGCAACTTGCTCGTGAGATTGCCAGGGCTTACGCACGAGAAGCGTCAATTCAAGATCAGGCAACTCCATCCACGTTTGCCCGCAGTACGGGACCGTAACCCTATCCGCCTAAGGCCGGTTCGGCCGGCTGATTTCCCCACCTCAGGGCCTTTCCCCGTGTGTGCCAGCCCAATCCGATGGTAGGCAATGTTGGCTTACAGCAGGGGCTCGATTTCCGCCGCCAGGTCCTGGGGCGTGGTGACGGGGGCGTAGCGTCCGTGCACCTGGCCGTTGCGATCCACCAGGAATTTGGTGAAATTCCACTTGATCGCTTCGCTCCCCAGGACGCCCGGAGCCTGGTTCTTCAGGAGGCGGTAGAGGGGGTGGGAGGCGTCGCCATTGACCTCGATCTTGGCGAACAGGGGAAAGCTGATGCCGTAGTTGAGGCGGCAGAATTCCTGGATTTCCGCCGCGTCTCCCGGCTCCTGAGCACCGAACTGGTTGCAGGGAAAGCCCAGCACCATCAGGCCTTTGGGGCCGAACTGGCGGTAGAGCTCTTCCAGGCCGGCGTACTGGGGGGTAAAGCCGCACTGGCTGGCGGTGTTGACGATCAGCAGCACCTTGCCAGCGTAATCGGCCAGGGTCTGTTCCTGGCCGTCGATGCGGGTGACGGGAATGTCGTAGAGGGAATCGTAGGGGGAAGCGCTCATGGCCTGGCTCCAAATACATCGTTGAATGTCTTGTGGGACCAGGCGCCGCCGCCGGTGTTCCCTGCCAGGCCCGCGAGGGATTTCCCCAATTTTCCTGGTCCCGGCCCCGGGGCTATCGTTCGCCAAAATCCAGCAGCGAAAAATCACAATCCGGCCAGAACCCGGTTCGGTATCCTTCCGACTGACACCATCCACTCCTTCACGGAATAGCTCCCATGCGCGTCGCCCTTTTTGTCACCTGTCTGGCCGACCTGATGCGGCCCAACGTGGGCTTTGCCGCCCTCAAGCTGCTGCAGCGTGCCGGCTGCACCGTGGAGGTGCCGGAGACCCAGACCTGCTGCGGCCAGCCCGCCTACAACTCGGGCGACCGGGCCACGGCCCTGGCCCTGGCGCGCAAGGTCATCGATGAATTTTCCGGCTACGAATACGTGGTCCTGCCCTCCGGCTCCTGCGCCGGCATGATCAAGGCCCACTACGGCGAGCTGTGCAAGGAAGATCCTGCCCTCCTGGCCCGGGCCGAGAAGCTGGCGGCCTGCACCTACGAACTCACGGACTTCCTGGTGAATGTGGCCAAATTCAACGACGTGCCCGGCGACTTCGCCGGCAGCATCACCTACCACGACTCCTGTTCCGGCCTGCGGGAACTGGGCATCAAGCAGCAGCCGCGGCAGCTCCTGGGTCAGATGGGCGGCGTGTCCATCCGGGAAATGGATGAGGCCGAGACCTGCTGCGGCTTTGGCGGCACCTTCTCGCTCAAGTTCGGCGACATTTCCACCAAACTGGCCGACAACAAGTGTGAGAGCGCCTGCGCCACCGGCGCCGATGCCATCGTCGGCGGCGACCTGGGCTGCCTGCTCAATATCGAGGGGCGGCTGCGGCGCAAGGGCGACACCAAGACCAAGGTGTTGCACGTGGCCGAGGTATTGGCGGGAGATTTGGAGAGCGGCCGCTAATGGAAATCCATTCCAACGACTTCAAGGCCCGGGCCCGGGAGGCCCTGGCCGACAAGGACCTGCAGAAGGCCCTGAAGCTGGTGCAGGTGAAGTTCGTGCCGAACCGGGCCGGGGCGGTGAGCGACTTCGGTGGTTTTGACGACTTCGAACGCCTGCGCGACGCCGGCCGGGACATCCGCAACCGGGCCCTGGAAAACCTGGACCTGTGGCTGGAACGCTTCGAGCGCGAGGCCACCCGGCGTGGCGCCCAGGTCCATTGGGCCAAGGATGCAGAAGAGGCCAACGCCATCATCGTGGATATCGCCCACAAGAACGGCGTGAAGAAGGTGGTCAAGTCCAAGTCCATGGTGAGCGAGGAGTGTGGCCTCAACGACGCCCTGGAAGCTGCTGGCGTCACTCCCATCGAAACCGACCTGGGGGAATACATCCTCCAGATCAACGACCACGAACCCCCCTCCCACATCGTCGCCCCGGTGATTCACAAGACCCGGGAGCAGGTTACCGAGCTGTTCCACGAAAAGCACGGCAAGCCCCGTACCGAGGATATTTCCGCCCTGTGCCGGGAAGCCCGGGAAGTCTTGCGGCCCCACTTCCTCTCGGCGGACATGGGCATTTCCGGCGCCAACTTCCTGGTGGCGGAAACCGGTTCCACGGTGATTGTCACCAACGAGGGCAATGGCCGCCTGTGCACCACCGTGCCCCGCATCCACGTGGCCCTGACCGGCATCGAGAAAGTGGTGCCGACCCTGGAAGACCTGTCGGTGCTGCTGCGCCTCTTGCCCCGCTCGGCCACCGGCCAGTCCATCACCAACTACGTGTCCATGAACACCGGCATTGCCGGTGCCGAGGATAGCGACGGCCCGCGCCAATTCCACATCGTGCTGCTGGACAACGGCCGCTCCCGGGTGCTGGGCAGCGAACTGAAGGAAATGCTGCGCTGCATCCGCTGCGGCGCCTGCATGAACCACTGCCCGGTGTACCAGGCGGTGGGCGGCCATGCCTACGGCTGGGTGTACCCCGGCCCCATGGGCTCGGTGCTGACCCCCAGCTACGCCGGCATGGAGCACGCCCATGAACTGCCCCATACCGCCACCGGCTGTGGCCAGTGCAGCGCCGTCTGCCCGGTGCGTATTCCGCTACCGGAACTGATGCGCAAGGAGCGGGAAATGCAGGTCAGCGCCGGCCTGCGTCCCTGGCAGGAGCGTCTGTCCCTCAAGCTGTGGGGCTGGAGCGCCCGCCACCCCGGTCTCTACGGCTTTGGCACCGGTCTTGCCGTGCGCTTCCTGAAATGGCTGGGGGGCGGTGACAAGCTGATCCACCGTCTGCCCCTGGCCGGGGGCGAGTGGACCGGCGGCAAGGATTTCCCCGCCCCTGCCGGCCGCACCTTCCGCGAACTCTACAAAGCACAGAAGGAGAACGGGTAATGAGTTCCCGCGATCTGGTCCTCTCCCGCATCCGCGCCTCCATCGGCCGGGGCTCGGCCCCCGACGCCGCCCAGGTCCAATCCCGGGTGGAATCCGTCATCGCCGCCCCGGTACGGGGCCCGGCCTCCAGCGGTACCTGGTCCCACAGCCCGGAAGGCATCGTGACCCGCTTTATCGAACGGGCCACGGCCCTGTCGTCCACCGTGGAGCGGGTCGGCAGCCAGGCCGAAGTGCCCGCGGCCGCGGCGGCCTATCTGATCTCCCGGGAATTGCCGCAGCAGGCGGTGTGCTGGCCAACCCTGGCGACCGTGGCCTGGAACGGCGCCGGCCTGGAGGTCTCGCCCCGGGCCGCCATGGGCAGCGACCTGGTGGGGATTACCGGCGCCTTCTGCGCCGTGGCCGACACCGGCACCCTGATGCTGCTCTCCGGCCCCGATACGCCGGCCGCCGCCAGCCTGCTGCCGGAAACCCACATCGCCGTGGTGGAAGTGTCCCGCATCGTTGCCTTCATGGAAGACGGCTTTGCCCTGATGCGCCGGGAGAAGGGCGAGGCGCCCCGGGCCGTCAATTTCGTCTCCGGCCCCTCGCGCACGGCGGACATCGAGCAGACCGTGACCCTGGGTGCCCACGGCCCCTACCGGGTGCATCTGATCCTGGTGGGTTGAGTTTTCCGGCGTCGGCCGGAGTTTCCAGCTCCCCGGCCGGGATGGCCGGGGCTTCAGTCCTTGGGCTTGGAACTCTTCGCCAGCTGCTTGGCAAACGCCGCGTCGTTCTTGGTGATGCGCGGTGCCTTTTGCGGCCCCAGGGCGTCGACGAAGCGCACGAAGTCATCCAGGGGCAGGGCGTCGCCCAGCTGCTGCTCGCCGGCCGCGGTGCGTTGCCGCAGCTTGAACAGGCCGTTGCTGGTGAGCACCATCTGGTAATGCTGCCCTGGGCTGCGGCTGTTCAGCCGGGCGACGGCGGCGGTGGCACGGGTTGAGCGCATGGGTGTTTCCTCGTCTTTGCAGGTCAGGCTTGCTGCCGCCGCACCATAGTCAGGTACAGGGATTCCACCCGTTCCCGGGCCCAGGGCGTGCGGCGCAGGAATTTGAGGCTGGAGGCGATGCTGGGTTCGTGGGTGAAGCAGCGGATGGTGATCTGCCTCCCCAATTCCTCCCAGCCGTAGCTGGCCACCAGTTGGTTGAGTATTTTCTCCAGGGTGATGCCGTGGAGGGGATCTTTGGGCGTTGCTGCGTTCATGGGTCGTCTGGTGCCGCGGGGCGTGGTCTGGCTTAGTTTCAATAGCCGCCATTCTAAGGCCCTGGCGGCGAATGGCCCTCAGAAAAGGCTGAGCTGGGAATCGTCCGGCTTGGCTGCAGTCTTTGTGGGTAGCCTGGATTCGGGCTTGGACTTTGACCGCGAGGAGGCTACGCCCCCGTTGCTCTTGCCGGCCTGGGTGGCGGGCGGCCGGAAGGCGTCGCTCACCAGGGGCGGCAGGCCGCTGTAGCCCAGGCGCTTTACCGCCAGCTGGAAGCGCTGGCGCAGCAGGTCGGCGTAGTGGCCGAGACCGGTCATGCGCAGGCCGAAGCGCCCATCATTGGCTTCGCCGCCCCGCAGGTCGTAGAGGATGGCCATGATGCGTGCCGCCTTCTGGGGGGCGTGGTGGTCGAGCCAGGCCTGGAACAGGCCGGCCACCTCCTTGGGCAGGCGCAGCACGGTGTAGGCAGCCGCCCTGGCGCCGGCCTCCTTGCTGGCGGCGAGTATCTTTTCCAGTTCGTGGTCGTTCAGCCCCGGAGCGATGGGGGCGGCCAGCACGCCTACCGGAATACCGGCGGCGGCCAGCCGGGCCATGGCTTCCAGGCGCCGGGCCGGGCTGGCGGCCCGGGGTTCCCAGCGGCGGGACAGTTCCGGGTCCAGGGAGGTGATGGAGAAAGTGACTTCCGCCAGCCCCCGGGCGGCCATGTCCGCCAGGATGTCCAGGTCCCGCTCCACCAGGGCCGACTTGGTGACGATGGTCACCGGGTGCCCCGTCTCCCGCAGCAGCTCCAGGATCTGCCGGGTCAGGCCGAGCTTGCGCTCCACCGGCTGATACACGTCGGTATTGGTGCCCAGGGCCAGGGGTGCGCAGGCGTAGCCGGGCTTGGCCAGCTCCTGGCGCAGCAGGGCGGCGGCCTCGGGCTTGTGCAGGATGCGGGTTTCGAAGTCCAGCCCGGGGGACAGGCCGAGCCAGGCGTGGCTGGGGCGGGCGTAGCAATAGATGCAGCCGTGCTCGCAGCCCCGGTAGGGATTGACCGAGCGGTCGAAGGGCAGGTCCGGGGAAGTGTTGCGGGTGAGCACGCTCTTGGCACTATCCACCAGCAGTTCGGTGGCCGGGCCGGTCGGCGTGTCGGCATCGCTGGCGGCGAACTGCCAACCATCGTCCTCGGCCTGGCGCGTCCAGGCCGCGTAGCGGTCCCCCGGGTTGCCGATGGCGCCCCGACCCTTGTGCGCGGTGGGGGGCAGGGCGGTGGGGTGAATGGGAAAATCCGGCTCGAAATCTTCCATCCGCCAAGTATAGCCCGGTCCCCCTCGTTTCGCCGGGGGCGGGCTTTCGAGTAGAATCAATGCCCCTTTTACCTACATGCCTGGCTGTGCCGAGGATAGTGCGATGACGCTCCACACCAAACCCGTAATCGACGACGTTCGCATCCGTGAAATCAAGGAGCTGGTGCCGCCGGTGCACGTGTTTCGCGAATATCCGGCGAGCAACCGGGCGGCCCAGACCACCTATGCTGCCCGCCAGGGCATCCACCGCATCCTCCACGGCGCCGACGACCGGCTGCTGGTGGTGATCGGCCCCTGCTCCATCCACGATTACGATGCCGCCCTGGATTACGCCAAGCGTCTGCAAAAGGAAGCCGAGCGCCTGCAGGAC
>DATEZY010000134.1:0-13705 GCA_035255085.1 Azospira sp. | reverse complement strand
GCCGTTTTCCACCATGTAGGCTTCGGACATGGAGAAGACGAACTTGCCGTTGGTGATGTCCACCTGGCCGCCGCCGAAATTGACGGCATAGATGCCCTTCTTCACCGACTTGAGGATTTCCTCGGGCGACTTGTCACCGGCCAGCATGATGGTGTTGGTCATGCGCGGCAGGGGCAGGTGGGCGAAGGATTCGCGGCGGCCGTTGCCGGTCGGGGCCACGCCCATGAGGCGGGCGTTGAGGGAATCCTGCATGTAGCCCTTGAGGATGCCGTCCTCGATCAGCACGGTGCGGCGGGTGGGATTGCCCTCGTCGTCCACGTTGAGGGAGCCGCGGCGGTCCGGCAGGGTACCGTCGTCCACCACGGTGACGCCCTTGGCCGCCACCCGCTCGCCGACCCGGCCGGAGAAGGCGGAGGAACCCTTGCGGTTGAAATCCCCTTCCAGGCCGTGGCCGATGGCCTCGTGCAGCAGGATGCCGGGCCAGCCCGGGCCGAGCACCACGGTCATGGGGCCGGCGGGGGCAGGGCGGGCGTCCAGATTGACCACCGCCTGGTGCACCGCCTCCTTGGCGTATTGCTGCAGGATTTCCTCGGTGAAATAGCCGTAGTCGTAGCGGCCGCCGCCGCCGGCGGAGCCCTGCTCGCGCTTGCCCTTGCCGCCATCCACGATCACCGTCACCGACACCCGCACCAGGGGCCGCACGTCGGCGGCCAGGCGGCCGTCGCTGCCGGCCACCAGCACCACGTCGTATTCGGAGGCAAGGGAAGCCATGACCTGGGTCACCCGCTTGTCCAGGGCCCGGGCATAGGCTTCCACCCGCTCCAGCAGGCGCACCTTGTCGGTGGCCTCCAGGGAGGAGATGGGATCCAGGGGCCGGTACAGGCCCAGGGCCTTGCGCCCCTTCAAGACCGGGGCCTTGCGGTTCTGGCCGGCGGCGGCGATGGCGCGCACGGCGGCAGCGGCATCGGACAAGGCCGGCAGGCTGATATCGTCGGAATAGGCAAAGGCGGTGCGCTCGCCGGACAGGGCCCGCACCCCGACCCCCTGGTCGATGTTGAAGCTGCCCGATTTGACGATGCCCTCTTCCAGGCTCCAGGCCTCGGAGCGGCTGTACTGGAAGTAGAGGTCGGCGTAATCGACGCCGTGGCTCAGGATGTCACCAAACACCCGGTTCAGGTGCTTGTTCTCCAGGCCGTAGGGTTCCAGCAGCAGGGCATTGGCTTGGGTGAGGATGTCGGTCATGGATCTTTGCCTTAAAGGTTTGGCGCGCCGCCCGCGGAGCGGCGTGCTTGCGACTGTTTGCGATGACGATTTACGTGGCGAATTACAGCACCCGGTGCTTGAGGGCCGGCAGGTTGGCCCGCACCTCGGCCAGGTAGCCGTGGTCGAGCTGGGCCGCCACCACGCCGGGGCCCTTGAGCTTGCGGTCCAGGATGGTGCCCCAGGGGTCGATGATCATGCTGTTGCCGTGGGTTTCCCGGCCGTTCTCGTGCCGGCCGCCCTGGCCCACGGCCAGGACATAGCACTGGTTTTCGATGGCCCGGGCGCGCAGCAGGATTTCCCAGTGGGCCCGGCCGGTGGTTTCGGTGAACGCCGCCGGCACCACGATCAGGTCCACCGGCCCCAGGGCCCGGTACAGCTCGGGGAAGCGCAGGTCGTAGCAGATGGAGAGGCCAATGCGGCCGTAAGGGGTGTCGAAGGCGATGGGGTCCCGCCCGGGTTCGATCGAGGCGGCCTCGTCGTAGCGCTCACCGCCTTTCTGGAAGCCAAACAGGTGGATTTTGTCGTAGCGGGCAACGCGCTGGCCTTCCGGGTCATAGACCACGGTGGAATTGAGCACCTTTTTCGGGTCCTGGCCAGCCAGGGGAATGGAGCCGCCGATGAGCCAGATGCGGTGCTTTTTCGCCGTCTCCGCCAGGAAGGTCTGGATCGGCCCGGCAGCAGCGCCCAGGCCAATGCCGGCATCGATCTCCCGCACCTTGACCTTGTCCCCCTCGGCCATGCCCATGATCGGGAAGTACTCGGGCAGGGCGACGATGCGGGCGCCCTGGGCCACCGCCTCGGTCACCAGGCGACCGGCAGTCGCCAGGTTGTCCGCCACCCGGGGGCCGGACACCATCTGTACGGCGGCGATGACTGCGTTCTGACGTTCGGGGCTGACGGGGGGAGTCATGGTCATGGGTCCTCTTACTTCTCGTCCTTCTTCACCGGCACCGGGGTGCTGCCGAGCTTTTCCACCTTAGGGTCTTCCCAGGTGCCGCTCACCCGATACTCGAAGGCGAACACCTGATCCAGGGGATTCTGCAGGATTTTCTGGGCCAGCAGGGCCGCCACGCCGACCACCGGGTGGGCCAGCACCGCCGTACCCAGGGCCACGGTGCTGCCCAGGGCCGGCTGCACCCGCACCTTCAGGTTCTGGGTTTCATCGCCGAGATTGACCTCGCCCTTGAGATTCACCTTGGCGGCAGGACCGTCGATGGCCAGGTCGGAAGTCTTCATGAGACCGTTGTTCACCTGGAAGGTGCCGTCGATGCTGTCGAAGGCGAAGCCATCGGAGAAGACATCGCGGAAATCCAGGGTGATGCGCCGGGGCAGGGACTGCAAACTAAGCAGGCCGATGAGCTTGCCGATGCCCGGTTCCAGCTTGGCGAACTGACCCCGCTCCGCCGACAGCTTGAGGTCGCCGGAAAGGCTGGGCAGATCGGGACCGGTGGGAGCGCCGTTCCAGCCCAGCTTGCCGGCCAGGGTGGCGCTGCCGCGTTTCACCGTGCCCGGGTAGCCGATGCGGTCCAGGTACTTGCCCACGTCGCCTACCGTCAGTTCGAAGTCCAGCTGGGTACGGCTGCCGCCCGGGGTGTCGATGCGCCACTGGCCGCTGCCCACCAGGGAACCTTCGGGGCTAGAGAGGCCCACCTTGTCCAGGCGCCACAAGCGGCCCTCATTGCGCGCCTGCAGGTCGAGACGGCCAAAGCGGCGGGCGCCAATGCTGAAATTGTCGGCAACGACGTCCAGGGCCGGCAGCTCGTCCAGGGTCTCACCCACCTCGCCAGCCTTCAAGGAGGCGGCCTGGCGCGGCGTCGCCTCGGGCAGGACGAGGTGCTTCAAGCGGGCCTTGAGCTTGCCCCGGCCCTCTCCTTCCCAGTTGATCAGGCCGGCCGCTTCCCGGGAGGCCACTTCCACCTGCCAGCTGTTGCCGGCGGGGGCGGCGCGCAGGGTCACGTCATGCAGGCGGCGGCCGCCCACGTCGAGCTGGGGAGTCTTCAGGGTCGCCATGGCCAGAGGGGACGGCCCGCTGGCAGTACCGTTGCTGCCAGCGCTGGCAGCCGGCACCAGGGCATGGCGCCAGAAATCCACATCCACCGCCGGCTGGCTGATGGCCAGCACCAGGCCCCGGTCGGGCAGGGCCAGGGGTTCGCCGACGGCGATGGCGCCGCGCTCGGTGACGCTGCCCGACGCTTCCTTGCGGCGAATGATCTGGGCCGCCACCAGCTTGCCCAGGGAGAACTTGATCTGTTCCCGGGGGACTGTCTGCACCGGAGCTGCAGCCGCCTTGCCGTTCTTGGCAGCCGGCTCTACCAGGGACGCCCTCTCCAGGCGCAGGGGCAGGGCCTGGGCGGCGCTCTTGTTGAAGGGTTCGGGCAGGCTGGAGGCGATGCCCTTGAGGTCGGATTCGACCACCAGTTCGGCGGTCTTCTTGCGCACCCGGATTTCCCCCTTCCACGGCGTGGTGCCAGAGAGGTTGTCCAGCACCGGCATGTCGAAGCTACGGCGCAGGGCGGCGATGGAGGCGCTGCCCTGGGCGTTAACCAGCACCTTGTCGCCCTCGTTGCTGGCGGAGATGCGCAAGGGGGCGCCGAAGGCCTGGGCGGTCACTTCCTTGATGTGGATGCCGCTGTCGGAAAAATGCAGGCGGCCATTGACCTGGGTCAGGGGCGGCAGGCCCGGCTCCACCGTCACCTGGTTGTTCACGAAATCGAAGTCGCCGCTCACCTTGGTGTCCACGATATGGCGCAGGGGCAGGGTCAGACCCAGGGCCAGGCGACCGTCGCCCTGGGCCCGCATGTCCTCGGTGAAATTGTCGATCTTGTCGCCCACCGGGCTCTGGTCGATGAACTTGAGGAATTCGGCGGTGGGGCCCTCGGCCTTGCCGGTGATCTTGAGCATCTCGTCCGGCAATTCCAGGTCGGCGATCTCCGCCTTGACGCTGTTCAACCGGGCCCCGAGGAGCTTGCCGCTCTTGGCTTCGATCAGCATGCGGGCGCCTTCGAAGCGCAGGCTGCCCTGGATGTCGTCGATTTTCGGCCAGCCGGTGCCGTAATCCAGGCTGGCACCGTTGATCTTGGCCGTCACCAGGAATTGCCCTTCCCCGGGCTTGCGGAAGGGGAAGCGGGCCAGGTCGCCCTTGAGCACCAGCTTGGCATCGCTCGAGGTACCGCCGGTGATGGCCGTCTTCAGCCAGTCCCGGGCATCCTGGGAAACCACCAGGGGCATGTAGCGCCACACCGCCTTGCCATCGGCCTGGCTGATGCCGGCGGTGAGGTCGATGTGCCCCGGGCCCGGGCCGTCAGCCCGGTAGCTGCCCTGGGCCGAACCGGTGGCATCCGGGTTGGTGAAACTGAGCTTGTCCAGACCCACGTCCAATTGGGCGCCATCGAGCTTCCAGTGCAGCTGGGCGGCCAGGGAATCCAGGGGAATATGGGGCTCGGGGAAGATCTTCGGCAACTCCACCGCCGCCTGGTGGGAATCCAGGGCCAGGCTGCCGCCCCGCTCCGTCGCCTCGACCTTGCCGGAGAGGCCGGCAAAGCCGGGCACGGCGCCATTGGCCTTGAGGGCCAGCTTGTCGAAGCCAGCATTCAGGCTGCAGTCCTGCAGGGACTCGCCCTGGAGGGTCCAGCTGGCCTTGAGGTTCTGCACCCGGCCGGCGGGGGCGTAATCGGCCAGCAACTGGCGCAGCTTGTCCTCCAGGGGCAGGTAGCCGGCCAGGGCCGCCAGCCCCCCCAGGTCCACCGTGGTGGCGTTGGCATTGCCGCGCCGGCGCTCCCCCTGCTCGCTCAAGGCCAGGGTGAAGTCCGTCGGCTCCAGATGCAGGCCGTCCCGGGTGGTCAGGGTCAGATGCCGGCCGGAGAGGCTGAGATCGCCGCCGCTGGCGCCGAGCTTGCCCAGCAGGCTGGCAAGGAAGCCGCCCCGGCCCCGGGCCCCGGCCACATGGCCTTGCAGCTGCTCCAGCTCCAGCTCCGGCAGGTTCTTGGCCAGGCGCAGGCGCACGTCGCGCAGGGCCACGTCGGCGGTGGCCGCGGTCAGGGCGCCGCTTTCCAGCCCTAGCCACAGGCGCAGGGCGCCCTGGCCCCGGGGCAGGCTCACCGGGTAATCGACCCAGGCCTGCCAGGCCGCCAGGTCGGTGTAATCGAATTCCGCGTAGAGCTGGCCGGACCAGTCGGCCAGGCGGGCCGGATCCTGGCCCTTCAGGTCGCCGCGCAGATCAAGGCGCGGGGCCAGGTCGGCCGGCGGCAGGGCGGTCAGGCCGAAGCGGTGATGGCTGCCGTTGTTCTCCAGCAGCAGGTTCACCGCCTCCAGGGGCAGGGGCGGCGCGCCCCGCTGGGCATCCTCCCAGACGATGGTGGCATCCCGCACGTGGATGCGTTCCTGGCGCAGCACCCAGTCGGCGGCCCCGCCGCTCGAGCCGGAGGCCTCCACCGGGATGCCGGCGACGAACAGGTGGCCATCCGCCTCCCGCCGCACCAGCAGGGTCGGTTCGTTGATTTCCAGGAGGTGCAGGCGCAGGTCCAGGGCGGGCACGCTCCACCAGGAGAGCACGCTTTCCACCTGGCTGAAGGCCAGGGCCGGACGGCCGTCCTTGTCGGCGATGCGCACGTCGGAGAGGGTCAAGTCCGGGCGCAGGCCGCGCCAGCTGGCGTCGATGCGGCCGATGGTCACCGGCAGGCCCACCGCCTGGCTCACCATGCGCTCGATGTCGCCCCGGTAGCTCCCCACCTGGGGCAACACCCAGTAGCGCAGGCCGAGCAGCAGCACGGCAAAGGCGAAATAGGCCAGGCACAGCCCCCACAGCGTCACCCGCCAGGCGCCACGCCAGAATCGCCGGGCAGCCGGAGCGGCGAAAAAGGGCAGGAGCCGACCCAGACGATGGTAAAGGGCGTGCCGCAGACTAGCGAGGGCCATGAAAGGTCTCAGCAGCCAAGGCGAACGGGGCCAGTGCTTTGCAAAGTTCGGAGCGGGATCACTACAATGGTCAGTTCAACGAAAAGCATAATTTTAACCCAGGCGGCCCACCATTCCGGGCTCACGGCCAAATCACCAGAAAAACATTAATCATGGATACCCATAACGCTGCCGCCCCCGCCTCCGCTGACCCGGCCTATCCCGCTGCCTGGCAGCCAGCCCTGGAGCACAGCTACTATCTGCGCCAGCTTCTGGCGGCCCGGCCGGAACTGGTGCCGCTCCTGGCCAGCACCTGGGAGCGCCCCCTCGGCGCCGCCGACCTGGAGGAGTGGATCGCCTCCGCCAACCCCCAGGACGACGACAGCGTCAAGCTTACCTTGCGCCGCCTGCGCCACCGGGTGATGGCCCAGCTGGTGCTGCGCGACATCGGCGGCCTCGCCCGCCTGGCGGAGGTGGTGGAAACCATGACCCTCCTGGCGGATGTGACCACCAATTTTGCCCTGGATTTCCTGCATCGCAGCCTGGCAGCCCAATACGGCGAGCCCCTGGACAGCCAGGGCCGGCCCCAGCGCCTCCTGGTGGTGGGCATGGGCAAGCTCGGCGGGCGGGAGCTCAACGTCTCCTCCGACGTGGATTACATCTTCGTCTATCCGGAAGAAGGGGAAACCGCCGGCACGCCGGACGGGGGCCGCAAGATCGAGGCGTACGACTTCTTCCACCGCCTGGGCAAGCGCCTGATCAACGCCCTGGGGGAGCTCACCGCCGACGGCCAGGTGTTCCGGGTGGACATGCGCCTGCGGCCCAACGGCGATTCCGGGCCGCTGGTGCTGTGCATCGACGCCCTGGAAAACTATTTCATCTCCCAGGGCCGGGAATGGGAGCGCTACGCCTGGATCAAGGCCCGGGTGATGAACAGCGGCGCCAATGTGATCGACCAGTGGGCCGAGGCCCTGTCCGCCACCGGCCGGCCCTTCGTCTTCCGCAAGTACCTGGATTTCGGCGCCATCAACGCCATGCGCGACCTGCACGCCCAGATCCGGCGCGAGGTGGCGCGCAAGGACATGGCCAACCACATCAAGCTGGGGCCCGGCGGCATCCGGGAAATCGAGTTCATGGCCCAGGTCTTCCAGCTAATCCGCGGCGGCCGGGACACCGCCCTGCAGATCCGTCCTACCCTGCAGGTGCTGCAGTTGCTGGCCGAACGCAGCCTGATGACCGCCGAAGCAGTGGCCGAGCTGACCGAAGCCTACAATTTCCTGCGCCGCCTGGAACACCGGCTGCAATACGTGGCCGACCAGCAGACCCACAGCCTGCCTGAATCCCCCGAGGGTCAGGCAGCCATCGCCCGCTCCATGGGCTTTGCCGACTACCCGGCACTGCTGGCCGTGCTCGACGGCCATCGGCAACGGGTCAGCCAGCATTTCGAAAGCGTCCTTGCCGAGCCGGACGAAAACAGCCGGGCCGCCGAATCCCTGGCCGCCCTGTGGCAGGGCAGCCTGGAATGCGAGCCGGCCAAGGAACAGCTGGCCGAACTCGGCTACACCCACCCCGGTGAGGCCCTGGAGCGACTGCGTAATTTCCGCGCCGGCGCCCGCTACCAGCAACTCCAGGCCAGCAGCCGGGAACGGCTGGATGCCCTGGCACCGCGCCTGATCGAAGCCGCCGCCGCAACGGCGACGCCGGACCTGACCCTGGCCCGCTGCCTCACCTTCCTCGACGCCATCGGCCGCCGCGGCGCCTACCTGGCCCTGCTGCAGCAATATCCCCAGGCCCTGCAGAAGGTAGCCGAGCTCATCGGCGGCTCCTCCTGGGCGGCCGAATACCTGAACCGCCACCCCATTCTGCTGGACGAGCTGCTCGACCCGCGACTGCTGGAAGTGGCCACCGACTGGCAGGGCTTCCACGCCGAACTGCGACGGCAGTTGGACGAGGCGGAAGACGACACCGAACGGCAGATGGACCTGCTGCGGGAAATGCACCACGCCCAGGTCTTCCGCCTCCTGGCCCAGGACCTGGCGGGCCTGCACACGGTGGAGAAGATTTCCGACCACCTCACCCAACTGGCCGACATCATGGTGGCCGAAGTGATCCGCCTGTGCTGGAGCAAGCTGCGCCACCGGCACCGGGAAACCCCGGCCTTCGCCGTCATCGGCTACGGCAAGATGGGAGGCAAGGAACTGGGCTACGCCTCGGACCTGGACATCGTCTTCGTCTTCGACGACCCGGCGCCGGAGGCCGAGGAGACCTACGCCCGCCTGGCCCAGCGCATGAATACCTGGCTATCTTCCCAGACCCCGGCCGGCCTGCTGTTCGAGACCGACCTGCGGCTGCGGCCCAATGGCGACTCCGGCCTGATCGTCACCTCCCTGGCCGCCTTCCGCGAATACCAGCTGCAGAGCGCCTGGGTGTGGGAACACCAGGCCCTCACCCGGGCCCGCTTTGCCGCCGGGGACCCGGCGGTGGGCGCCGCCTTCGAGGCGGTGCGGGAGGAAGTCCTGCGCCAGCCCCGGGACCGGGCCGCGCTCAAGGCCGAAGTCCTGGCCATGCGCCAGAAAATGCTCGACAGCCACGCCTCCGACGCCGATGCCGTGGCCCGGGGCGAATTCGACCTGAAGCAGGACTCCGGCGGCATCATCGACGTGGAATTCATCGTCCAGTACCTGATCCTGGGCTACGCCCACGCCCATCCAGCCCTCACCGGCAACTGGGGCAACATCGCCCTGCTGCGCATGGCCGCCGACCTGGGCCTGATTCCGGAACAACTGGCCGACCCGGTGCGCAACGCCTACCGGGAATACCGCCGCCTGCAGCACGCCAAGCGCCTCAACGGCAGCCCCACGGCCCGGGTGCAGCAGGCCGCCATCGCCCACCACATCGACGCCGTACGCGCCCTGTGGCAGGCGGTGTTCGGCACCCCGGCCTGAGGCACCCAGGGAGCGGCGGGCCCGCGCCAAAAACCACCGGGGCGGCATTAGCCGCCCCGTTTTCATGACATCCGGCGCTTAGCGCTCAGGCTTGCCGGATTTTCCCTTGCCTTGGCGCTTGCTCATGCCGCGGTCGGCCTTGGAGTTTTCCAAGCCTTCCTCGTGCATCCGGTCCCGGGCCCGCTCCAGGCCCTTGTCCCGGTCCGCCGCATTGGGGCCATTGGTATTGGCCATGCCCTGGTCGCTGAAATGCTGGGACGACTGGCCGCCACCCATTCCCCCCATGCCGCCCGCGCCGCCGCCCGGCCCCCTGGCGAAAGCACTGCCAGCCGCAAGCGCCAGAACAAGGGAGGCAGCCAACACTGAAATTTGGCGAGTCATTTATGTCTCCTTTTGGGTAGTAAAGGAATCCGAAACGTGCATCACTCATGCAACGCTCATTTTTCACTATAGAATCAGTTAGCGGAATTGAACGTGACAGCCTGTAATGCTGTGTAACGAAACGCCGGGGCAAAATACCCGGCCGCGCCCCACGGAAACAACGGAGAAGCTGTTCCCGCCGCTCAACCACTTCCTTGGACTGAGAACATCATGACCCAGACCTCCCATACCTGGCGTTTCTTCCGCGCCGGCGGTTTCGACCAGGTGCGCCTCGACCGGGCCACCGACCTGCTCAACCTGGACCAGCTGGACCAGAAACTGTGGGTCGCCCTCTCCTGCCCGGTGCAGGGGCTGGAATTCCCCGCCGGCACCCTGGCCCTGCTCGACACCGATGCCGACGGCCACATCCGCGCCCCGGAACTGATCGCCGCCCTGCAATGGACCGGCAGCCTGCTCCAGGACCAGGAGCTGCTGGCCCAGGGGGCCGATCCCCTGCCCCTGGCCGCCATCGACACCACCAGCGAGGAAGGCCAACAGGTCCTGGCCGCCGCCAAACGCATCCTGCACACCCTAGGCAAGGACGGCAGCGACAGCATCTCGGCGGAGGACAGCAGCGACAGCGCCGCCATTTTCGCCGCCGCCCGCTTGAACGGCGACGGCATCGTCACCCCGGCCAACTGCAATCCCGCGGGCGCCGAGAGCGGCCCCGACGCCGAACTGGCGGCCCTGGTGACCGAGATCATGACCTGCCTTGGCAGCGAGCTCGACCGTAGTGGCGAGCCGGGCATTGGTGCCGCCCAGGCCGAGCCTTTCCTGGCCCAGGCCCGGGAATGGTGCGCCTGGCAGGCGGCGAGCAGCGGCGACCCGGCCATCCTGCCCCTGGGGGAAGCCACGGCCGCCGCCCACGCCGCCCTGGCGGCGGTGCGCGACAAGGTGGATGACTATTTCACCCGCTGCCATCTAGCCGCCTTCGACCCCCGGGCCGGCGCCCTGCTCAACGGCGCCGAGGACGACCTGAAGGCCCTGGCCGCCCGCTCCCTGGCGCCCCAGGACGAAGCCATCGCCGCCCTGCCCCTGGCCCAGGTCGCCGCCGGCCACCCCCTGCCCCTGGGCGAAGGCATCAACCCGGCCTGGGCTGCAGCCATCGCCACCCTGGCCGAGGCCGTCGTGACGCCCCTCCTGGGCCAGCGGCCGAGCCTCAGCGAGGCCGAATGGAAACAACTGTGCGCCCGCCTGGCGCCCTATGGCGAATGGCTCACCGCCGAGGTCCAGACCCCGGTGGCCCAACTGGGCCTGGAACGGGTGCAGGCCATCCTCGGCAGCGACCTGCCGGAGCGCCTGACCAACCTGATCGCCGAGGATGCGGCCCTGGCCGCGGAATTCGAGGCCATCGCCAGCGCCAACCGGCTGGTGCATTACGTGCGGGACCTGGCCCTGCTGGCCAACAACTTCGTTTCCTTCCGCGACTTCTATACCCGCCGCGGCAAAGCCATGTTCCAGGCCGGCACCCTGTACCTGGACGGGCGCAGCTGCGAACTGGTGATCCCGGTCAATGACGGCGCCAAGCACGCCGCCCTGGCCAGCCTCTCCCGCATCTGCCTGGTCTATTGCGACTGCACCCGGGGCGCCGAGAAGCTCAGCATCGCCGCCGCCTTCACCGCCGGCGATTCCGACCAACTACTGGTGGGCCGCAACGGTGTCTTCTACGACCGTCAGGGCCGGGACTGGGACGCCACCATCACCAAGATCGTGGATCACCCCATCAGCATCCGCCAGGCCTTCTGGTCACCCTACCGCAAGGTGGCGCGCATGATCGGCGACCAGTTCCAGAAATTCGCCGCCGCCAAGGCCGCCGCCGTGGAGCAGCAATCCTCCACTCTGGTGGCCAACGGCGCCAAACACGTGGAAGCCGCGCCCGCCGCCGCCCCGGCCGCCAAGCCCGCGCCCACGCCCTTCGATGTGGGCAAGTTCGCCGGCATCTTCGCCGCCCTGGGCCTGGCCGTCGGCGCCATCGGCACCGCCATCGCCTCGGTGGTCACCGGCTTCCTCGGCCTGCACTGGTGGCAGATGCCCATCGCCGTCGCCGGCCTGATGCTCATGGTTTCCGGCCCCTCCATGCTGCTCGCCTGGTTCAAGCTGCGGAGCCGTACCCTGGGCCCCCTGCTGGATGCCAACGGCTGGGCGGTGAATGCCCGGGCCCGCATCAACATCCCCTTCGGCACCGCCCTCACCCAGCTCGCCAGGCTACCGGAAGGCGCCGAGCGCGCCCTCTCCGACCCCTATGCCGAGGAGCGGCCGGTCTGGCCCTGGGCGGTCACCTTCGTGGCGGTGCTGGCGATCTTCGCCTGGGTGGTGATGCGCGGCCACATCTGACCACTCCTCCATCACTACAACAATCCAATCCGGGGCGGCCTTGAACGGCTGCCCCGGGCTGGGCGTCTGCCTCAAACCCACGCCTGTGCTTTCTAGACAAGGGCTGGTCGCCATGCTTAATGACGCCGGGTGAATCGCCTTAACGACGCGAAACCTGCAACTTTGCGGTCTACCTCACGTTAGGCGTCTAAACGGAGGCAAACGATGACACGAGTTCGCGTTGCGGGTTTCACCATTTCGCTCGACGGATACGGGGCAGGCCCGGATCAGGACATCGACAATCCACTCGGCCTTGGCGGGACGGAACTGCACCAGTGGCTAGTCCCAACACGCACCTTCCAGCGGGCCTTGTTCGGCAAGGACGAGGGCACGACCGGGATTGACGATGATTTCGCCGCCCGTAGCTTTCACAATGTGGGGGCCTGGATTCTTGGAAGGAACATGTTCGGCCCCATTCGCGGGGAGTGGCCGGACACAAACTGGAAAGGCTGGTGGGGAGACAATCCACCGTATCACGTTCCAGTTTTCATCCTGACCCATTACGCTCGCCCCCCCATCGAGATGGAAGGCGGCACGACCTTCCACTTCATCACCGGAGGCATTCGCGAGGCACTCGACCGTGCCCGGGAGGCAGCTGCCGGAAAGGACGTACGGATCGGCGGGGGGCCGGGCACCATCCGGGAGTATCTGCGTGCGGGCCTCATTGATGAACTGCATATTGCGATCTCGCCGGTCCTGCTCGGCCGGGGAGAATCCCTGTTCGAAGGGGAAGACTTGCGGGCACAGGGCTATGCATGCGTTGAATTCGTCGCGTCGGAGAAGGCCTCCCATGTCGTCCTGCAGCGCCAAGGCCCCGCGGACGCCTAAGCACCATATGAAAAGGACGCGGCTCACGCCACGTCCTTTTCAATTAAATGCCCTTTGGAGACCGGCTATCTACGCCATTCTCCAGGCATACCACCCAGAAGAATGGCGTCCTGATTACCTCACAGGGCAGGCAACCTGAACCTTGCTTAACGCTCGTCGAAGGTGCCAGCGGCCTTGTCCCAGGCAGCAGCCTCCGCCGCTTCCTTGGCTTGCAAGGCCTGCCATTGCTCCTCGCTCAGGCCATGGCTGCCATCGCAATATTCCCGGCGGCCGCAGCCGCAACGGCCGAAATCGGCCGGATTTTCCGTTACCCGCATGGGTGCTCTCCACAGTGCATTGATCAAACCGCCAGCCTGCATAGCCGGCCCGGTGCAAAGACCGCAGCGCCCTGGGGAAATTCCCTTTTCCGATAGGAAATCCCATTTTCCGACAGGAAATTCCTTTTCCCCGCTGGGAAGTCACGCTGAAAAGTCACTCTCCCGGTAGGAAATCCCCGCTCACAGGCGGCGCAGCCGCTCCCCGGCGGCGGCCAGGGTGCCCTCCTGTTTGGCGAAGCAAAAGCGCACCACCCGGTCATCCCGGCCGTCCGGGTAGAAGACGGAGACGGGGATCACCGCCACCCCCACTTCCCGGGTCAGCCACTGGGCGAACTCGGTATCGGGCAGATCGGAGATGCCCGCATAGCGGGCCAGCTGGAAATAGGTGCCACGGCAGGGCAGGAGCTCGAACTGGGTGCCGGCCAGCTGCTGGCGGAAGAAGTCCCGCTTCTGCCGGTAGAACTCGGCCAGCTGCAGGTGCCGGGAGTGGTCGGCCATGTAGGCGGCCAGGCCGACCTGGGCGGGGGCATGGACGCAGAACACATTGAACTGGTGCACCTTGCGGAATTCGGCCATCAGCGCCGCCGCACCGTAGCAGTAGCCGATTTTCCAGCCGGTGACGTGGTAGGTCTTGCCGAAGCTGGAGACGATCAGGCTGCGGGCCGC
>DATEZY010000133.1:0-12626 GCA_035255085.1 Azospira sp. | reverse complement strand
ACCACCCCCATCTGCCATGGCACCACCGCATAGGAGCAGCCCCGGGCAATGACCCGGGCGAAGCGCCGGGCGGCCTCGTCCGGCGGCAGCAGGAAGGGCATGGGATAGGGATTGATGTCGGTCATGGGGGTGGCGATATAGCCGGGGGCGATGGTTACCACCTTGATGCCCGCGGCGCGCATTTCCAGACGCAGGGATTCCAGATAAGCAATGGCGGCCGCCTTCGAGGCGGAGTAGGCCTCGGCCCCGGGCAGGCCCCGGATGCCGGCCACCGAGGCGATGCCCACCAGGCGCCGTCGGTTGCCCCCCGCCGCCTGCATGGCGGCGATAAAGGGGGCAAAGGTGGTGGCCATGCCGTAGACGTTGGTGTCCATGACCCGGCGGAAGGCGACCAGGTCCTCCGGGCATTCGCTGAGGGTGCCGACGGAGACGCCGGCGTTGGCGATGACGATGTCCGGCGCCCCAAAGCGGGCGATGAAGTCTGCCGCCGCGGCCGCCAGGGCCGAGGCGTCGCTGACGTCCAGGGGATAGGTGGCGTGCTGCCCGGCCAGGGCGGCGGCCAGTTCGGCCAGGGCTTCCGGGCGCCGGGCCGCCAGGCCCAGGATGGCGCCGGCGGCGGCGTAATGCCGGGCCAGGGCGGCGCCGATGCCGCTGGAGGCGCCAGTAATAAAAACTTTGAGTGGGACCATGCAGGTTTCCGGGCTGGATGTGAAATCGCCCGGAGGGCGGACCGTCCGGGCGATGCTCGGGGCTGTCTGGAGCGGGGCTTACTTCTTCTTGCCCTTGGCGCCGGCGCCACTTTCGCTGCGGATCTTGGCGATCAGCTGGTCAGCGGTGTTGAGTACGTCCTGGAAGCTCTGGCCCTTGACCACGTACTTGCCGTCCACCACCACCATGGGCACGCCATCCACCTTGTAGGCGCGGGCCAGCTGCTCGGCCCGGGCCATCTTGCTGTTCACCGTGAAGGAGGACAGGGCGTCGGAGAATTTCTTGGGATCAGAGCCCTGCTTGTGCACCCATTCAATGATGCTGCGGTCGTCGAACAGGTTGGTACGGTCCTCGTGGATGGCGTGGAACACGGCGCCGTCCAGCTTGGCCAGGTCGCCGGAGGTTTCCAGGGCGTAGTAGAGCTTGCCCAGGGTGGTCCAGGCGGCGCGGCCGAAGGTCACCGGCACCCGCTTGAACACCACGTCCTGGGACTGCTTGGCGGCCCAGCGGGTGATCAGGGGATGGAAGTCGTTGCAGTGGGGGCAGCCGTAGGAGAAGAACTCGATGACCTCGATCTTGCCCGGGGCATCGGTGGTCTGGGGCGGTTCCACCAGGGTGTAGTCCTTGCCGGCGGTCTGGGCGGCGGCGGGCAGGGCGAAGGTCGCCAGGGCCAGGCAGGCGGCGGCAATCCAGGAGCTAAAAGGGCGTTGGGCGTTCAGCAGCATGCTTGATTCTCCATCAATCCTTGTTTTTGACCACACTGGCGTCGATGCCGGCCTTGGCCAGTTCGGCGCGCACCTTGTTCACATCGTCGATCTTGCCGTAGGGGCCGAGGCGCACCCGGTACCAGACCTTGTCGCCCACCATCACCTGCTGCACCGTCGCTTCCACCCCGAGCATGGCCAGGCTGGCCTTCTGGTTGTCAGCATCGCCGGCCTTCTGGAAAGACCCGGCCTGGAGGAAGATGGTTTCCTTGGGCGTCTCTTTCGCTGCTTCCTTGGCGGCGTCTTTCCCGTCCTTGGCGTCCTTACTGTCCTTGGACTTCTCCTTGTCCTTTTCCTTCTCCTTGGCGCCGTCCTTGGTCGTGCCAGAATCGGGCACGGCGTCGGCGTTGCCCGGCAGGATCTTGTAGAAGTCGAAACGCGGCTTGTCGGACACCGGGTCGCCAGGCTTGCCCGGCAGGGCGGCCGGCGGCTGGGGCGCCTGGGTGTTGGCGGCGGCTGCCGGCGTGCCGGGCTGCTGCTTGCTGCCCGGGATCGGTGCGGCGGCGCCTTCCGGCGCCATGGGGGCGCCGTTCTGGGTCTTGTTCACGAACGGCGTGGGCGCCTTGTTGATATACCAGGCCACCCCCAGGGCGGCCATCATGCCCAGGACCAGCCCGATGAAAATGCCCACCAGGGTGCCGCCGCCGGATTTTTTGGCGGGGGCTGCCTTGCGCGGTTTCATGTCACGACTCATGGAGTTCCTTTGTGATCACATGGAGGCCGGGCAGGTGACGCCCAGGATGGCCATGCCGTTGCGGATGACCTGGCGCACGGCGGCGGCCAGGGCGACCCGGGCATCCTTCTGGGCCACATCGTCCACCAACATGCGCTCGGCATTGTAGTAGCTGTGGAAATCGGCGGCCAGATCCTTCAGATAGAAGGCGATCTGGTGCGGTGCCAGGTCGGCGGCGGAGCTGGTGACGACTTCCGGGAAGGCGGCCAGACGGGCGGCCAGGGCCAGTTCCCGCGGGTTGTCCAGGCGGGTGACATCGGCAGTCGCCAGCTGGGCCTCGTTGCCGCCCCACTGGCTGAGCACCGAGCAGACCCGGGCGTGGGCGTACTGGATGTAATACACCGGGTTTTCGTTGGACTGGCTCTTGGCCAGGTCCAGGTCGAAGTCTAGGTGCTGGTCGGCCTTGCGCAGCACATAGAAGAAGCGGCAGGCGTCGTTGCCCACTTCCTTGCGCAGTTCGCGCAGGGTGACGAAATCGCCGGAGCGGGTGGACATGGAGGCCTTCTGACCGTCCCGGTAGAGCACGGCGAACTGCACCAGGGAAATGTCCAGCTTGACCGGGTCCAGTTCCAGGGCCTGCAGGGCGCCCTTCACCCGGGCGATGTAGCCGTGGTGGTCGGCGCCCCAGATGTTGATGATGCGGTCGAAGCCGCGCTCGTACTTGTTCAGGTGGTAGGCGATGTCGGAGGCGAAATAGGTGTACAGGCCGTTCTCGCGCTGCACCACCCGGTCCTTCTCGTCGCCGAAGGCGGTGGAGCGGAACCACTTGGCGCCGTCTTGCTCGTAGAGGTGGCCGGCCTTTTCCAGGCGCTCGACGCAGCGGGCCACCAGGCCGGTGTCGAACAGGGACTTCTCGGAGAACCAGACGTCGAAATGGACGCCGAATTCCTCCAGGTCGGAGCGGCCGTCGGCCAGCTGTTCGGACAGGGCATGCTGGTGGATGTAGGCCCAGTCGGGGCCGAGCAGATCCTTGGCGTTGGCGATCAGGGCGTCCAGGTGCACTTCCTTGTCGGCCTCCACGTCCGGCACGCCGTCCAGCACCGCTTCGGTGGGGCGCACGTAATGGTTGCCGTGGGCCACCTGGATCTGTCGCGCCATGTCGCGCACGTAGTCGCCCTGGTAGCCATTGGGCGGGAAGGGCACGCGCTTGGAGCTGCCTTCAGCGTAGATTTCCAGGTAGCGCAGCCAGGTGGACACGGCCAGGATGTCCATCTGCCGGCCGGCGTCGTTCACGTAGTATTCCTGGGTCACGTCCCAGCCGGCGTAGGCCAGCAGGCTGGAGAGGGAGGCGCCGTAGGCGGCACCGCGGCCGTGGCCGACGTGCAGGGGGCCGGTGGGGTTGGCGGAGACGTATTCCACCTGTACCTTGCGCCCGTTGCTGGCGATCTTGCCGTAGTTACCACCCTGGGACAGCACCGCCTGGACCACGGCGGTCTTGGCAGCGGCCTTGACGGTGAAGTTGATGAAGCCGGCGCCGGCGATGTCCACCTTTTCCACCCAGGGCGAGGCCGGCAGCTCATTCACCAGCTGCTGGGCGATTTCCCGCGGATTCTTCTTCAGGGCGCGGGCCAGCTGCATCGCCAGGGCGGCGGCGAAGTCGCCGTGGGATTCCTGCTTGGGCCGTTCCAGAACGATGGCCATGTCGGCCTCCGTCGGGGCCACGCTCTTCAGGGCGGCCTGGATCAGTTCGGTAAGGTGAGCTTTGATGTCGAGGGTCATTGAAAAACCGGCGCGGAGCAAAACCCGGATTATACCTGCCCCGGACAGGGAAAAGTTTGGCGTGGGAACGGGATGAAAACGGGAGGAAAGGGGGACGGGAAGCGTGCCGCCAGGGGACCGGGGACGAAGAAGGAGGGCGGAGAAGGGGGCCGGAGAACGTCTGGATTCTGGTATTCTCGCCGCCACCCCGTCATTCCTCCCCAAGACCGCCCATGCGCCTGCTGCGCCTCGCCAAGATCGCCACCGTCGGTATCCGTTACGGCCTCGACCAGATGGTCCTGGAACACGAACCCACGGGCCGCGCCCGGGGCCTGGCCAAACTCGCCCGGGGGCTGTTCTTCTGGCGCAACCTGGAGGCCCGGCCCGAGGCCGAGCGCCTGCGTCTGGCCCTGGAGGCCCTGGGGCCCATTTTCGTCAAGTTCGGCCAGGTGCTGTCCACCCGCCGCGACTTGCTGCCGCCGGATCTGGCCGAGGAGCTGGCCAAGCTCCAGGACCAGGTGCCGCCCTTCCCCTCGGCCCAGGCCATCGCCCAGATCGAGGCCGCCTACGGCAAGCCCTTGCAGGAAATCTTCGCCCAGTTCGACCCGACGCCGGTGGCCTCCGCCTCCGTCGCCCAGGTGCACTTCGCCACCCTGCACGACGGCCGGGAGGTGGCGGTGAAGGTGCTGCGCCCGGGCATGCGCCCGGTGATCGGCCACGACCTGGCCCTCATGGATACCCTGGCGGGCCTGGCGGAAAAGCTGTGGGCCGACGGCAAGCGCCTGAAGCCCCGGGAGGTGGTGGCCGAGTTCGCCAAGCACCTCTACGACGAGCTGGACCTGATGCGGGAGGCGGCCAACTGCTCCCAGCTGCGGCGCAATTTCGACAATTCCCCCCTGTTGCTGGTGCCGGAAGTGCATTGGGACTACTGCACGCCCTCGGTGATGGTCATGGAGCGCATGCACGGCATCCCCATCAGCCAGACCGAACGCCTCCAGGCCCGGGGCATCGACCTCAAGGCCCTGTCCCGGGCCGGGGTGGAAATCTTCTTCACCCAGGTGTTCCGCGACGGCTTCTTCCACGCCGACATGCACCCGGGCAACATTTTCGTCCACGCCGACGGGCGCTACATCGCCCTGGACTTCGGCATCGTCGCCACCCTGAACGACAAGGACAAGGACTACCTGGCCCAGAACTTCCTCGCCTTCTTCCGCCGCGACTACAAGCGGGTGGCCGAGGCCCACATCGAATCCGGCTGGGCCCCCGCCGACACCCGGGTGGATGAGCTGGAGGCGGCCATCCGCGCCGTCTGCGAGCCCATTTTCGACCGCCCCCTGAAGGACATCTCCTTCGGCAAGCTGCTCCTGCGCCTGTTCCAGACCAGCCGCCGCTTCAACGTGGAAATCCAGCCCCAGCTGGTGATGCTGCAGAAGACCCTGCTCAACATCGAGGGCCTGGGCCGGCAGCTGGACCCGGACCTGGACCTGTGGAAGACCGCCAAGCCCTTCCTGGAAAACTGGATGACCGGCCAGGTCGGCTGGCGCGGCCTGCTGCGCAACCTGAAGAACGAGGCCCCCTACTGGGCCCGTACCCTGCCCCAGATTCCCCGCCTGACCCACCAGGCCCTGCTGGCCCACAGCCGGGCGCCGGAATCCACCGCCGCCGCCATGGCCGAGATCCAGGCCACCCAGGCCCGCCAGGAACGCTGGCTGCGCCTCGCCCTGATCCTGGTGGCCGGCCTCTTCGCCCTGGAAATCTTCCGCACCCTGGCCTGAACCCCGGCCCCTGCGGGCCGCTCTAACCTCTCGGCATAGTCACCGGGAGAGCACCATGGCGGCCCCATCCGAAGCGGCAATCCGCGATTGCGCCCGGGAACTTTACGTCCGGGCCAGTCGCCATCCCCCCGAGCTCTACCGCGGCGTCATGGGCCAGTTGCTGACCCGGGCCATGGCCGACGAGCGCCTGCGTGCCGGCCTCTTTCAGTTCGTCGATACCCTGCCCCGGCTGCGGGACGCGGCCCAGATCCGCCGTCACCTGGAGGCCTACCTGGGCCACGGCCCGGCGGAGGAGGTGCTCGGCCAGCTGCTGCGCTGGTCCCCGGACTGGGCCCTGGATGGCGCCATCCGCTGGCAGGTGCACCGCCTGGCGCGCCACTTCCTGGCCGAGGAGGGCGGCGGCCTGGCCACCACCCTGGAGCAGGTCGCCCGGCTGCCGGCCCAGGTCACCGTGGATGCGGTGGGGGAGGCAGTGCTCACCGAAGCCGAAGCCCAGGCCTACCTGGAGCGCAACCTGCGCCTGCTCGACGCCCTGGCGGCCCGGGGCTGTCCCGATCTCTCCATCAAGCTCACCGCCCTCACTCCCCGGGCCGACAGCCTGGACCTGGCGGGCACCCGGGAGCGCATCTTCCGCCGCCTGGAACCCCTCATGGCCCGGCTTATCACCACCCGGGGCAGCCTCACCGTGGACATGGAACACCACGAACTCAAGCCCCTGGTGCTGCAACTGTTCCTCGACCTGCTCAAGGCCTTCCCCGACCCGGCCTGGTCCCCGGCCATCGCCCTACAGGCCTACCTGCCGGAGACCGATGCCGACCTGGTACAGGTGCGCCAGGCCGCTGCCCGCCGCGGCCGGCGCCTGGGAGTCCGCCTGGTCAAGGGCGCCTACTGGGAGCAGGAGCAGGCCTGGGCTGCCCAGCACGGCTGGCCGGTGCCCACCATCGCCGCCAAGGCCGGCACCGACGCCCATTTCGAAGCCCTCACCGGCGAACTGCTCGGCCACTGCGACGAACTCTACCCGGCCATCGCCTCCCACAACCTGCGCAGCCAGGCCGTGGCCCTGGCCTGGGTGCGGCAGCTGGACCTGCCGGCCAGCGCCTGGGAGGCCCAGATGCTGTTTGGCATGGGCGAGCCCCTGGCCCAGGCCGTGGCCGCTGGCGGCACCCGGCTGCGCATCTATGTGCCGGTGGGGGATACGGAAATCGGCATGGCCTACCTGATCCGCCGCCTGCTGGAAAACACCGCATCCACTTCCATCCTGCGCCAGACCTATGTGGAAGGCGCCGACTTCGAGGCCTTGGCGGCCCCGCCCCGGATTGAGCCGGTACGGGCCGGCGAAGTGGGGGAAGCGAGGCCGGCCCGGGGCGAGGCGGAGGGTTTTTACGGCCGTTCCCGCGCCGTGTCCTTGCCGTCCCTGCCGCCACCAGATGGCAGCGGGGTAGCGGCGCCCGGGGCTTTCGCCAACCTGCCCCTGCTCGATTTTTCCCGCCCCGGGGAGGCGGAGGCCTTCGCTGCCGCTCTGGGCCGGGTTCGGGCCAGCCTGCCGCGCCGGCACGTCAGCGGCGATGGTCCCCGCTACCAGGCCCGCAATCCGGCCAGGCCGGAGGAACTGCTCGGGGAAGTGAGCCTGCACGGCCCGGAGGCCGTGGCCCCGGCCCTGATCAAGGCCCAGAGCACTTTCTCGGCCTGGTCCGCATCCTCCGTAGGCGAGCGCTGCGCCGTGCTGCGCCGGGTGGCGACGGACCTCACCGCCCGGCGCCGGGAACTGGCCGTCCTCCAGGTGCTGGAGGCGGGCAAGAACTGGCGCGAGGCCGACGCCGACGTGGCTGAGGCGGTGGATTTCCTGCGCTACTACGCTGGGCAGATGGAGCGCCTGGCCGGCTGGCAGGAGACGGTACATTTCCCCGGCGAGACCAACCACTTCGCCTACGCTCCCCGGGGCCCGGCGGTGATCCTGGCGCCCTGGAACTTCCCCCTGGCCATCCTCACCGGCATGAGCGCCGCCGCCCTGGTGGCGGGCAACCCGGTGGTCTTGAAGCCCGCCCTGCCCGGCCTGCTCAGTGCCCAGGCCCTGCACCAGGCCTGGCTTACTGCTGGCGTGCCGGGGGACGCCTGCCAGCTCCTGGCCGGCGGGCCCGAGCTGGGGGCCGCCCTGGTGGCTGATGCCCGCACCCACATCGTCGCCTTCACGGGCTCCCGGGCGGTGGGCCTGGCCATCCTCCAGGCTGCCCACACCCCGGCCCCGGGCCAGAGCCACGTCAAGCAGGTGGTTTGTGAGATGGGGGGCAAGAACGCCATCATCGTGGACGAGGACGCGGACCTGGACGAGGCAGTGGCCGGCATCCTCGCCTCCGCCTTCGGCTACGCTGGGCAGAAGTGCTCGGCCTGCTCCCGGGTGATCGCCGTGGGTACGGCCCACGACATCCTCCTGAAGCGCTTGGCCGACGCCGCCGACGCCCTGGCCTGGGGCCCGCCGGAAGACCCGGCCTGGGCCCACGGCCCCCTGATCAGCGAGGCTGCCCGGGACAAGGCTCTCTCTTACATCGCCATCGGCCGGGAGGAAGGGCGCCTGGCCTGGCAGGGCAAGGTGCCGGAGGATGGGGGCTGGTATGTGCCGCCGACCATTTTCGCCGGTATCCAGGCCCACCACCGCCTGGCCCGGGAGGAAGTGTTCGGGCCGGTGCTGGCGGTGCTTCAGGCGCCGGATTTTGCCGCCGCCCTGAAGCTCGCCAATGCCAGCGACTATCGCCTCACCGGCGGCGTCTATTCCCGTTATCCGCCCCACCTGGCCCGGGCCCAGGCCGAGTTCCGGGTCGGCAACCTCTATCTCAACCGCAAGATCACCGGCGCCCGGGTCGGGGTCCAGCCCTTCGGCGGCGTCGGTCTCTCCGGCACCGGCATCCAGGCCGGCGGTCCGGACTACCTGAAGCAGTTCCTGTGGAGCCGCAGCGTCGCTGCCAACACTATGCGCCACGGCTTCATTCCCGCCCCCGAAACCACTCCCTGATGCGCTAGGGCGCCTCGGATGGGCGAATCTGCTGCCTTAACTGACATAATGGCCATAACGTTGCGACGCAAAACCGACTAAAACCGGCAACCGTGAGGATTCCGACTCATGAACGACAAACAGCAATTCACTGGACAGGTAGTGCTCATTACCGGGGGCTCCCGGGGCATCGGTTATGCGGCGGCCGAGGCCTTCCTTCGCCAGGGGGCCAAGGTTGCCCTCTGCGCCCAGGATGGGGCACGCCTGGCCAAGGCCCTGGATGACCTCGGCCAACTTGTACCGCTCGGCGAGGTGGCCGGCTGGCCCGCCGACGTGGCGGACTGCCAGGCAGTGGCGGAACTGGTCCGGCACACCCTGGAGCGCTTCGGGCGCATCGATGTGCTGGTGAATAACGCCGCCCGCCTGGCGGTGGCCAATTTTGCGGAGCAGGACCTGGCAGTGATCGACCAAATCATCGACGTGAACCTCAAGGGCACCCTGTACGCGACCCGGGCCGTGCTGCCCCACATGCTGGCCCAAGGCTCGGGCTGCGTGATCAACGTGTCTTCCTCCCTCGGCACCTTTGGCATGCCCCGGGCCGCGGTCTACAGCGCCAGCAAGTTCGCCCAGGTGGGTTTCACCGAAGCCCTGGCCGAAGAGGTGAAGGATGCCGGGGTGCGGGTGTACGGCATGACCCTGAGCATGGCGGCCACCGACATGCAGGAGCAGTTCTCCGGCTATCGCCAGGGTATGCCGCCGGAAATGGTGGCCGAAGAGATGCTGCTCCTGGCCGGCCCCAACCCGCCGATCCGCAGCGGCGCCTGCCTGGATACCTACCTCTAGTCCCAGGTGCCCGGCTTGGCGCATCAATAGGGGCGCCGGCCGCAGTCTGTCGAACCAGTCGACGACTGGGCTCTGCATACTCGATTGCGAAAGGGGCCTCCTTCCCCGATTGACCATTGGCGACCCTGGGAAGAAGCGGGGCAGGGCAGCAAGGCTGCGCCTGGAAGCCCTTTCTGGGCAGCAGGAACCGTGCAAGAATGGCGCTATCCCCACGGAATTTTGTGGCATGTCAGTGCCCGCCTGCTGTCGCTTATCCAAGACGCAACTGCACAAGCAAGCTGGCCGCAATAACTGATGAGTGAAAGGCGTACCCGCAATGGGCACACCAGCAAGCTTTTGCGCCAAATGGATGGGACAGGTCGGCCGGCGTGCAACTGCCGGATTGGCGGTTTTTCTCGCTGCCACCCTGTTTCCGGTCAGCGGTTTCGGGGCTGATAACGACGGGAAACAGCCGGTCGCTATCGGCCTGGACGGAGAATTTGGCCACGCCAGCAGCACCTCCGCCGAAGCCATCAAGCAGGGAATACTGATCGCGGTGGAGGAAATCAACCGCAGCGGCGGCGTCCTGGGCGGGCGTCCCCTGCAATTGGTGGAAAAGGCCAATCACGCCGTCCCGGCGCGCAGCATCAAGAACCTCCGGGAATTCGCGGCCACCCCGGATCTGGTCGCCGTCTTTTGCGGCCGTTTCAGCCCGACGGTGCTGGAAGCCATTCCGGAAATACACAAGCTGCGCATGCCGCTCCTCGATCCCTGGGCCGCGGCGGATGCCATTGTGGACAATGGCCAGACCCCCAACTATGTGTTTCGCTTGTCCCTACGGGATAGCTGGGCGGCGCCGACCATGCTGGACTACTTGTGGCGCAAAGGCGTCCGGCGGGTGGGCCTGCTCATGCTCAATACCAGCTGGGGCCGCAGTACCAAGAAAGCCGCCGAGGACTACCTGCCGCAGCGGCCCGGGATGTCCATTGTCGATACCCAGTGGATCAACTGGGACGACAAGGAGCCGTCCATGCTGGCGAAGTACGAGGCCCTGCGTGCCAAGGGCGCCCAATCCATCCTGCTGACCGCCAATGCCGAGGAAGCCAGCATCCTGGCCAAGACCATGCTGACCTTGCCGCCGGAGCAGCGGCTGCCGGTGGCCAGCCATTGGGGGGTAACGGGCGGCGACTTGCCGAAGATGGTCGGTCCGGACTTCTTCAAGCTGGACTTTGCGGTCGTCCAGACCTACTCCTTCATCAACGACCGGTCCGACCTGGCAATGAAGGTAGTGGCCGCCCATAACCGGCTGTTTGGCACCTCCGGTCCCAGAGGCATCTTGTCCCAGGTGGGCGTAGCCCATGCCTATGACCTCACCCATTTGTTGGCCCGGGCCATCGATAAGGCTGGCAGCACGGACCGCCAGGCCATTCGCGACGCCCTGGAAAAGCTGGGGCCCTATAACGGCTTGGTGCGCAAGTTGCCGCAGCCCTTTAGCGCTACGCGACACGATGCCCTGGATGCCAAGGACGTGTTCATGGCCAAGTACGCGGAACAGGATGGCTCCCTGGAAAAACTGCCGCGGCGCTGACCGGCCGGTGCTGCAGATTGCCTGAAGACATGAATCCAGCGAATCGCCTGAAAACCTGGTTGAATCAGAGCCTGGGCCATCGTCTGACCCTGGTGAGCGTCGCCACGGCAGTCGTCCTGGTGGTCTTTCTCGGTCTTTCAATCATCCCGCTCTTCTTCCATCAGGCCTGGCAGAATTTTTCGGGGCAGTCGGACAATGAAATCCGCCGCCTCACCGACCAGATCAACCTGCGGCTGAGCGTCGTGGAACAAAATCTCAGTCAGCTCGCCCACAATAGTTTCGTCGTCAATTCGCTGGTCGATTCCACCGGCCGCGAACTCTATCTGCAGCCGACCCTGAGGGATTTCCGCCTGTCCTTCAACATGGCCAGCGATGTCCTCGTCCTGGATGCCAATCTGGACCCTATCGGCGGCAGCCTGCGCAGCAACGATGCCATGGCGGCGGCGGTGCCCCTGGCGCAACGCGCCATGGAGCAGCAAAAGCCGGCGATGGCCCTCCATGGGGCGGGACCGGAGACCCTGGCCATCGTTGCCGTTCCGATCTACTACCCGGCGGCTTCTGCCTATGAAGGCGTGCTGATCGGTGCCCTCAAAGCGGCGGACCTGTTCGAGGGAATAGGCGTTGCCGATGGTGGGGGATGCATCGCGGTGAGCGCCGGACGGTTCTCGTTGCTGCGCTCGGGCTGCTCCGCCGATGCCCGGCCGGAGATCGTCGCCCAGGATCTTTTCGCCCAGTCCGTCCTGGCCAAGGACATCGGCTTGGCGATCGCCTACAGCAAGGACCGGGCGCCCCTCTTCCGCTACCTTGCCCTGGTGCTCGCCGCCTACCTGATGATCGCGCTGGTGGCGATTGCCGGCGTCTATCTGGTCAGCCGCCGCGTGGGGGGCGAACTAGGGCAGCAGCTGGCCTGGCTGGGCAAGGCCGCCCAGGACCTGGCGGTTAACCCGTCGGCCCCGACCCAGGTGGTGTGGGACCGGCCGGATGAAATCGGGCGGTTTGCCGAAGCATTCAACACCATGGTGGGCTCCTGGCAGGACCTGCAATTGTCCCTGGAACGGCGGGTGGTCGAACGCACCCAGGAACTGGCTGCCAGCGAGCGCAACTATGCCTCCCTTGCCCAGGCCGCCCCCGTCGGCATCTTTCGTACCGATGCGGATGGCGGCTGGATCTACGTGAACGAATTCTGGTGCCGGATGGCGGGACTTTCCCGGGATCAAGCCGCGGGGGAGGGATGGCTCCAGGCAGTTCATGGGGAGGATCGCGCAAGGGTCGCCGCAGAATGGGCGGCCGCCCTTAAGCAGCGGCGTTCCTTCAGTTGCGAACACCGCTTGAACCAGGAGCAGGAATCCCCCGTCTGGGTCATCAGTCAGGCCCTGGCGGTGACGGATGAGGCGGGCCTCCTGCTCGGCTATGTGGGGACGGTGACCAACATCTCGGAACGCAAGCGCTCCGAGGAAACGCTGCGTCAGGCGGAAGAGCGCTATCGGTCGGTGGTGGAAAACATCAGCGAAGTCGTCTTCCAGACCGACGCTGAAGGGCGCTGGTCCTTCCT
>DATEZY010000132.1:0-2142 GCA_035255085.1 Azospira sp. | reverse complement strand
CTGCCGTCATAAGTGACGATGTTGCGGTTGGCCGCGGCCAGGGCATCGAGCCTGGCCTGGGCTGACCAGACGGCAGGCTGGATGGGGATGCCGGTGGAAGTATTGAGGCCGTAGGCCAGCAGGTCACCGGTCCAGGTACCGGAACTGTAGGTGGAGGCATAGGCGGTGTTATCCACACTGATCTGTGTATTGACCACCGTCACCGCCGCCGACGCCGCATCCTTGGCCAGGGCGTCGTTGATGGCACTGCTGAAGGCCGTGGTCAGGGTACTGAGATTGTTGGCAGTGAGGAACAGCCCCCCGCCCTGGGCTGCAGTGTTCGCCAGGAGAGGGTCGGAGGCCAGGGACGGATCGGCAAAGCCCACGGTGTAGGTACGCACGTTGTTCTTCTTGGTACGGCCGGTCGGCGCCGCCAGGTCGGGGCGCAGATCCACTTCGTACAAGGCGCTGGCCACATTCACCAGGTAGTCGTTGCTGTAATAGTTCTTCAGATAACTGTTGGTGCTCAGGCCAGTATCCGCCGTCGGCAGGCCATCGGTCAGCAGGATGGAATAGGAGCGCTGGCACCAGTACTGCACCGGGCAGTTGGTGCCGGAGCAGGATGCCGGGGCATTCAAGAGCTTGTGCGGGGAGCTGCTGTTCTGCTTGAAGGTATTGGCGACCGAGGCGGTGGTGGGCGTCGCGGCGGTGGGATGCAGGGTCAGGTTGCCGGTGTAGCCAGAGGTGAAATACCAGCCGATATCCGCTGCCGTCTCGGACAAGGGCGTATTGCCTTCACAAGCCAGCTGGTTGATGGCGCTGGTGATGGTGGAGAGCTTGGTGGCCGTCAGATCCCCCATGCCTTCCAGAAGCTTGCCGCCATCGCCGTAACTGGCATTGGGATCTGCATTGTAGGTACTCAGCCCGACCCGGACCTTGGCCGTGGAGGCAGCAGTCGGTGGCAGCGGCATGGCGTTGAGGGCTGAGACGGCCGCAGTCTGGGCAACCTCGATGCGGGGCCGAACCTTCTTGGTGGTATCGGTCAGGAGCTTGCGGTCCACCCAGCCGGTAACCGGGCCGTCGTTGGCACTGAAATACCAGTTGAGGTAGTTGCCCGAAACGGCAGACGCAGCGAATCCGGTGTCGGGGCCGAACCACCCTCCCCCCAGAGAGGTATTGGCCCACAGCGCCGCGCTATAGGTCGCGGTGCTGTCGAAGCAGAACTGATTCTTGCCGGTGCCGAGGGCGGAGAAATCCGAGGCGTTATTGCCAATACCGATATACGGCACCCCGTTCTTGATAAAGAGGGACACCGAACTGTTGGTCGATACCTTTCGATTGCTAGGGCAGCTGATGTAGGTGGTGGCCGGGTTGTACGGTGCATCGGGAACCATGGTGGTCATGGATCCCGAGTTGTCGATCATGAACATGAAGTTCGGCGGCACGTTGTTCTTTACCGCCATGGGCACATCGGCAATGTCGGTGGCTGCCCCCCAGGCGCTAAGCACCGCGCCCAGAACAAACAGGGCTCCGAGGCGAGCGCCCCGGACGAGCTGGCTGCGGATTTCCATAGATATCTCCCTTAGGGGCTCAGGTGCTGGAAGGGCCGCTGACCATGACCTCGTAAATGCCTGTCGCATTACGCGGCCCACGCACACGGATGATGATGCGGTAACGAATGGCGATCTGCTCGGCGGGCGTCGCGGTCCGGACCTCATAGTCGCACTTGGTCTTGATGTCCTTCAGATCGGCCAGGGTCGGCGCCGCGTCGCACTGACGCTCGATGTAGTACTGGATGCGGTACTTGCCGGTGCTCTCGTCGCACTTGGCCACCGCAGCTCCCGTTTCATCGGCACAGCTCACCTTGGTCCAGTCGATAACGGAGGGGATGCCCAAGGCGTCCACCGAGGTCTGGCGCAGGGCGAAATAGCGATTATTCACGTCCGTATTGCCCCCGCCCGAGGCAACGATATTGGCCAAGTTGTTCATGCCGTCGGTGATCGCCCGGTCGGAGGCCTGCATGGCAGCCTGTTTGAAGGCGAAATTGCCGGCAATGAGGTTGGTGGTGTCCATGGAGCGGACCACCGAAACGGCCCCCAGGGCCAGCAGAACCAGCACCACCAGGGTAACGAAAAGAACGGCCCCGCCCTGTTGGCGGAGGCC
>DATEZY010000131.1:0-3690 GCA_035255085.1 Azospira sp. | reverse complement strand
TCTGGGGCGCCCACATGCGGGCTACCGTGCTGGACTTGAGGATGGGCTTGCCGCCGGCGAGGAGGGCCTGGGCAAAGGCCGCCAGGTCGTCTGCGCTGGCGAACAGGCCCGCATTGCCGGCCACGCCGCCGAGGCGCTCGGCCAGGGGGTCATGTACCTCGCCGCGGCGGGGCTGCCGGTCGCTGCTGCTGCCGTTCCTGCCGTTGTTACCAATGCCAGTGCCGTTCCCGCGTCCGTTAGCGGCGCTTCCCTTCCAGTTGGTGGGCGCAATGCGCGGCAGCAGGCTGGCCGGCGGCAGGAAGCCGGCATCGGCCATGTGCAGCGGGGCCAGAATGTGACGCCGGGCGTAGCTATCCAGGGACTCGCTGGCGACGCGGCGGACGATTTCCCCGAGGACGATGAAATTGAGGTCGCTGTAGACCGGTTCCTGGCTGGCGGGCTGGCGCGGCTTGAGGGCCAGCAGCCGCTGCCAGACTGCCGCCGGATTGACGCCGTTGATGCCCCGCAGGTCCAGGCCGGGGGGGAGGCCCGAGGTATGGGTGAGGAGCTGGCGCAGGGTGATGCTGTCCTTGCCCTGGCCGGTGAAGGCGGGCCAGTAGCGGGCGGCGGTCGTATCCAGGTCGACTTGGCCCTTTTCCGCCAGCTGCAGCACGGCGGTGGTGGTGACCACCACCTTGGTTAGGGAGGCCAGGTCGAACACCGTGTCCGGGGTCATGGCTTCCTCGACCGGCACCACGGCGCGCAGGCCGAAGGCACGGCGATAGACGATGCGCTGGCCCTGGCCCACCAGGATGACGGCACCGGGAACGTGGCCGGTGGCGATTTCTTCGTCGGCGATCCGTTCCAGGGGCGCCAGATCAGCAGCCTGCAAAGGCGCGGCCTGGAGCGGAAGAGACCAGGCAGTGGCCCATGCCAGGAGTCCTAGGAGAGCCGGCCATGGCCGCCGTGGGAAAGCCTTCATTGGTTCTTGAGTCCGGCGTTGGAGTAGGCGTTGCGGGGATTCCACAGCATCCAGCCGTTGCTGCCGAATTTCTCGGCGGCATCGATCTGCAGGCGGATTTCCTCGGCGCCGAAGGGGCGCTTGTCGAAGGCGTAATCCCGGAAGGCCTGCAGCCAGGGGCGGAAGCGCAGGGGGGAGATGCCGCTGCGTTTGCCGCCCTTGGCCAGGGTGAGATAGACGATTTCCTGGGGATGGGCCACCGGGTTGGTGTAGCCGGGAATACCGAACTTGAAGCCCGAGGGGTAGAGCATGGGGCACAGGTAGTCTAGGTGCAGGGTCAGGTCTTCCAGCTTTTGCCCAATAAAGGTGTCGTTCTGGTTCCAGAAGACGTAACCGAAGATGTCGGCGGCGAGGAAAACGTTGTAGGGCGCCAGGCGCTTGCGGGCGGCGGCGAGGAAGCCGTTGATGGCGGTGACCCGCTGCTCCTCGGTGTTGGGAACGGAAAAGATCAGGCCCGGGGTATCGGGAAAGCGCACATAGTCGAACTGGATTTCGTCGAAGCCCAGCTCCGCGGCTTCTGCCGCCAGATCCAGGGGGTATTGCCAGTTCTCGGGGCGGGAGGGGTCCATCCAGGCCAGACCCTCCAAATCCTTGAACAGGGCGCCGGAGGCGGTTTTCACCGCCCGTTCCGGATGGGCATGGGCCATGGGATCGTCCTTGAAAGAGACGATGCGGGCGATCAGGTAGAGGCCCTGCTCCTTGAAGTGGGCGATCAGTTCCGGCAGGTTGCGCACCGTGGTGGTCTGCCGCGCCCCGACCTGCTCGGCCACGGCTACCCGGGTGGGGAAAGGCACCAGGCCCCGGTCACCCTTGAGGTCGATGACCAGGGCGTTGATTTCCGTGCTGGCGGCCAGGTCTTCAGCGGCATGGCGCAGCCCCCGGTCGCCGATACCCCAGAAGGAGAGATAGAGAGCCTTGGGGCGGAATGGGGAAAGCTTGAGGTCCGGGACGCTGGCCGCAGTGCCGTTCCCAGCTGTGTTGGCCGGACTGACTTCGATCCGCGCCTGCCGGTAGCCGGGGGCCCGGGCCCCTACCGGGCCGGTGAGGCCGTCGGGCAGGGTGTAGCGGCCAACCGCATCGGTACGCACGACCTGGGTGCCCTGGGTGACGATCGCTTCCGGGATGGGCTGGCCGCTGGCCCCATCCACGACCCGGCCGCTGAGGGCGGCGGCGGACTGGGTTGCCATTCCGATGCACAAGGCCAGGGCGGTGGCGAGGGGGCTCCAGGGGCGGCTGGTGGGGGGAGAGGCAAGGCGCAGGGCGGAGGTCATGGTTTTTTGTTCCCGGTTTGTGGATGGCCCTGGCGCAGCAGTCGGGCGGGGCCCGAGGCTCCCTGGCTGTCCACCATCAGGTAGCGGGGCAGGGCCAGGGGCCGGTCGGTCGGGCTGGCCGGACGGGCATCCAGGGTGAAGGCGGCGGTATAGCCGGCGGCAGCGGCGGCAGCTTCCAGGTCGGCGTCGTAGATGCCAAAGGGCCAGGCGAGGAAGGTGGTAGCGACGCCGAGGCGTGCCTGCAAGACCCGCCGGGGCTTTTCCAACTGGTTGCGGACGAAGGCGGCGTAGGCCTCCGGGGCCAGGCGTTTCTTTTCGACATGGAAATTGGGGTGCCAGTAGGTATGGGAATGGATTTCCACCAGGCCGGTGGCCTGCAATTCGGCCAGCTGCTCCCAGGTCATGGCGTAGCTGGCGTTGGAAATGGCCGAGGGGTAGATGAACAGGGCTACCGGTAGATGCTCCCGACGGAGGATGGGGAGCAGTTCCGTATAGACGCTGCGATGACCGTCATCCACGGTGATGGCTACCGCCTTGTCCGGCAGGGGTTCCTGGCCCCGGAGGCCGGCCACGGCTCGGGAGAGGGGCAGGAAGGTGTAGCCCTCCTGGCGCAGTCGGGCCACCTGGGCCTCGAACACGGCGGTGCGCACCGTCATGCTGTCGGCCATCTCCGGACCGAAGCGGTGGTAGGCCAGGATGCCGACGGGGCCGGCCATGGCGCCAGAAGAGACGAGCAGGATAGCGAGACCGAGAGAAAAATGAATGGTCAGCTGGGCGCACAACCGAGTGATCAACCGAATCACCAAGTCATGGGCCCGGTCTGAGATGGGGGGCCGCCGCCGGGGAGGGGAAGAAATTCCTGTCAGTCCCGTGGGGGCTGTGGTGAGGTGGAGCAGCCGCAGTTTGTCCATCATGGCTCGATACCTCGCTGCCGGCGGAGTGGCTCAGGGCCGGGATGCATCGGGGCGGAGAATCTGGAAACCGTGTGCGGTGATTATTCCACAGTCCTTAGCCGCTGCGTCAATGGCGCACTTCAGTTGCCGTTCAGGCGTTGGCGGAAGGCGGTGATCAGGCGGAGCAGGTCGTCGCCGTAGCGTTCCACCTTGGCGCTGCCCATGCCGGTGACCTGCATCAGGTGGCCATGGCTGCCGGGCTGCATTTCTGCCAGTTCCTTGAGGGTCTTGTCGTGCAGGATGACATAGGCCGGTACCCCCTGCTCCTTTGCCGTATCGGCTCGCCACTGGCGCAGTTCCTCGAACAGGGCCTGGTCTTCGAAGGTCATGTCGTCCAGCTTGGTCGGGGTGCGTTCGCTGCGGCTCTTGCTGCTGCCACCCTTGCGTGGAATGTGGCGACGCATCTGCAGGGTCTGTTCACCCTTGAGCACCGGCCGGGCGGCATCGGTGAGCTTCATCGCCCCGT
>DATEZY010000130.1:0-5803 GCA_035255085.1 Azospira sp. | reverse complement strand
GCGAAAGTCGGTACGCACCGCCAGGGAACGCAGCAAGCCAACCGGCGGATAGAGTTCCAGGCCAACCACGGCGATCAAAGCCCCTGCCTCGCGGATGCCGAAGAACTGCAACGGCAGGGCGGCCGAGATGTCGGCGGTGGGCAAGGCGTTGTCGACCAGCAGCGCAGTGACTTCTGGGAGGGAGGAGATGGGCTCGATGGGCATGGGGGAAGCCTACGGGGGAATCTATCTATGACGGATTAACTTTCTGTTTGGTCACTGTGAAAGCCTTCATAAATTTCCTTGACGGTTTTTCCATTGAACGTCCAGTGAGGTGAGGGCTGGAGTGGGTAATCGTCAGGAAGTTCAAGCATCTTGCGTGTTGCTGCGGTGAGTGATGAAACGTTGCCGTTGAAATCAACCTTCTTTTCACCGACAACGGTGCACTGATATGCACCATCTTTTGAAATAAGAATGCTCCCATCGGGAATGCCAAGTTCATGGAAGTTCATTGGTGGGCGCATGGTTCTCTTAAATGCCTGAGCGGATTGCTTATCAGCAGAGGGAATGTCTAGTTCGAGTGTCTGTTCAAACTGTTGAGTGATGTCATCCACCTTCAACAACTGCAAAACCGAGATTACGCGCTCAGGCTCAAGCCTGAAGAATTCCCTATTGGGGTTTATCCGTGTCATTCCGAAGGCGAAATGCAGTGCTTTTTCAACCTCGGTGGCATCTTTGACTTTGCAGGCAAATGCACAGTCGAATGGAACAGGCACTCCTGTGCTGTAAAGCTGCTTCATTCGTTCTTCGACTTCGAGTTGAGTGGTTTTGCCGATCTTCACAAGTCCAGGCATTGCTGGATTGGTGAGTACATAAACGATTTGGGTTGGTTTATCGGCCATGGTGAATGTAAAAAAAGCCTGTGTTAAATGGATGGCAGGGTAGCCAGAAAAGCGTAGAAAAGCCGCATAGCGCTACTAACTATGCCGAGTTCGGCCACTGTTATCCCTGACGGTCTCCAGCCCTTCTCTGAGAGCGTTGCCAGAACCAGAGAAGTTGCATCCCGTCCCTTATCAATTGGTATTGCTGTTGTTCCCCGGGGCCTTGGGCTCGCTCGGGACCTCGCCCGTTGGCGCTGGGGGCGGTGCCGCTTCGTCCTTGCGTTCCGGTGGCTGACTGGCCTCGGTCGGCGGGGTTTCCGGCGGCAGGGGCGGGGGGGGCGTTTCCGGTTCCTGGGGCGGCGCTAGCGGTTCGGGCGTTGGCGCCTTGGCGGGGCGGCGGGGCTCCGGGGCCGGCTCCTTCTCTTCCGGGCCCATCAGGCGCTGGTACCAGTCCTTGCCCCAGGCCATGGCCGAGGCCAGCAGGCTCTTGTCCTGGGGTTCTTCGAAGCGGGCATGGGGATCGATGGTTTTGCTGCGCAGGGCCTGCTGGAAGAATTCCCCCACCATGGGTAGGGCGCTGTGGGCGCCCTGCCCCCAGTAGTCGCTGCGCAGGGTGATGCGGCTGTCGTTGAAGCCGACCCAGGCGCCGGCCACCAGTTGCGGGTGCATGAGGATGAACCAGCCGTCGGCGTTGTCCTGGGTGGTGCCAGTCTTGCCCGCCACGTCGGCGCGGATGCCGTAGCGGCTGCGGATGCCGCTGCCGGTGCCCCGGTCGATGACGCCGCGCAGGGTGTCGAGCAGAGTGTAGGCCACCTTGGGGGGCAGGGCGGGCTCCGGGGCGGCGGAGGCGAATTCGGCCAGGACCTTGCCTTTCCGATCCTCGATGCGGGTGACGAACACCGGTTCCACATAGTTGCCGCCGTTGGCGATGCTGCCGTAGGCGGTGACCATTTCCTTCAGGCTCACCGGGCTGGTACCCAGGGCCAGGGACGGTACCAGTTCCAGCTTGCTCTGGCGCACGCCCATGGCCCAGGCCAGCTTGGCCACCTGGGGCGGGCCGACGCGCTGCATCAGCTGGGCGGTGATGGTGTTCTTGGAATGGGCCAGGGCATCGGCCAGGGTCATGGGCTGGCCGGTGGGCGGCTCGTGGTCGGCGGGGCGCCAGATTTCACCGCCCTTCAAGGGAATCTCTACCGCCTGGTCGATCAGGGTATCGCTGGGGCGGGAGCCTTGCAGGAAGGCGGCGCCATAGACGAAGGGCTTGAAGGTGGAGCCGGGCTGGCGCCGGGCCTGGGCCACGTGGTCGTAGGCGTCCTGGGCGAAGTCCCGGCTGCCGACCCAGGCCTTGACCTGGCCGGTGCTCGGGTCCAGGGCCAGGAAGCCGGCCTGGATCTGGGTCTTCTGCTGGTGCAGGGCGTCCATCAGGGCCGGGTTGGCCTGAAGCTTTTTCACCGCCTGGGCGTGGCTCAGGCCTGCATCACGGGCAGCCTTGTATTCCGGCGTTTCGGCGAGGAAGGCCTGGAGCAGGTCCTTGCGTCCGCCCCAGCCCGAGTGCCGGCCCCAGGCGCCGTCGGCGATGGCCTGCAGCTGGGCGGTCTGGCGTGCCACGGCCTGGTTGGCCAGGGTCTGCAGGCGGGAGTCGATGGTGGTACGCACCACCAGGCCGTCGGTGTAGAGGTTGTAGTCGTTGCTGTCAGCCCAGGCGATGAGCCATTTGCGCAGCTGCTGGGCGAAGTGCGGGGCCGGCCCCGGGGGCTCGCTCTGGCGCTCGAAGTCCAGGCCCAGGGGCTTGTTCTTCAGCTTGTCGAATTGGGCCGGGGTCAGCTCCTGGCGCTTGACCATCTGGGCCAGCACCGTGTTGCGCCGCTCCAGGGAGCGCTCGGGGTTGAGCACTGGGTTGTAGTAGGCGTTGCCCTTCAGCATGCCGACCAGGGTGGCGCTTTGCAGCATGTTGAGGGCGTCGGCCGAGGTATCGAAATAGGTGCGGGCCGCCATCTCGATGCCGTAGGCGTTGTAGAGGAAGGGCACCGTGTTGAGGTAGGTCTCGAGGATCTCGTCCTTGGTGTACAGGGCCTCGATCTTCAGGGCGGTGATGGCTTCCTTGAGCTTGCGCGTCAGGGTCGGGGCCCGGCCGATGTCGTCCGGGTAGAGGTTGCGGGCCAACTGCTGGGTGATGGTGGAACCGCCCTGGCGGTCGCCGGAGAAGGTACGCAGGGCGGCGCCGGCGGTGCGCCGCCAGTCGATGCCGTGGTGTTGGTAGAAACGGTGGTCCTCGGTGGCGATCAGGGCGCTGACCACCCGGGGCGAGATCTCGGCCAGCTTCACCCATTCCCGGTTGGAGCGCTTGAACAGGGCCAGTTCCTTGCCGTCCGCCGAGAGGATCTGGGCCGGCTGCTCCAGCTTGGCCTTGCGGATGTCGCTGATGCCCGGAGTGAAGGGAATCAGCACCAGGACATAGGTCAGGAACAGCAGGGGGCCAGCGGCCAGGGCCCAGGCAACGCCCCGCCGGGTGGGGTGGCGCAGCTGGCTTAAGGCTGCGCCCGGGAGTAGCTTGATTTTGGCCTGCAGTAAGGCCAGAAGCTGGGCCAGATATTGGCCCAAGCGCTGGGCCTGGGCCGGAACCGGTTTCATCGGGAAAGGATCGTCAGGCGTGGGGTGTGAAGGGTATTGGGGGGAGGGAAGGCGGCTACCGTCGCCTCAGCCCCAGAGAGCCCGCTCGATCAGGCCCTTGACCGTCTTCGGGTCGAAGGGCTTGTCGCAGATGGCCGAGACGCCGGCCTGTTCCACCGCCGCCAGGCGGCTCATGTTGGATTCGCTGGTCACCATCAGCACCGGCACCGTGGCCTGCCAGCTCTGGTTGCGGATGTATTCCACCAGGGCCTTGCCGTCCATTTCCGGCATGTTGTAGTCGGTGAGCACCAGGTCCACCATGGTCTCGCCCAGGACGGTGACCGCCTCCTTGCCGTTGGTGGCCTCGAGGAAATTCTCGATGCCCAGGTTTTCCAGCACGTGGCGCAGGAATTTGCGCGAGGTGGGGCTGTCGTCCACGATCAGGACCTTGAGGCTTTCCAGGTCCACCGGGGTTTCCAGCTGGCCTTCCGGCTCCAGGTAATCGACCACGGCGCGCAGGGCGGTGAGCAGCTGCTTTTCGGTGAAGGGCTTGGGCACGATGCTGCAGGCGCCGGACTGGCGGATAGGCTCCAGCACCTGGGGCCGGGTCTCGGTGGAAATGAGCACGAAGGGCACCATTTCCAGGTCGGCATCGTCACGCATGGCATAGACCAGCTCGGTACCGGTCATGTCAGGCAGGTACATGGCGCTGATTACCACCGCCGGCTTGGCCTGGCGCAGGATGGACAGTGCCTCGGCACCGTTACCCGCCCGCTGCAGCTGGGTGATGCCCAGGTCGCGCAGGAATTGTTCGACGATGTGGGCCTGGGTGGAAGAGGGTTCCACCAGCACGACCGAGAGGTCGGCAACGGATGAAATCAGATGCATGGGCTTGCCCTAATATTCTTGGTGCCGGCCACTATAGCAAAAACCCCGGCGCCGGGCCGGGGTTCGGGAAGGGTGGGCCTTGCCCGGGAGCAGCTTAGGCCTTGCCCTGGCCGAAGCGGCGAGTGACTTCCGCCACGCGCTGGCCGTAGCGGCGGGCCGTCTCCAGGTCACCGGCGGGGGGGGCTACATCCGGGCCGACGTCGGAGTCGGACTGGGCCATGGCGCCGTAGGAGGCGCCCATGCGATTCACGTCGTTGCGCTGGGCCGTGGAGCTGTTGGACGGAGCCAGCCCCAGGCTGACCCAGATCATGCCATGCTGCATGGCCAGGGTGGAGAGGGCGTTCAGGGTGCTCTGCTTGTCGCCGTTGAGGGAGGCGGAGTTGGTGAAGCCGCCGGCGATCTTGTCCTGCCACTGGCGGGTGAACCAGGCTTTGGAGGAGGCGTCGGCGAATTCCTTGAACTTGGCGGAGGGGCCGCCCATGTAGGTGGGGGAGCCGAAAATGATGGCGTCGGCGGCGGCCAGGCTGTCCCAGGGCACCCCGGCGTCGCCCAGGGCCACCAGTTCGACCTGGGTGTCCGGCACGGAACCGGCGCCTTCGGCGACGGCTCCGGCCTGCTTGGCGGTGTGGCCGTAGCCGCTGTGATAGACGATGGCGATCTTGGTCATGCTGTTGCTCCTTTGAGGGTTCTGTTCTGTCAGGGTTGGGGGGGTAAATCGAAAATCAGGCACTCGCTGGCTTCCTCAGCGGCGAAGCGCAGCAGCGCTTCGTCCTTGATCTTGGCGCCGTCGCCGCCCGCCAGGGCCAGGCCATTGACCGCAAGGCTGCCGCGCACCAGGTGCAGGTAGCCCAGGCGCCCCGGGGCCAGGGGAAAGTCCAGGGTGTCGCCGGGGGCCAGGCGCAGCACGTGGAGCCGGGCATCCTGGCCGATGGTGAGGCTGCCTTCGGCGCCGTCCGGCGAGGCCACCAGGGTCAGGCCCCGTCCGGCTGCCGGCAGGGCTTTCTGTTCGTAGCCGGGAGCGGTGCCCCGGGCGGCGGGCTCGATCCAGATCTGCAGCAGGTGGGTTTCCTCGCTGGCCGAAGGATTGGCTTCGCTGTGCCGGATGCCCTTGCCGGCGGTCATGCGCTGCACCTCGCCGGGGCGGATGATGCCGCCGTGGCCCAGGCTATCCTTATGTTCCAGGCTGCCGGCCAGGAGATAGGTGACGATTTCCATGTCCCGGTGGCCGTGGGTGCCGAAGCCGGTGCCGGGGCGGATGCGATCCTCGTTGATCACCCGCAGGGCGCCCCAGCCCATTTCCGCCGGGTCGTAGTAGTCGGCGAAGGAAAAGCTGTGGCGGGCGACGAGCCAGCCGTGGTCGGCGTGGCCGCGGGCGGCGGCGGGGCGAAGCTGCAGCATGGCATCCTCCGAAAAGCGGGTTGAATCAAATTCAAGTAAAAACTTGG
>DATEZY010000129.1:0-5500 GCA_035255085.1 Azospira sp. | reverse complement strand
AGTGGTGCCGACATCCTCACCGGTGGTGGTGGCAGCGACAACCTCTGGGGTGGTGCCGGCGCCGATACCTTTGTCTTCAAGCTGAGCGATTCGCCCAATGGTACGGTCGATACCGTCAAGGACTTCACCAAGGGGACGGGCGGCGATACCTTGCTGTTCGAAGATGTCCTGAAGGTGGATGTGAGCTACGACAGCAATACCGGCAACTCCACCGTTGTCGCTCACTACGCGGACGGACAGGCCCAGGCGGTTCTGGTCGAAGGGGTGCAACTCAACGAAGCCGGGACTACCATCCTGGCCTCGACTGACCACATCATCAAGATCACCGGTTGATGTTGTAAGTGTTGCGGTTTGAAGAACGGACCTTCGGGTCCGTTCTTCATTTGGAAGCAAGGCATGGACGTAAAAAAAGCCGGCGGAGATGCCGGCTTTTCTGCAAAGCGAAGTCGTCAGGACTTCTCGGACCTTAGGGCTTCTTCTTCGGCTGCACTTTTTTGGCCTGGGGCTTGGCTGCAGGTGCCGCCTTCGGGGTGACGGTGGCCGGGGCTTTGGCGGCAGGTGCGGCAGCTTCGGCCGGCGTCGTCTGGCCACGCACCAGTTCTTCCTTGGCCAGGGCGCGCTTGTAGAGGTCTTCCTTGTCGATGGCCGGAACGTCGATGGCTTCAGCCGGGCAGGTGGTCAGCATATCTTCTTCCGGCGTGGTTTGCGGAGAAGGCGGCTCCATGTCCAGGTTCTTCAGTTGCAGGGTATTGAGCAGGTTGCCCGAAGCAGCCTGGTACTTGGCGTAGGCGATCAGCAGATCCTGTTCGCCATTCACATAGTTGCGGCGTGCGGTGAAGTACTCGTTTTCCGTATCCAGAACGTCGAGCAGGGTCCGCTGGCCGATATCGAACTGACGGCGGAAGGCTTCACGGGCCTTGTCGGTGCTCAACTGGTGCTGGTCCAGGTATTTCACCTGCTCGGTGAGGCGCACCTTGTCGTTGTAGGCCATGGCGGCGTTTTGCCGGATGTCGCGGCAAACCTTTTCCCGCAGATCCTTGGCGCTGTTCTTTTCTTCCGCCGCCTTACGTTGGCGGTTGATGTCCTGGAAGCCACGGAACAGGTTCCAGGTCGCCGTCACGCCGACGGTGGTGGCATCGGTGTTGCTGCTCGGGTCACCAAACTGAGTGCCGTAGCCACCCGCATTCTTGTCGTGGGTTTTCTCGGCGTAGGCATCGATGCGCGGGTAGTAGCCAGCTTTCTGAACTTCCACGTTGCGCATGGCGGAGAGAATGTTCTCGAAGGCTGCCTTCAGGGCCGGAGACTTTTCAAAGCTGCGATTGATGCTGCTGACGCGGTCCTTCGGGAAATCCTTGAGCAGGACATCGGCCGGCGGAGGGGCCATGTCGGCCGGGGGCAGGCTACCGACAACGCGCTGGTAGCGTGCCGTGACATCGTGCAGGTTGGCCGTTTCAGTCAGCAGATTGGACTCGGCCAGGGCCAGACGGCCAGCCGCGGTTTCCAGGTCCACCCGGCGGCCAACGCCGGACTGGGCGCGTTCCTTGATCTTTTCGTACAGGATCCGGTGGGTGGCGTAGTTTTCTTCGGCATAATTGACCAGGCGACGGAAGCGCCAGACATCGATATAGGCCTTGGTCGCTTCCAGGGCTGCGCTTTCGGAGAGATCCAGCATTTCGTAGAAACGCACCATGCTGGCATGCTCGAGGCGCTTGGTGTCATTGACGGTGGCAAAACCCTCAAACAGGTTCTGGCGCAGGGTGACCTTGGTGTTCTGGAAGTTGTAGTTACGCTGTTCGTAGGGGTTGTACAGTGGCGACTTGCGTTGCTCGTAGGCGGTACCGAAGAGCACATCCAATGTCGGCAGGTAACGCCCACGGGTGACGTCGCGTTCGTAAATGCTGGCCTGGAACTGGTGCCACTTGGAAACCACTTCAGGATTGGTTTGTACGGCCTTGCTCGCCGCGTCTTCCAGGCGGAAGCTTTCGGCAGCCTGGGCCCCCGAGAATGCCATAGCCAGAACTACAGCGACGGTAGTGTGTTTAAAGATGCCTGACATTAAATGATCCCCACCAGTGTTTGTATTGATTTAAAAGGCTTGGCTACGATTTTAGTTAGGCTATATGCTGATGTCTACAATTAACTCAGATACTTAAGAGCACTTCCAGCGTGTTTCCATTAACACTCAGACACTGCGTGTGGAGTCTGGCTTTTGCCGGAGGAGTGGGATGCGTTTATCTCGGTTATGCCGACGATGGTCTGCAACTTGACCATGTGTTGCAGGCCGCCCAGAAGCGCTATGGAGCCAACGCGGCAGCGGTGGTCAAGGACTGGAATCATGTACTGAACCTGTTCAGGACGGAGTCGGAACAGGAGAAGCTGAAGGACATCAACGAATACTTCAATCGCAAGCTGCGTTTTGAGGATGACCTGAAGTTGTGGGGACAGAAGGATTACTGGGCGACGCCGATTGAAGCCCTGATGAAGGGGGCCGGCGATTGCGAGGACTATGCCATCGCCAAGTACTTCTCCCTGAAGTTCCTCGGGGTGCCGGTGAGCAAGCTGCGGATCACTTACGTCAAGGCGAGAATCGGCGGTGCGGAAAGCAACATTACCCAGGCCCATATGGTGCTCACCTACTACCCCTCGCCGGAGGCCGAGCCCATGGTGCTGGATAACCTGGTGAGTGAGATCCGGCCGGCATCGCGGCGGCCCGACCTGCTGCCGATTTTCAGCTTCAACTCCGAGGGGGTGTTCGGTGCCGGCAGTAACGTACCGCAGCCAGGGGGCGGCAGCCGCTTGTCCCGCTGGAATGATCTGGTCCAGAAAATGAAGGCCGAAGGAATTGAATAGGGTGGGGTGTCTATGTCATTGATGCGTCAATTATGGCTGGCGGTCGTGATTTCGACCGTGGTGGCTTTTGCCGGAAGTCTGTCCATCAGCATCTGGTCGGCCCGGGGCTATCTGGTGCAGGAGCTGGAGCGCAAGAACAGCGACAACGCCACCTCCCTGGCATTGGCCATGACCCAGCAGGAGAAGGATCCGGTCAATATCGACCTGCAGGTGGCGGCCCTGTTCGATACCGGCTACTACCAGGAAATCTCGGTGGTCGATCCCCTCGGCAAGGTGATTGCCCAGCGTCTGCAGGACAAGGTGGAATCCCACGTTCCCGCCTGGTTCGTGAAAATGCTGCCGATTCCCTCGACCCCGGGCCAGGCCCAGGTGAGCGACGGCTGGAAACAGTACGCCACCGTGAAGGTGGTGAGCCACACCCAGTTTGCCTACAAGGCCCTGTGGGACCAGGTGGCGCGTCTGGTCATGTGGTTTGGCCTGGGCGGCGGCGTGGCGGGAATTCTCGGCATGCTGATCCTGCGCATGATCGGCCGTTCCCTGGGCGATGTGGTGAAGCAAGCCGGGGCCATCGGCGAGCGGCGCTTCATTACCATTGCCGAGCCCCGGACTCCGGAGCTGCAGGCTGTGGCCCGGGCCATGAACGGCATGGTCGAGCGCATCCGGCAGATGTTCAACGAAGCGGCGGGGCGTCTGGAAGAACTGCAGCGTCGTGCCAATTACGACCAGCTGACCGGCTTGCCGAATCGTGATCATTTCATGGCCCATCTGCACGACGAGCTGTCCAGCGCCGAAGCTGCCCGGCACGGCGTCTTGGCCTTGATGCGCCTGCCGGACCTGAATGAAATCAATGAGACCCTGGGACGGGTGGCAACGGATCAGCTGCTGCGGGAGCTTGGTCAGGTTTTCCTCGATTTCGCCAAGCAGCGCGAAGGTGGTTTTGCCGGTCGGGTGAAGGCTGGCGATATCGCGGTGATGCTGCCGGGGGCCGATGATGCCCAGGCGGTGGCGCAACAACTGGCGGGCCTGCTGGATGAGCGGCTGGTGGCGAAATGGACCGCCTTGCCAGAGCTTTTCCATGTTGGTTCAGTGCATTACGCCCGGGGCGACCAGTTCGTCGATATTCTCTCCAAGGTCGATACCGCCCTTGCCGTGGCGGAAGGCGAAGGGGCCAATACCTGGCATGCCATCGCCGGCGATGATCTGAAGAAAGTGATTCCAGGGGAGCAATGGAAGACCTTGCTGACCCAGGCCGTGGCAGGCAGCAAGCTGCATCTTGTGTTCTACCCGGTGCTCGATCGGGCCGGTGACCCGGTGCACCAGGAGGGCATGATCCGCCTGCAGGCCGAGCCCAACGCTCCGTCCCTGACGGCGGCCGATTTCATGCCCATTGCCGCCCACCTGCATCTGACCGCGCCGATCGACCTGGCCGTGATTCGGCTGGCGATCGAGCATCTGGCTACGGTCAAGGACGATATCGCGGTCAATCTGTCGGCCAATACCCTGAACAACTGGACCTTCCACAACGACCTGTGCAACCTGCTGCGGCAATATCCGGAGCTGTGCGGGCGTCTCTGGTTCGAAGTGCCGGAGCACGGCGCCTTCAAGTATTTCGATGCCTTCCGGGATTTGTGCCGGGTGCTGAAGGAGCTGGGCTGCCGCGTCGGTGTGGAGCTGTTCGGCCACCGGCTTTCCGAGAGCGAAAAGCTCACCGAGCTGGGGCTCGACTATGTCAAGCTGCATCCGGACCTGGTGCGGGGGCTCAATCAAAATCCGGGGGGGCAGGAATTCGTCCAGCGCTTCTGCGGTGTGGCCCACAGCCTGGGAATTACGGTGATCGCCGCCGGGGTCGGGAGCAAGGACGACCTGGACCGGCTCAAGGAGCTCGGTGTGGATGGAGCGATTGGCCCGGCCGTCGGGAATTGATCCCCTGGTAGCGCTCCAGGTGCTTCTTCTGGGCGCGGCCTTGTCCGACTGGCACCGTGTCCTGAGTCAAGGCGTCGGCGGTGAGCGGGGAATGGCCAGGGTCGCCACCACCTCCTCGTCCTCCACCTGGGGGAAATGGGCGTAGAACTGGCCCACCGCCTGGAATTCCGGGGGCTGGTCCAGGCATACCAGTTCGTCGCAGTAGGCTTGCACCTTGTCGGCGGCCTCGGTGGAGGCCACCGGCACGGCACAGACCAGGTGCTGGGGACGGCGGGCGCGGATGGCGTGGAGGGCTGCCATCATGGTGGCCCCTGTGGCCAGACCGTCATCGACGACAATAACGATGCGCCCGGCCGGGTCGATGGGTGGCCGAACCGGGGTGTATTGGGCGCGGCGACGGGCCATCACCGCCTGCTGGGCCCGGGTTTCAGCGGCGATGTAGGCCTCGCTGCCCCCTGCCAGGGGCGCGTAATCCGCCAGGTAGGACCAGCCCGATTCATCCACCGCACCGATGGCGAATTCCGGATTGCCGGGGGCGCCGATCTTGCGCACCAGCACCACGTCCAGTTCCCCTCCCAGGGCCTCGGCGATGATGCGTCCCATGGGCACGCCACCCCGGGGAATGGCCAGGACCAGGGGATTCTTGCCCGACCAGGGTTTGAGTGCCGCCGCCAGTTGGGCGGCAGCCTGGGCACGGTCCTTGAAATACATGGCGAATCTCCCGAAA
>DATEZY010000128.1:0-3078 GCA_035255085.1 Azospira sp. | reverse complement strand
GGTGCCCCCGTCATGGAAGTTGCCGCTCGGACTCGACTGAGGCTCCTTCCTTGTAGGGCAAGGCATTCTGTACCCATAATGGATGCAAGAGCATCGGTGCAAACTGCCAGGCAGTGCTAATAAATATTTCACCAGGAGGATGGCTATGATTATTGGCAATCAAACAAGATTGGTGTTGTTCATTTCAGTGCTTCTCGCCGGATGTGCACAAGTCACGATGCAGAAGGATCAGGAGGGCGACATATTCCCCAACCAGATACCGCTGGGTGCCTTCCGTGTCATGCAGGTATTGAATGTTGCAAGGGCCGAGGTCCTCAAGGACTCAACTGGCTATGCAGAATTCATACGCAGCGCTACCGGCTTCATTTCACTTAAGTGGAATGCCAACGACGAGAGCCAAGCGCTATTCAAGGAACTGACAACGGCAATACCACCAGATGGCAATACCGAAACTGGCTATCTTGTTGTCGGGCGGGTCTATTGTTGTGGTGGAGTACAGGAAACGGTGAGTCGGCAGTACGCATTCAGCCCATCCTCGCTTGCAGTCAAGAAAGGCGAATTTGTTGAAGTGCGCTTTGGCCATGGCAAGCCCGGCGAAGTGAACATGGTCACTCGGGTCGTAAACGGGTGCAGCTGGGTACCTCGCGATCCTAGTCTCTGGGTTCGGATTCCGTATTGCACCTGGATGAAGGACGAAGGATGGGTAGAGGTAAGTAGCATGCTTACCTCCAGCAACCACGCCTGGATAAAAGCTCCAGCCAGACAGTAAGCTCGTCTGCCTACAAGACCTTCGAGTGGGATGCCGCAACAGCCAGCCTCGCCGCAGGGCGATCAGCCTCCCCCCCCCCAGCCCCACGCAAAACCCGGGGCTTTTTTATGCCATGACGGAGAACGCCTAGCTGCTCAATTAATTACCATAGCATAATCCAGGTCTATTCATATCAATCCATATACAGGCCCAAGGTGGCATGTGAACACTGATTGAATCGCCTTATCTATGAAAAAACTTATTCTTATCGGAATTCTTGTCGCTGTCGGTTGGCAGAGCTACACAAAATATCAAGGCAAACACGTCGCATTTGCTAGCACTCAACGAGCAGAGGAAGCCGCGAGTCCGCGCAGCCCTCTTGCAGCCGATCCCTCACAACAGTTCAAGTGCGACGGCCGAACATACTGCTCCCAAATGACATCCTGCCAAGAAGCGACTTTCTTCTTGCAAAACTGCCCGGGGGTCAAGATGGATGGGAACAACGACGGCATTCCCTGCGAAAAGCAATGGTGCAAATAAGCAACGCCTTAAAGCCCAATGCGCATCGGCTAGCAGTTCTAATCCACTTTAGGCTCCCACCCGTTCGCATACTGTTGCTTATCCTTGTTGCGTATCTCACCACTTCCTTGCCCTCTTTTGCGAAAGAATGTACCCGCGAAGAAGCCATGGCTGCTGAAGACAGCGTATCCCGCCTTCCAGACTGGAAACAAATCTATAAGGCTTTTAAACGCTTCGCCCATTGCGATGATGGAACTATCGCAGAGGGTTTTACAGAGTCAGTCGTTCACTTACTTGCTACGCAGTGGGAAACCCTACCCCAGGTTGCATCCCTTGAAAGTAAAAACGGCGAATTCCTCAATTTTGTTCTCCGGCACATCGACGGTAGCACCGATACCTCGGAACTAAAGCGGATTGCTCACCTTGCTCGTACCCAGTGTCCAACGGGGCATAGTTTGATGTGTTCAGCCATTTTTCAGGCTGCCGCTGGAGGTACTAATACCCCCTAATTCCGGTCATCACAGCCCCGGAACACTTGGCTGTTAGGCCGCCGGAGCCCCCGCCCAGTACCTGAAAAACGTCAAATTCTGACCTATACTGGAAGTGCCACGAGAGGCGATGATTCGAGTCGCTACGGAGCGTCGGCTCCGGTGTCCGGCTCGAAGGGCAGGGCCTTCCGGTGGTAGCTCCTTGGTGTCCGTGGCGGAGCCAGGGAGGTTCATCGCGATGGCGCGAAGGATGGCCGATGGGTTGTCTGGCTTTTGGCGGATAACCCACCGGCCTCTTTTTTATGGGTTCCGTCGTTGGCATCATTGGCAAGCCTCCTCCCCGTGGCCGCGCTCGGGCCAGGGCACCGGCAGTAGTTGAAAAAGGCGGAAAAAAGTCGCAACATGCCGCCCCTTTCGCCAAACCCCGGTGGAGCTGTCATGGCCTTCAAAGAAACCCCTCCCGAATTCAAACTGATCGATGTCACCCTGATCGATCCGGACCCCGAGGCCCCGCGCAAGCACGGCGACGAAACCGGTCTCAAGGGCCTAGTCAATGCCATCAAGGCCAAGGGCCTGATCCAGCCCCTGGTGGTGCAGCCGGCTGACAGCGCCGGGCGCTACCGGCTGATCGTCGGCGAACGCCGCTGGCGCGCCGCCGTCCTGGCCGGCGAAACCCAGGTGCCGGCCCTGGTACGCCCCTGCGATCCGCAAGAGACCCTGGAAATCCAGGTCTTCGAAAACCTAGGCCTGGGCGTGCGCGCCCCCCTGGAACCCCGGGATATGGCCAACGCCATCCAGACCATCGCTGAGCGTTTCGAGAGCAAGGAAGCAGCCGCGGAACACTTCGGCCGTACCCCCACCTGGCTCAACCAGGCCACCGCCGCCGCCAACCTCTCCCCCAAGGTCACGGCCCTCCTCGATTCGGGCAAGATTTCCAGCACCAGCACCGCCATCCAGCTGGAAAAGCTGGCCCAGAAAAACGAGGCCAAGGTGGATACCCTGATCGAGCAGATCCAGGAAGGGGAAAAGTTGCCCAAGCAGGTGGTCGAAAGCGCCCTCTCGGCCGAAGGCATCCGCCGCAGCAAGAAGGTGCCGGCCCCGGAAGCGCCGCCGGCTCCCGCCCCGGTACTTGCTGCACCCGTTGCCGGCGACGACGACCTGCCGCCCTGGGAAGAGGCGCCAGCCGCCGCGCCCCAAGCGGCGGCCCCGGCCCGGGAACGCCGGGTCAATCCGAACAAGATGAAAATGGTGGCCGAGATCCTGGGTCTGGCCGACGGCGACGAGGAGGAAGTGCTGGCCCGCCTGATCGACGAATTCCTGGCC
>DATEZY010000127.1:0-68550 GCA_035255085.1 Azospira sp. | reverse complement strand
AACGAGCAGCAGCGGGTCAAGGTGGACGACCTGGCAGCGACGCTCATGGATTCGATTATTGATTGGGAAGAAGCGTAAATGGCCGTCTACGATCTGGAAGAACAGGAACAACTGGCCGAAATCAAGGCCTGGTGGAAGCAGCACGGCAATCTGGTGACCGGCCTGGTGGTTGCCGGGTCCCTCGCCGTGGTCGGTTGGCAGGGCTGGAACTGGTATCAGAACAAGCAGGCAGCCCAGGCCTCCGCCGTTTTTGCCGTGGTGCAGAAGGCGGCAGCGGAAAACGATCCCCAGCGTCTCAAGGCCGCCACCGGCGAACTCCTGGAGAACTTCAGCCGCAGCGCCTACGCTCCCCTGGGCGCCTTGATCGCTGCCAAGGCCAGCTTTGAGTCTGGCGACCTGAAGACGGCCAAGCTGCAACTGACCTGGGTGGCCGAACACGGCAAGGATGAGTTGCAGGATCTGGCCCGCCTGCGCCTGGCGGCTGTGCTGCTCGACGAAAAAGCCTATGACGAGGCCCTGAAACAGGTGGAAGCCAAGCCGGGCCAGGCCTATGTCGCCCGCTACGCTGAAACCAAGGGCGACATCCTGCTCGCCCAGGGCAAGAAGGCTGAAGCCAAGGCTGCCTTCCAGGCCGCCCTCGCGGCCCTGGATGCCAACTCCAAGTCCGGCCAGAACTCCCTGCAGAATGCCCAGGCCAACGGCCCCTACCGCCAGGCCCTGGCGGAGAAGGCTGATGCCCTCGGAGACGGCAAGTGATTTCCCGCCGCGCCGCCGCTCCCCTGATCCTGCTCGCAGCCCTGGCCCTGGCCGGCTGCTCCACCCTGGACAAGATCAATCCCTTCGCCGCCTCCGGCAAGCAGAAAATGGCGGAGCTGCAGAGCTTCACCCCGAGCGCCGAGATTCGCAGCCAGTGGCAGGCCAAGGTCGGCAAGGCCGGTGACTATGTCTTCACCCCGGCGGTGGTCGGCAGTTCGGTCTATGCCGCGGCCCAGGATGGCACTCTAGTGCGCCTGGACAACGGTGTCCAGGTCTGGCGCATCTCCGTTGGCATGCCCATTTCCGGCGGTGTCGGCAGTGACGGCAAGCTGGTGGCGGTAGGGACGCCCAAGGGCGATCTCCTGGCTTTCGACGCTGCCGATGGCAAGCCCCTGTGGAAGGCCAAGGCCAGCAGCGATATCCTGGCGGCACCGGCGGTGGGCGACGACATGGTGGTGGTGCGCAGCGGCGATAATCGTCTCTACGGCTACGACCAGCTCGACGGCAAGCGCAAGTGGGTCTATCAGCGCACCAACCCGGCCCTCTCCCTGCGCAACGCCGCGCCCCCCCTCATTTCCGATCACCACGTCTTTGCCGGTTTCCCCGGCGGCAAGCTGGTGGCCGTGGCCCTGCAAAACGGCGCTGCCGTGTGGGAAGGCACCGTGGCCCTGCCAAAAGGAGCGACTGAACTGGACCGGGTGGCGGATATCACCAGCCCCCCTGTCATCGATGGTCCCCAGGTTTGCGCCGTCGCCTATCAGGGCCGAGTCGCCTGTTTCGACCTGACCAATGGCAACCTGATCTGGGCCCGGGATATGTCCAGTGCGGCCGGCATGGCCATGGATAGCCGCAACGTCTATATCTCGGACGACAAGGGGGCTGTCCATGCCCTCGATCGTTACCGTGGCGCCTCCCTGTGGAAGCAGGACAAGCTCTTCCTGCGTCAGCTCTCTGCCCCCCTGGTGATTCGCGGTCTGGTGGCCGTGGCCGATGTGAAGGGGGTGGTGCACTTCCTCAATCATGAGGACGGCTCCTTCGCTGCCCGCTTCAATACCGATGGCACGCCGATAGCGGCTCTGCCCCAGGCCCTGGAACACGGCTGGCTGTTCCAGACCACTGGCGGCGGTTTGTTTGCCCTGGATGTCCAGTAGTAATCGCACCCCTAGGAATAATATTTCGTGAAACCCACCCTGGTCCTGGTTGGACGCCCCAATGTCGGCAAGTCCACCCTCTTCAATCGCCTCACCAAAACCCGGGACGCCATCGTCGCCGATATCCCGGGCTTGACCCGGGATCGTCACTACGGCCATGGCAAGGTGGGCAACAAACCCTTCCTGGTGGTGGATACCGGCGGCTTCGAGCCTCTGGCCAAGGACGGCATCATGCACGAAATGGCCCGCCAGACCGAGCAGGCCATCGTCGAAGCCGACGTGGTGGTATTCGTGGTGGACGGCCGGGTCGGCATGACCGCTCAGGACAAGGAAATCGCCAACAAGCTGCGGCGCGCCCAGCGCCCCGTTTTCGTGGCGGTGAACAAGTCCGAAGGCCTCAATAGCGGCCTGGTGGCGGCGGATTTCCATGAACTGGGTCTGGGCGAGCCCAACCCCATCTCCGCCACTCACGGCGAAGGTGTGCGCGGTTTGGTGGAAATGGCTCTGGCCGATTTCCCCGAGCCCGATCCGGATGAAATTAAGTCCGAGACGCCACGGGTGGCCATTGTTGGCCGCCCTAACGTGGGCAAGAGCACCCTCATCAACGCCTTCCTCGGCGAGGAGCGGGTGATTGCATTCGACATGCCGGGTACCACGCGGGATGCCATTTTTGTCGATTTCGAGCGCAATGGCCGCCCCTATACCCTGATAGATACCGCTGGCCTGCGTCGCCGCGGCAAGGTCTTCGAATCCATCGAGAAGTTCTCGGTGATCAAGACCCTGCAATCCATTGAGGATGCCCACGTGGTGGTGCTGGTGCTCGATGCCCAGCAGGACATTTCCGACCAGGATGCCCATATCGCCGGCTTCATTCTCGAGTCGGGCCGGGCCCTGGTGGTGGCGGTGAACAAGTGGGACAACCTGGATTCCTACGGCCGTGACCGGGTCAAGGCGGAGCTGGAGCGCAAGCTGAACTTCCTCAGCTTTGCCCGCTTCCACTACATCTCCGCCCTCAAGGGCCAGGGGCTGGAGCCCCTGTTCAAGTCGGTGGATGGTGCTTATGCCGCCGCCATGGCCAAGCTTTCCACGCCGAAGCTGACCCGGGTGCTCATCGATGCCGTGGCCAAGCAGGCACCACCCCGCCACGGCGCCTTCCGGCCCAAGCTGCGCTATGCCCACCAGGGCGGCTCCAATCCGCCCCTGATCGTGATTCACGGCAATGCATTGGATGGCTTGCCGGAAAGTTATCGCCGTTATCTGGAACACACTTTTCGTACCGTGTTCAAACTGCAAGGAACGCCCTTGCGTATCCAGTTCAACGTCACCCACAACCCCTACGCGGAAAAGACCGAGCGCAAGATCAGCAACCCCCGGGATACCTTCCGCCCGACCGGTGCCGCCAAGAGCGCAGCAGTGAGAGCCGCTGCCGCCAAGGCTGCGGCCAAGGAAGGGGGAACCAAGGGTAGTGCAACCAAGGGTAGTGCAACCAAGGGTGCCGCCTCCCGAGGACCAGCTACCCGGGGTGCGGCGCGGAAAAAGACTTGAAAACTATGGTTTTCCCGGTGGCATTCCCCGGGGAAATCCATTAGAGTAGGCCTTCCATAACAACGAAACATGGAGTTTCGACCATGAGCAACAAAGGGCAACTGTTACAAGACCCGTTTCTCAACACCCTCCGACGCGAGCATGTTCCCGTCTCCATCTACCTGGTGAACGGTATCAAGCTCCAGGGCCAGGTCGAGTCCTTCGACCAGTACGTGGTGCTGCTCAAGAACACCGTGACCCAGATGGTCTATAAGCACGCCATCTCTACCGTCGTTCCGGCCCGGCCCGTCAATATCCAGCAGGATAGTGGCAGCGGCTCCGAGGCGTGACCACGCCACCGCCAAACAGCTCTTTTTTCGGCCCGCTGCTCCTCGCGGCGGGCCGTTTCATTTCGGCGTTTCGCCGTCCCCGTTTGCCTCTCTGTCGTCCCGGCTGACCCATGTTTGATCGTCCCGCCTCCGGTGACCGTTCGGTCCCCGGGTCTGAACGCGCCCTGCTGATCCAGATCGATTTCGGTCGCGAGGATGTGACCGATTCCCTGGAGGAATTGCGCCTCCTGGCTACTTCTGCCGGTGCCGAAGTGGCCGACGTCATCGTGGCTAAGCGAGGTTCTCCCGATCCGGCAACCTTCGCCGGCAAGGGTAAGGTGCAGGAAATCCGCGCCATCGCCTCGGCCTATGACGCCAATCTGGTGATTTTCAACCACGAGTTGTCGCCGGGGCAGGAGCGTAACCTGGAGCGCGCCCTGCAGTGCCGGGTGATCGACCGCACCAGCCTGATCCTGGATATCTTCGCCCAGCGAGCCCAGAGTGCCGAGGGCAAGCTGCAGGTGGAATTGGCCCAGCTGGAGCATCTGGCCACTCGCTTGGTGCGGGGCTGGACCCACCTGGAGCGGCAGCGGGGTGGTATTGGTCTGCGCGGTCCGGGTGAAACCCAACTGGAAACCGACCGTCGCCTGCTCGGCATCCGGGTGAAAGCCCTGAAGGAGCGCCTCAACCGCCTTTCCCGCCAGCGCGGTGTGCAGCGGCGCGCCCGTTCACGGCGGGAGGTGCTCAATGTCTCCCTGGTGGGCTACACCAATGCCGGCAAGTCTACCCTGTTCAATACCCTGACCAAGGCCGGCGTGTATGCCGCCGACCAGCTGTTTGCCACCCTGGATACCACCTCCCGCAAACTGTGGCTGCCGGAGGCTGGTTCCATCGTCATTTCCGATACCGTCGGCTTCATTCGCGATCTGCCCCATTCCCTGGTGGCCGCTTTCCAGGCGACCTTGGAAGCTACGGCAGAGGCTGACCTGTTGTTGCACGTGGTGGATTCCGCCTCCCCGGTACGGGAAGAGCAGATCGTGGAAGTGAATAAGGTCTTGACCGAAATCGGCGCTGACCAGGTGCCCCAGATCCTGGTATGGAACAAGGCTGACCTCACCGGCCTGCCTCCCGCTGTGGAGCGGGGCGACTATGATAGAATTCGTCGCGTCCGGGTAAGCGCTCGGACCGGTGAAGGCCTGGATCTGCTGCGCCAGGCGCTGGTGGAGTTTGCCCAGGAAAAATCCCGCGGTAGCGTCAAGCCAGAAAGCGCAGAAAGCGAAAATCCGGCTGCCGACACCGCCATCGACGCGAGTCCCCCGACATGATTTCTAGCATTGGTCTCCTGATGTCGCTCAACGACCCCCAGTGGGGCAACCGTGGTAAAGACGGCGGTGGCCGTGGTCCCAATCAAGGTCCTCCCGATCTGGAAGAGCTGTGGCGTGATTTCAACCGCCGTCTCTCCGGCATGTTCGGTAACAAGGGCCGGGGCGGCAATTCCGGTGGTGGCGATGGTCCTGGCTTCGATTTCAGCCCCAAGCTGTTCGGCGGCGGTCTGAGTCTCATCATCGGCCTGATCGCCATTGTCTGGCTGGCCAGCGGCTTCTATATCGTCGATGCCTCGCAGCGGGGCGTGGTGCTGCAGTTCGGTAAGTTCAAAGAGACTACCGAGCCGGGCCTGCGCTGGCGCTTGCCGTTCCCCATCGAAACCCACGAGCTGGTGAATCTCACCGGCGTGCGTACCGTCGAGGTGGGCTACCGGGGCACCGAGAAGAACAAGGTGCTCAAGGAAGCCCTGATGCTCACGGATGATGAAAACATCATCAATATTCAATTTGCCGTGCAGTACTACCTCAAGGATCCGGTGGAGTTCCTGTTCAACAACCGCCATGCCGACGATGCCGTGATGCAGGCGGCGGAAACTGCCATTCGCGAAATGGTGGGCAAGAGCAAGATGGATTTCGTCCTTTACGAAGGGCGCGAGCAGGTGGCCACCCAGGCTTCCAAGCTGATGCAGGATATTCTCGACCGCTATAAGACCGGCATTCTCATCTCCAAGGTAACCATGCAGAACGCCCAGCCGCCGGAGCAGGTGCAGGCGGCGTTTGACGACGCCGTCAAGGCCGGCCAGGACCGGGAGCGGCAGAAAAACGAAGGCCAGGCCTATGCCAACGATGTCATCCCCAAGGCCAAGGGCACGGCCGCACGTCTGTTGCAGGAAGCCGAGGGCTACAAGCAGCGCATGATTGCCACCGCCGAGGGTGATGCCAGCCGCTTCAAGCAGATCCTCACCGAGTACAGCAAGGCGCCGGAGGTGACGCGCAGTCGCCTCTATCTGGAAACCATGCAGCAGGTGCTGAGCAATACCTCCAAGGTGATGATCGATGCCAAGGGCCAGGGCAATCTGCTCTACCTGCCCCTGGATAAGCTGATGCAGGCTGCTGGTGCCGTTCCCGGTGCAGCTGGTACGGCTCAAGCCGCGCCCCTGGCCAACGAGCCGAGCCTGCCTGCCCGCCCGGTGGCGCCGCTGTCTTCAGAAGCGCCGCCCCAGGTAGAGAAAAACGACATGCGTTCCCGCGATTCCCTGCGTTCCCGGGATCGGGAAAGCCGCTAGGAGGTCTTTTATGAAACAAAGTCTCAGTCTCCTGGGCGGCCTTGCCGTCGCCATTTTGGTGGTGCTTTCCCTCTCTCTGTTTACCGTGGATCAGCGCCAATACGCCCTGGTCTTCCAGCTGGGCGAGGTGAAGCAGGTCATCACCGCCCCGGGTCTCAATTTCAAGTGGCCCCTGATCCAGAATGTGCGCTTTTTCGATCGCCGCATCCTGACCATGGATAACCCGGAACCGGAGCGCTTCATCACTTCCGAGAAAAAGAACGTGCTGGTGGATTCCTACGTGAAGTGGCGCATCGTCGATCCCAAGCTCTATTACATCTCGGTCGGCGGCGATGAATCCCGCGCCAAGACCCGCCTCTCCCAGACCGTCAATGACGGCCTGCGCGGCGAGTTCGGCAAACGCACCGTGCATGATGTGGTCTCCGGTGAGCGGGACAAAATCATGGAGGATATGCGTGCCAAGGCCGATATTGATGCTCGCAAAATTGGCGTCGAGATCGTCGATGTGCGCCTGAAGCGGGTGGAGCTGCCCCAGGAAGTGAGCGAGTCCGTTTATCGCCGCATGGAGGCCGAGCGCAAGCGGGTGGCCAACGAACTGCGTTCGGAAGGTTCCGCCGAAGCCGAAAAGATCCGTGCCGATGCTGACAAGCAGCGGGAAGTGATTGTCGCCGAGGCCTATCGCGATGCCCAGAAGACCAAGGGCGAGGGTGATGCCAAGGCTGCCGCCATCTACGGCCAGGCCTTCGGCCAGAATCCGGAGTTCTTCGCCTTCTATCGCAGTCTGGAAGCCTACCGGTCCACCTTCCGCACCAAGAGTGACGTAATGGTGCTGGAGCCCAATTCCGAATTCTTCAAGTACCTGAAGGGTTCGGGCTCAGCCAGCCGCGGCAAGTGAGCCGTCCGGCCCGACCCAGCTTCTTCAATTCGACTGCAGACCATTGATGGGTGACAACCTTTTCCTCGCCTTCGCCCTGATGTTGGTGCTCGAAGGCATTGTCCCCTTCTTGACCCCGACGGCGTGGCGTGACACCTTTCGCCGCCTCATTCAACTCAACGACGGCCAGATTCGCTTTATCGGCCTTACCGCCATGCTGGTCGGCGTCGTCATCATCATGTTTGTGAAATGAACTGGCTTTTACCTGAATACCTGGCTGACGCGCTCCCTGCCGAAGCCCACAATATCGAGCGCCTGCGCCGCCAGACCCTGGATCTGTTCCGCCTCCATGGCTATGAGCTGGTCATGCCGCCGATGCTGGAATACCTGGAATCCCTCCTTACCGGGGCTGGCCAGGACCTGCGCCTGAAAACCTTCAAGCTGGTGGACCAGCTTTCCGGTCGCACCATGGGTGTGCGCGCCGACATCACCCCCCAGGTGGCCCGTATCGATGCCCACCTGCTGAACCGGGAAGGGGTGGTGCGCCTGAGCTATTGCGGCAGCGTGCTGCACACCTTGCCGGCCGCCACGGCGGCGACCCGGGAGCCGATTCAGATCGGTGCCGAAATCTACGGCTGTGCCGGTGTCGAAGCGGATCTGGAAATCATCCGCCTCATGGCTGCTTCCCTGGCCGGTGCAGGCCTTTCCGCCACCCGCCTCGATCTCGGTCATGTGGGCATCTTCCGCGCCTTGGCCGAAGCCGCCGGTCTCCCGGCAGAAGCCGACGAAGAGATTTTTGCCCTGCTCCAGGCCAAGGATGTGCCCGGCCTGAACGAGGCTTGCCGCAACCTGGCCGAGCCCTATCGTTCGGCCCTGTTGCGCCTGCCGGAGCTCTATGGTGGCGCCGAAATCCTGGCCCGGGCGGCTCGAGAACTGCCTGCTCTGCCGGCAGTGACGGCGGCCCTGGAATCCCTTTCCCGTCTGGCCGAGAAGGCGGGTGATCTGCCCATTGGTTTCGACCTTTCGGATCTGCGCGGCTATCATTACCACAACGGTATGGTGTTTGCGGCCTACAGCCCCGGTTGTGCCAGTGCCCTGGCCTTGGGGGGGCGCTACGATGGCGCGGGCCAGGCCTTCGGTCGCGCCCGTCCGGCTACCGGCTTCTCCATGGACCTGCGCGAAGTGGCGCGCCTGGCGCCCGCCGCTACCCGCGCCGGAGCTATCCTGGCGCCCTGTGCCGATGGCGATGGGGGGCTGGCCGAGCAGGTTGCCGCACTGCGGGCCGAAGGGAACGTGGTGGTGGAAGAATTGCCTGGCGCAAGCCTCGAGGGAGTGCTGTGCGACCGCCGCTTGGTGCGGGCGGGGGGCAACTGGATTATTGAAGCAATCAACAAGGACTAAGCAGCATGGCTAAAAACGTCGTAGTCGTCGGCACGCAGTGGGGCGATGAAGGTAAGGGCAAAATCGTCGACTGGCTGACGGACAACGCCCAGGGCGTGGTGCGCTTTCAGGGCGGTCACAATGCCGGCCACACCCTGGTGGTGGGCGAGCGTGAATACAAGCTCAACCTGGTGCCCTCCGGTATCGTGCGTGACGGTGTGCAGTGCTATATCGGCAACGGTGTGGTGCTGGACATCCAGCATCTGCTGGCCGAAATCAAGATCCTGGAAGACGGCGGACTGGACGTGCGTTCCCGCCTCAAGGTCAGCCCTGGCTGTCCCCTGATCCTGCCCTACCACTCCGCCATCGACAAGGCTCGCGAAGCCGCCAAGTGCGCCGACCAGAAAATCGGCACCACCGGCAAGGGCATCGGCCCGGCCTATGAAGACAAGGTGGCCCGCCGCGGCCTGCGGGTTTACGACCTGTTCCACCCGGAGCGCTTCGCCGCCAAGCTGAAGGAAGTGATGGAGTACCACAACTTCATCCTGACCAAGCTGCTCGGCGCCGAGCCGGTCTCCTACGAAGCCGTGCTGGAACAGGCCCTGGCCAATGCGGAACAGATCAAGCCCCTGGTGGCCGACGTTTCCGCCGCCATCTACGAAGCCAACAAGGCTGGCCAGAACCTGCTGTTCGAAGGTGCCCAGGGCACCCTGCTGGACATCGACCACGGTACCTATCCCTTCGTCACCTCCAGCAACTGCGTTGCCGGCCAGGCGGCAGCGGGTGCCGGTGTCGGCCCCGGTATGCTGCACTACGTGCTGGGCATTACCAAGGCCTACTGCACCCGCGTCGGCGGCGGTCCGTTCCCCTCCGAGCTGGATATCGACACTGCCGGCTGTCCCGGTTACCAGATGTCCACCAAGGGCAAGGAATTCGGTACCGTCACCGGCCGTAAGCGCCGCTGCGGCTGGTTTGACGCTGCCGCCCTGCGCCGTTCCGCCCGCATCAATGGCGTGACTGGCCTGTGCATCACCAAGCTGGACGTGCTCGACGGTCTGGAAGAACTGCATATCTGCACCGGCTACAAACTGGACGGCAAGGTGCTTGATCTGCTGCCCATCGGTGCCGACGAAGTGGCCCGTTGCGAGCCCATCTACGAGACCATGCCTGGCTGGAAGGAAACCACCTTCGGTGCCAAGCGTTGGGAAGACCTGCCGGCCACGGCCCAGGCCTACCTGGATCGTATCCAGGCCCTGTGCGAGATTCCTATCGATATCGTCTCCACTGGCCCAGAACGGGACGAAACCATCCTCAAGCGGCATCCCTTTGCCGTTTAAGGCACAAGCCGGCGCCTGGCGCCGGCTTTTTTGTTTCGGCGTGCTACGGCACGATGCTGTAGAGGAAATTCGGAACTGCGCCCGGCTGGGGCGTGGTTTTCCGGAAAAACAGGAAATTCAGGCTGAAAAAGCAAAAAGCCGAAAATTCTTGAGGAATCTTCGGCTTTGCTTGAATCTTGGTGCCCAGGAGAGGACTCGAACCTCCACAGTGTTGCCACCGCCAGGACCTGAACCTGGTGCGTCTACCAATTCCGCCACCTGGGCAGGCGTCGAAAAGAGCCCGTATTATAATGAAACGAGTATTGCTGTTCAAGAGAAAAATGACTAAATTTCCCGCGGCCTCATCTGCCACTTTTTCATGCGATTTCCTCCGTGCCCAGAATGGGGCAGGGTGGGGTGTGGTCTTGGGGGAGGATGTTGCCGAATGTCAGAACATTGGCCAGAAAAACAAAAAGCCGGCAAAAGCCGGCTTGATGTCTGAAACCTGGTGCCCAGGAGAGGACTCGAACCTCCACAGTGTTGCCACCGCCAGGACCTGAACCTGGTGCGTCTACCAATTCCGCCACCTGGGCAGGTGTCGTAAGAAGGCGCGATTATAAGGTAAAGAAAAAACATGTCAACAAGAAAACTATCCAAAATTAGAAAAAACGATCCGTTTTTTGAGCGGGAGGTGCAAAAGTACCCAATTCCCCTGCCTTCCCGCGAATATGTCATGCAGTTGCTGCAGGAGCAGGGGCGGCCGGTAAGCTTCGATGAACTGGTGTCCCTGCTGGATATCAGCCCGGACGAGGAGGACCTGTTCCAGCGTCGCCTCAATGCCATGGAGCGTGATGGCCAGGCCCTGCGCAACCGCAAGAATTCCTACATGCTGCCGGAGAAGGCCGACCTGATCCCGGGCAAGGTGGAAGGCCATCCGGACGGTTTTGGCTTCCTGCGCCCCGACGACGGTAGCGATGACCTGTTCCTGGCCCCGAAGCAGATGGACAAGGTGCTCCACGGTGATCGCGCCCTGGTGCGGGTCATCGGTCTGGACCGCAAGGGCCGGCGCGAGGCGGTGATCGTCGAGGTGCTGGAGCGGGCCAATGCCCGGGTGGTGGGGCGCCTGATGGAAGAGCACGGCATCCAGTTCGTGGTGGCGGAGAACAAGCGTATCAGCCAGGATATCCTGATCGCCCCGGACAAGAAGCCCAAGTTCAAGGCTCGTCCCGGTCAGGTGGTGGTCGTGGACCTGATCGAGCAGCCGAGCAAGGTTTCCCAGCCCATTGGGCGCATTGCCGAAATCCTCGGCAACTACGCTGACCCGGGCATGGAAATCGAAATCGCCCTGCGTAAGCACGACCTGCCCTTCGAGTTTTCCGCCAACGCCCTGGCTGAGAACAAGGCCCTGCCCGATAAGGTGAAGAAGGCCGATCACGCCGGCCGGGAAGACCTGCGCCAGCTGCCCCTGGTGACCATCGACGGCGAGACGGCGCGGGATTTCGACGATGCCGTCTATTGCGAAAAGAATGGTCGCGGCTGGCGCCTGGTGGTGGCTATCGCCGACGTCTCCCACTACGTCAAACCCGGCATGGCCCTGGACAAGGATGCCTACGAACGGGGCAACTCCGTTTATTTCCCGCGGAGGGTGATCCCCATGCTGCCGGAGAAGCTGTCCAACGGCATCTGCTCCCTCAATCCGGACGTGGAGCGCCTGGCCATGGTGTGCGACATGAGCATCACCGCCACCGGCAGCATCAAGCAATACCGCTTCTACCCGGCAGTGTTCCGCTCCCACGCCCGCCTCACCTACAACCAGGTGTGGTCCTGGCTGAGTGGCGAGGCCCAGCCGGAAACCGAGGTCCAGCAAGGCCTGCAGCCCCATGTGCAGAACCTCTACAAGCTCTTCCAGGTCCTGGTGAAGGCGCGCAAGGTGCGCGGCGCCATCGACTTCGAGACGGTGGAGACCATGATGCTGTTCAATGCCCAGGGCAAGATCGACAACATCGTGCCGGTGGTGCGCAACGACGCTCACCGCCTGATCGAGGAATGCATGCTGGCGGCCAACGTCTGCGCCTCCGATTTCCTGCATAAGCACAAGCAGCCCTGCCTCTACCGGGTGCACGAAGGCCCGACGCCGGAAAAGTTGGAAAACCTGAGGGAATTCCTGGCGGAATTCGGCTTCTCCCTAGGCGGGGGCGAAGAGCCCAAGGCCAAGGACTACGCCGCCCTCCTGGAGAAAATCCAGGGCCGGCCGGATACCCAGCTGTTGCAAACGGTGATGCTGCGCTCCCTGCGCCAGGCCATGTACAGCCCGGACAACCTGGGGCACTTCGGCCTGGCCTATGAGGCCTACACTCACTTCACCTCGCCCATCCGGCGCTATCCGGACCTGCTGGTGCATCGCTCCATCAAGGCTGTGCTCGCCGGGGAAAAATACGCCCCGGGCAAGTGGGACGATATCGGCATGCACTGCTCCGGCACCGAACGCCGGGCCGACGAGGCTACCCGGGACGTGGAAACCTGGCTCAAGTGCTACTACATGAAGGAGCGCATCGGCGAGGAGTTCCAGGGGACCATCGCCGGCGTTGCCGCCTTCGGCATTTTCGTCGCCCTGGACGATGTCTTTGTCGAAGGCATGGTGCACGTTTCGGAACTGGGCGAAGACTACTTCCACTTCGAGCCGGCCAAGCACCAGATGCTCGGCGAACGCAGCGGCAAACGCTTCCGCCTGGGGGACCGGGTGCGGGTGAAACTGGTCCGCTCCGATCTGGAAACCGGGCGTATCGACTTCATCCTCTGCCAGCCGGCCGAGGAAGAAGTGGCCACCTGGCGCAAGGGCAAGACCTCTAGCCGTGCCGGTGGCGCAGGTAAGGTCGCGCCGAAAGCGGCGGCCAAGGCTGCGCCAAAATCCGGGGGCAAGGCGGTTGCCAAGCCTGCCAAGGGGAAAAAGCCGGGTACCAGCAGCAAGCGCCGCTAGGGGAGGGGATCAGTCCCGGCTGAGCCAGGCCTTGGGCAGGATTGTGGGCAGTACAGCGCCCCAGCCCAAGGTGTCGATCAGCCGGGCGAATTCCCCATCCAGCGGCGCGGTCAGGGTCAGGGGCTCGCCGCTCGCCGGGTGGGTCAGTTGCATGCTGACGCAGGCCAGCAGCAGCCGGCCGCAGCCAAAATGCTCGGCGAAGAAGCGGTTGTGGCGGCCCTTGCCATAGGTGGCATCGCCGATGATGGGGTGGGCAATGTGCTTGAGGTGCCGCCGCAGCTGGTGGCGGCGGCCGGTTGCGGGCTCCAGATGGAGCAGGCTGTAGCGGCTGGTGGGATAGCGATCCACGGCGAAGGGCAATTCCACGCTGGCCAGGCGCCGGTAGTGGGTGAGCGCGTCCTGGGGGGCGTCTGAGCTATGTTCCCCGACCCATTCTTTCGGGTCCCGCTGGCGGGAAAGGGTATGGTCAATGCTGCCCGCTTCAGGCGGAATGCCCCGCACCACGGCCAGGTAATTCTTATGCACCGCCTGGCCCTCGAACTGCAGGCCCAGGGCCCGGGCCCCCTCGGGGCTCAAGGCAAACACCAATACGCCGGAAGTCCCCCGATCCAGCCGATGGGCTGGATACACCCGCTGGCCGATCTGGTCCCGCAGCAGTTGCACGGCAAAGCGGGTTTCCCGCCGATCCAGCTCGCTGCGATGCACCAGCAAGCCGGCCGGCTTGTGGATGGCGATGAGATGGTCGTCGCGATAGAGAATCGGCAGCATCCGGGATGCCTTTCCTTGGCTTCAAAGATGGGTGAGCCCGGCATGAGAGTGCTGCCAGTAGTTGGCCAGTAGCGGGCCAAGGGCGTCGCAGGGGCGAATCATATCCCAATCCGCCGGGGCCAATGGTGGCGCGGCTCCCCTGGCTGGGGGGTAGCCGGGAGCCGTGGAATGTGGGCGGGAAAGTTGGCTGGCCGGGCTGGCCTGGATTTTAGTCGGCGCTCGGGGCCGTCGGCGCCTGAAGCTTCTGGGCCTTGCGCGGCACCGGGACGGTGCGGGAACGGGCCTCTCCGTTATGGGCCTCGGCCACCTGGGTATGGGAGGGCTGGACGAAGGTCTGGGCCGGCACCTCGTCGGCCTGGGTGGAAGCGATGGTCAGGGCCGCGACCAGGGCATTCATCAGCTCGCAGGACTGCATGGACGACTCTCCCGGGCCCAGGGGCCAAAAATTGATGGGCCCAGTATGTCCAATTCAAAATAGACGCAGAAGTAATAGTTTTGTATTTGTTTATTCTTTTTTAGGAATATGCCTCTGTCCCGAGGGTCGGGCATGAATTGCCCCTGCTCCAAACAATGTTATAACCAAACGATAGGTTTTATATTTTTATTAATTAGTTCGGAATATATGCTGTCCTGATTAAGATGCGCCTCCTGCAACGCCCATCCAGCCCGCCCCGGCTTCCATGCCGGGCAGAACTGGCCTGGGTCAGAAGAATTTTAAAGGGAGGTTCCGATGCAACAAAACCTATTCCAGTCCGGGGTGCCGATCCGGGGCAAGCACCAGCTGACCCTGGCTGCCTGTCTCCTGGCTGGCGCGGTGGCGAGCGTGGTGACGACTGTTGCCACCCCGGCCCAGGCCCAGGCCCAGGCCCAGTCCCAGTCCCAGTCCCAGTCCCAGTCCTCATACGACGGCAAGGCCGTGGACAAGATGGCCGATACGGCCGCCAAGGCGCTGAAGCAACCCGACAGCGTGGCGAGCTTCGCCCAGCTGGTCGATCCCAAGACCCTCACCCTGTGGGCCCAGATCCTCACCAGCCCCCAGACCATCGCAGCCCTACTGAAGCAGGCCAACGCCGACAATATCGCCCGCTGGGCCGAGGTCATGACCAACCCGGCGGTGGTGGGCAATATCCTGGAGGCTAGCGACCCGGCCCTGATCCAGCAGTGGCTGGGGGGCTTTTCCAATCCGCGCATCGTCGAAGCCGTGCTCCAGCTCTCCGACCGCAAGGTGGTGGGCCAGTGGCTCAAGACCTTCACCGATCCCCGCCTGATCGCCTCCGTGCTCAAGCTGGGGGACCCGAAAATCGCCGGTTCCTGGATCACCCTGCTGACCAATCCGGCCCTGATCCAGGCTACCCTGACCTGGGCCGACCCGGCCTACGTCTCCCGCCTGGCCCGAGCCTTCGCCAATCCCAAGCTGATCGAGCGCCTGGCCGTGCTGGCCGACGCCAGCCTGTGGACCCAGTGGCTCCAGGCCAGCACCGATCCCCGGCTGGTGGCCACCTTCCTCCAGTTCGCCGACGACAAGGCGGTGACCGCCTACACCACTGCCTTCACCGACCCCCGTTACGTCCAGGCCCTGGTCCAGTATGGCGATCCCAAGCTGATCAACCAGCTGGCGGCCCTGGCCACCGACCCCAAGGTGGTGGCGGCAGCCCTCAAGTTTGCCGATCCCAAGCTCCTGGGCCAATGGATCGAAGCCATTGCCCATCCCAAGACGGTAGAGGCGGTGACCCGCTTCGCCACGCCGGAGCTGATCAACCGCTGGATCGCCGCCCTCACCGAGCCCAAGCTGCTGGAAGCCGGCCTCGCCTGGGCCGATCCCAAGATCGCCGTGCCCTACGCCAACGCCCTGACCGAGCCCAAGGTACTCAACGCCCTGCTGTTGGCCTCCGATCCCAAGCTGTTGGATGCCACCCTGCGGGCCATGGCCCAGGCCTTGAAAGCCTCGGCCAGCAGCGCCCAGGGCGTGCATCAGGCCGCCGCCCGGGCCGATGGGAAATTCGAGCCGAAGAAAGGGAAATAACATGAACCAGCCACTTCAATCGGCCCTGGCCCTGGCGTTTGCCCTGGTGGCCACCCCGGTCCTGGCCCAGTCCAGCTATCAAGTGCCGCAGAAACTTGCCGCCCCGGCCCCGGCGAAAAAGCAGCTCACCGCCAACACCGCCATGGATCCGATCACCCCAGAAGCCCGCAAGCGCTTCATGCAGAGCGGCACCGCCCTCAACCCCCTGGCGGTGCGGGACATGGTGAACCTGCTCGCCTACAAGGTGCAGGCCAAGCCTGGCGTTTCCTACGACGACGTGGTGGCCTCCCTCAAGCAGCGGGCCAACAAGCTCAACTTCAAGTTCGTCGGCGTCAATTCCATCTACAAGGACGTGGCCGCCCTGAGCGGCAAGCCGACGCCCAAGGTGGAAGTGTTCAACTTCTGCGATGCCCAGCTGGCCCGGGAAATCCTCGACTACAGCCTGGAATTCGTCATTTTCTTCCCCTGCCGCATCGCCGTGGTGGAAGACGCCGCCGGCCAGGTCTGGCTGTTGATGCTGGATTGGGACGTGAGCTGGTTCGACGGCTCGCCCAACCCCAACACCCTCCCGGACAACGTGCGCCAGAGCGCCGAGCGCATCCGCAAGTCCCTGGAAGAAATCATCCAGGCCGGCGCCAACGGCGACCTGTAAGGAGCAGACCACCATGAAATCCAACCTTCCCCATTTCCTCGGCGCCACCGCCCTGGCCCTGGGCCTCGGCCTCTCGGCCCCGGCCTGGGCCGAGCATCCCCTGGATGCCGCCACCTTCCAGGCCCTCACCGAAAAGCTGGCCCAGCTGCCGGCCAAGGCCGGGGTCAAGGAAGCCAATGCCATCGCCGGGCCGGAGCAGCTGCAGGCCTGGATCCGCCAACTGGCCGACCCGGCGGCCTTTGCCTCCATCGTCGCCAGCCAGGACCGCAATGTGGTCAGCACCTGGCTCAAGGCCAGTACCCATCCGGCCCTGGCGGATGCAGCCCTGAAGAGCGCCGACCCGGCCCTGATCGAAGCCTGGGTGGGGGCCATCGCCGACCCCCGCCTGGCCGAGACCCTGGCCCGCCTGGCGGACGACAAGCTGCTGGCCCAGTGGGCTAACGCGGCCTACTACCAGCCGGCCTTCGAGGCCATCATCGGCAGCGCCGCCGACCAGACCCGCCTGCAACGCTACGTCGATGTGCTGCTCGACCCGCGCAGCATCAGCGTCGCCCTACGCCTCTCCGACCCGGCCCTGTTCGAGAAGTGGATCGCCGCCCTGTCCAATCCCAAGCTGCTCGACAGCTTCGCCAAGCTGGGCGATCCCAAGCTGGTCAATGACTGGGTGCGCCTGCTGACCCGGGAGGAGACCCTCACGGCCTTGACCCGCCTGGCCCGGCCTGCCTCCCTCCTGGGCTGGATCAACGCCATGACCAACCTGGCCCAGAGCGATTTCGTCTCCCGCAACCTGGAGCCGGCGGCCATGCTGGCCTGGGCCAATGCCTTGGTCAATCCGGCCCTGGTGGAGAGCGTCGCCCGCTTTGGCGATGCCAAGGTCACCGGTCGCTGGGTCACCACCCTGACCGATCCCCAGATCATCGCCGCCTTCCTCAAGGCCGCCACGCCGGACAACCTGGTGGCCCTGCTCAAGGCCGTGGCCGGGGTGAGCGGGGCCGGCCTTGCCCCCCAGGCCGGGAGCGTGGCCCGGAAATGAGCGCCGGCAGCATCGTTACCGCGCTGCCGGGAAGCCGTCGCGGCTTCCTGGCGGCCTCCGCCGGCGCCCTGCTGTTAGCCCTGCTGGGTTCGCCCCGCTGGGCCCTGGCTGCCGGGCGCAACGAGAACGCCTTCAACGCCCGCAGCCCGGAGTCGGTGTACGGCGCCCTGGGGCTGGCCAGCCCGACCGAACTCCAGGCCGGGGAGGGCATCGCCATCCACGCTCCGGACGTGGCCGAGAACGGCGCCAACGTGCCGGTGGAAGTGGCAGTGAGCCTGCCCCGGGTGGAGCGGGTGCTGCTCATCGCCGAGAAGAACCTCTTCCCCCTTCTGGCCGATGCCCGTTTTTCCCTGGACGCCCCGATCCAGGTGCAACCCTGGCTCGAGGTGAAGGTGAAGCTGGGCGAAACCTCCCGCCTCAGGGTCATCGTCCAGGCCGACGGCCGCCTGTACACCGCCACCCGGTCGGTGAAGGTGATCGTCGGCGGCTGTCTGCCAGGGTGAGCACTATGAACGCCAACACGCTTCAGAACGCCCCCATTCGCCTGCGGGCCAGCCTGGAGGGCGACACCCTGGTGGTCAAGACCCTGTTCACCCACCCCATGGAAAACGGCCTGGCCAAGGATGAAGCGGGGTACCTCATCCCCGCCCGCTACATCACCCAGGTCGAACTCCGGCTCAACGGCCATACGCTCACCACCCTGGAAACCGGCTCCGGCGTCGCCCGGGACCCGCTCTTCGGCTGGCGCCTTAAGGGAGCCCAGGCCGGCGACCGGGTCAGCGTCGGCTGGCGCGACAACCAGGGTGATGAAAACTGGGCCGAGACGGTGGTTCGCCCGGTCCCGTGACTTTCTGCAACAGAACACACCGCCCGCACCCCGGGCGCTTAACCCATTTCACTTCATCCAAGGAGCCAGCATGAATAAACGCGCACTCTCCCTGGGGCTGGGCCTGGCGGCTCTTTGCTCCATGACCTCCCTGCCGGCGGCGGCTGAACCGGCGGCCCCAGCCAAGGCCGGCACTCCTGCCGCTGTCACTGCCGCAGCCCCTGCGCCTTACTTTGCCGCCAACTGCTTCAACTGCCACGGCACCGACGGCCGCAGCCATGCCGCCATTCCCGCCCTGGCCGGCAAGGAAGCGGCCTACATCGCCGAATCCATGAAGGGCTTCAAGGACGGCAGTCGCCCGGCCACCATCATGCACCAGCTGGCCAAGGGTTATACGGACGAGGAAATCGCCGTCCTCGCCGACTACTTCGCCAAACAGAAGAACTGAGAAGGGAGCCACTCATGGATCAAGTCAAATTTTCCCGGCGCACGCTGATCAAGGCCCTGGGCGCCGCCGCCTCCTTCACCGCCCTTTCCGGCAACGCCCTGGCGGCGGTCAAGGGCAAGCCCCTGGGCCGGGTGGTGGTGGTCGGTGGCGGCTTCGGCGGCGCCACGGCGGCCAAGTACCTGCGCAAGTGGAGCGAAGGCCGCATCGAGGTCATCCTCATCGAGCGCAACCAGGAATTCGTCTCCTGCCCCACCTCCAACGAGGTCCTGGGCGGCAACCGCAGCTTCGATAGCCTGCGCCACAGCTACGACGGCCTGAAGAAGACCTGGGGCGTCAAGGTGGTGCACGCCAGCGTTACCGGCATCGACGGCGACAAGCGCCTGGTGAAGACCGACAAGGCCGGGGAATTCAGCTACGACCGTCTGGTGGTGGCCCCGGGCTTCGACTTCGACTTCGCCCAGATCGCCGGCTACGACGAAAAGGCCCGGGAAACCATCCTCCACGCCTGGAAGGCCGGTCCCCAGACCCTGGCCCTGCGCAAGCAGCTGGAAGATCTGCCCGACGGCGGCACCTACGCCATCACCATCCCCAAGGCCCCCTACCGCTGCCCTCCGGGGCCCTACGAACGGGCCTGCCAGGTGGCCTGGTATTTCAAGAACTACAAGCCCAACAGCAAGGTGGTGGTGCTCGACGCCAACGACAAGGTCCAGTCCAAGGAAAAACTGTTCCGTGCCGTGTGGGAGAACGACTATCCGGGCATCGTCGAATACCGCCCCAATTGGAACGCGGTGGCCGTGGATGCAGCGAGCAAGACCGTCACCAGCGAACTGGGCGACAAGTTCAGCGCCGACGTGCTCAACCTGCTGCCGCCACAACGGGCTGGCGACATCGCCCGGGAAGCTGGCCTGGTCAATGTGAATAACCGCTGGTGCGACGTGGATTGGGTCACCCTGGAATCCACCGCCGTGAAAAACGTGCACATCGTCGGCGATGCCCTCCAGGCCGCGCCCCTGATGCCCAAGTCCGGCCACATGGCCAACCAGCACGGCAAGGCCGTGGCCGCCGCCATCGTCGAACTGCTCTCCGGCCGCATTCCCCAGCCCACCCTCCTGGCCAACACCTGCTACTCCCTGGTGGATAACCGGCGCGCCATCCACGTCGATTCGGTGCACCGCTACAGCCCGGAAAAGAAGGCCCCTCTGGTGGTCGTCGGTTCCGGGGGCGTTTCCAGCGAACCCACGGTGACCGAAGGCCTCTATGCCCACGCCTGGGCCGAGACCATCTGGAAGGACACCCTGGCTTGAATGCCTGACTTCCCCTGAAGTAAAAATGGCAAGGGCACGGTGGCGATACCGTGCCCTTGCCATTTGGAAGTGCGACCAGGGGAGCTTGGGGGGGCGGGCCAAGCACGGGATGCCGTGCCTAGCCAGCGGGCAAGCCCCTACAGCTTCCAGCCGTAGGCAACGCCCAAGACGTTCTCTTCCAGGCGGACATTGGCGTTGCCACCGCCGAAGTTCGCCGGAATGGAGCTGCTGCCATTCACCGTCTTCTGGAAGCCCCGGGTATAGAAGGCGCTCAGTTCGCCACCGCTTTGGGTCTTCCACGTGGCGCCGAGGCTCAGATGATGCTGCACGGTGCCGGGGGCCAGGATGTTGAACAGGGTCTGGCTATTGGGAATTGATTGTTCGCTGTGGCTGTAGCCGGCCCGCAGGGTCAGGTCCTGGCTCACATCGTAGCTGGCGCCGATTTTCACCACGGTCACGTCCTTCCAGCCGAAGCCGCCGCCGTTGGCCGTGCCCAGCTGATTGCCGGCGAGCAGGTTGGCCAGGGGATTGGCGATGGAGGTGACGCCGCCGTATTTGATTTCCTGCACATCGGCGGCCAGGGTCAGGGCCGTCGTTGCCTTGTAGGAGATGCCGATGCCGTAATTTTCCGGGATGTCGAAGCCGCCGCCTTCCGCGAACAGGCCCTTGTACTGGTCGAACTTGCTGGTCTTGATCTTGGAGGACCAGGTCAGGCCCAAGGTCAGATTTGGCGTTAGTTGGCCGGTCCAGCCCAGACGCAGGCCGACGCCGGTGGAGCTGTCATGGCCCTTGTTGGTCAGATGCTCGGCATCGCTGGAATAGGGAGCGAAGGCCTGCAGGCCCTTGGCGCTGAATTGCTGGTAGGCGAAATTTAGGCCAGCGCCGATGGCGTGCTGGTCGTTGAGCTTATAGGCGATGGACGGCGTGATGAACAGCTGGGTCAGGTCCACGCCAGCCGAGCCGGTGGAGCCGAAGGCGGCGAAGGGGTTCTTGCCGTAATCGGTATTCATGCCGCCGTTGCCGTAGATGGCCAGGCCCACGGCCAGATCCTGATTCAGGTGCCGAGTATAGCCGAACTCGGGGATATAGAAATTCTGGGTGCCGTTGCCTTCGTAGTGGCCATTGAGGCCAAAGCCGTTGCCGACAACATCGGCTCCGCGCTTGGGCTGGAAGAGGGTCAGGCCCAGGTCGATACGGTCTCCCACTAAAACAGTTCCCGCCGGATTGCTGGCAGCGGCCAGGCTGTCCTGGGGCAGGGCAATGCCGATGCCAGCAATACCTTGGGATTTGACCCCGTAGCCATGGGAAAAATAGCCATTGGTGGCAAAGGCCGGGGAATTGCCGAGGAGGGCCAAAACGGGGGAAAGGAGCAGGGGAGCTGCGAAACGGGCCTTGAGGTACATGGTTTCTCCAGAAGGTTTGGGAGGCGATAGTTCGCCTCTTGTTGTTGGAGTCACCAGCTTAAATAGCACTAAATAGAATAACAATTAGGGTTAAATATGAAATTTAGTGCTATGTGTATGTCTGAAGTTATATCACTTGGGAGTGGCTGGGCGATGTGGCCAGCGGGGTGTCCGCGGCCCCCTCGAGAGGGCTGCTCTGATGTCTTCCCTTTTGCCAGAACTGGAAGGCAGCCATGCCGGCGCCCATGGCCAGGGTGAAGGTGGCGGCTGGGACAGAGCCGATGCCCAGGTTGACGATGGCCGGGCCGGGGCAGATTCCAGACAGGCCCCAGCCAATGCCAAACAGGGTGCTACCGAGCAACAAGCGAGCTTCCACGCCCTGTCGGCTGGGTGGGGGCAGGGGCGTGCCGGTCAGGCTCAATTCCCGGTGGCGGGCCAGGTAAAAAGGAACGAGGGCGATGCCGATGGCCCCGCCCATGACAAAGGCCAGGGAGGGATCCCAGGTGCCGGAAAAATCGAGGAAAGCCAGGACCTTGGCCGGGTCGGTCATGCCGGCCAGAATCAGCCCGACCCCAAAAGTGAGGCCAGCCACCAGGGCCGAGAGCATTGGGGCAATCCGGGCGGGGGCTGGGGACATGTCAGGCTCCGAGAACATGGCGGCTAATGAATACGGTGGCAGCGCCGTTGGCCATGAAGGTTAGTACCGCAGCCAGGGAGCGCCGGGAGAGATGGGCTAGGCCGCAGATGCCATGGCCGCTGGTGCAGCCGTTGCCGAGCCGGGTGCCAAAACCTACCAACAGGCCGGCCAGGATGACCGTGCCCCAGCCGGCCCGGGGGGCAACGCTTAAGTCGTGCGCCGGCGCCAGACTTGGGGCCACGAGCAGGACCAGGGGTGTGGCCAGCAGCAGACCAATGAGGAAGGCCAGGCGCCAGGCAATTTCTCCGGCCCGGGGCTGGAGCAGCCGGCCGACGATTCCGCTGATGCCGGCGATGCGCCCGTTGACCAGTAGCAACCAGGACGCCGCGAGGCCGATGAGTTGCCCCCCGGCCAGGGATTGCCAGGGGGTGAAGTTAATCCAGTCGATAGTCATGGCGATCGGGGCGGGAAGTAAGGACCGGGCTTGGTCGTGGTCCGTACTGTAGGAGGAGCCCAGGCAATTCCGGAAAGAATCGTTTTGGATAAACGTATAGGCTGAGGGAATATGCCCCGGTGCTTGGGCCGCGAGGAGGAGGCTGGGGGTGGGCGAGATGGCAGCTGCTGGCGTCGATCGGAGCCTAGGGCATTAGGGCTCTGCTGGCGACCTCCTGGTGGGGTATCGAGCCAGGCACACCAAGATTGTTACAGCTTTGGCGTTGCCTTGCTGGGACCGGGGAGGTTCTGGGAAGTGGTGGAACTGGGGAAGCGTTGCTTGCGAGGTGGGGTGCCGCGCCACTGGTGGCATAGAAATAACGATGGGGACCGAAGTCCCCACCGGCTTTTCTTTGGTAACAAGGCTCAAGCAGCCTCGGCATAGGCCTTAAGCGGCCAGTGCGAAACGCTCATCGTTGGCGTTTAGAGATTTGCTTCATTAACGTCGATCGCCTGACGAGTTGCCTGCGCACCTTTGCCCGCCCTGTCGAGACCAGTACACCCCCACCTAAGAATTTTCCGAAACTCTTAGGTGGAGATGGCGGGAATCGAACCCGCGTCCAGAACGCCTCCAGATTGCCGGAATTACAACCATGTGCACAGTATGGGGCCACCCCGTTGAATTTTCAAGGGGATTGCCTGATTGAAGTTTAGTGATGGCTGCTATCCGTTAGCGCTGCTGGAGATGTGACGGAAATGTGGCACCGCGCAGCCGACCGGCTGGCAGGTACGGGGGCCGCTGAGGCTTTGGTGGATGGCTGGAAGGTAACCCGGGCTCCCTATGCCCAGCCCCGTGCTGGCCGCCACCGTGAGGCCAAGGTCGGTTTCAGGAGGCAAAACGACCATGGCGGCCATAGGGAGGCAGAATCTCCTATGGCCGAATGATCTTGACGCTATGGGAGTGGTAGGAAGGCTCCCTGCCCAAGCGGCGGAAGAAAGAGCCACCCGACTCGAATAAGGCGTTGCTAGGCGTTACGAATGGTGCGCAGGAGATAATTGACGTCCGTATTGGCACCGAGGGTGTAAGTCTGGCTAAAAGGGTTGTAGCTCATGCCCAGGAGCTCGGCCGTCTCGAGGTCTGCCGCCTTTGCCCAACGTGCCAATTCGGAGGGTTTGATGAATTTTGCGTATTCATGCGTTCCCTTGGGCAGCAGGCCGAGGAGGTATTCGGCGCCGATGACGGCGAAGAGGTAGGCCTTGGGATTGCGGTTAAGGGTGGACAGGAACACCTGACCGCCCGGCTTGACCAGCTTGGCGCAGGCCGCCACGACGCTGGCCGGGTTCGGTACGTGTTCGAGCATTTCCATGCAGGTAACGGCGTCGAAGCTGGCTGGGGCCTGAGCTGCCAGTTCCTCGACGGAGATGGCCTGGTAGTCCACCTTCTGACCGCTTTCCAGCAGATGCAGGCGGGCAACGCCCAGGGCTTTTCCCGAGAGGTCGATGCCCGTGACTTCTGCCCCCATAGTGGCCATGCCCTCCGACAGCAGACCGCCGCCGCAGCCCACGTCCAGCACGCGCTTGCCCGCCAGGCCGACGTTCTGGTTGATCCAGTTGAGGCGCAGGGGGTTGATGTCATGCAGGGGCTTGAATTCACTCTTGGGATCCCACCAGCGGTGGGCCAGGTCACTGAATTTTTGCAGTTCGGTCGGGTCGGCGTTGATCATGGTCAGGGAAAGGTGGGGGGGGAAATAAAAAAGCCCTGCTTGCGCAGGGCTTTTGCGAAGAGCGGCAGTTATTACTTGGTGCCGATCACTTCGATTTCGACGCGACGGTCAGGCTGCAGGCACTCGATCAGAGCCTTGGTCTTCTTGTCGCCCTTGCACTTGTTGCCGGTCACGGGCTGCTTTTCGCCCTTGCCTTCGGTGTAAACGCGATTGGCTTCGATGCCCTTGCCGACCAGGTATTCCTTGACGGCGGCAGCGCGACGCTCGGACAGCTTCTGGTTGTAAGCATCCTTACCGATGCGGTCGGCGTGACCAACGGCGATGATCACTTCCAGCTTGATTTCCTTGGCCTTGGCAACCAGTTCGTCCAGCTTGGACTTGCCTTCGGCGCGCAGCACGGCCTTGTCGAAGTCGAACAGGGCGTCAGCGGACAGGGTGATCTTGGCGCCAACAGGCTTCACACCACCAGCGGCGGCGTCAGCCGCCTTGGCTTCGGGCTTCTTCACCAGATCCGGGTCACATTCAGCGATGGCAGCGGCCGGGGTCCAGTAGTTGGTGCGCCAGCAGAGGCCAAAGCCGCTACGGGCAACTTCGTTGCGGGAGTCGGTCAGGTAAGCACCCTTGTCGGTGTTTTGGGCTTGGGCAACGGAAGCGCCCAGGCCAAGACCGGCAAACAACAGAACCAGCAGGGATTTCTTAGCGAATTTATTAGTCATCTCTTAGTAACCTCGTATTCATGGAAGGCAGCCGAATCAGCCACAGCGTCAGCCTTATTTTGCGGGCCTTTGGCGCGAGACTAATCACGAATTTTATTCTGCCATAGTTTCGCGAGGCTAATCAAATCCTTTTTGTCTATTCCTTGCAGGGCGCCATTCTCCACCTTTAATTGGCCTGCAACCCAGACGTGGGATACGTGTTCCCTTCCGGCAACATAAGCCAGATGGGATACGGGCTGGAAGCAGGGGGAAAGTTCAAGGGCATCCAGGGTGATGGCACACAGGTCGGCAGCCTTTCCGGGGGCGATGGAGCCAATGCGGGATTCCAGCCCCAGGGCCCGGGCGCCGTTGAGCGTGGCCAGGCGCAGGGCGGTATGGGCATCGATGGCCTGGGCATTGCCGCTGCTGCCCTTGGCCAGGAGGGCGGCCAGGCGTATTTCGGCCAGGAGGTCCAGGCGGTTGTTGCTGGCAGCGCCATCGGTGCCGAGGCCGACATTGACGCCGGCCCGGGTCAGGGCTTCCAGGGGGGCGATACCGCTAGCCAGCTTGAGGTTGGAGCTGGGACAGTGGGCCACGGAACAGCCGTGGGTGGCGAGAAGGTCGATGTCCTGCTCATTCAGATGCACTCCGTGCACGGCGATGAAGCCGGGGCCGAGGAGTCCCAGGCGGTGCAGGCGCTCCAGGGGGCGCAGACCGTGGCGGGCAATACTGCCCTCTACTTCCTGCTGGGTTTCATGGACGTGGATGTGGATCGGCAGGTCCAGTTGTCCGGCCAGGGTCAGGATGCGTTCGAAGCTGGAATCTTCCACCGTGTAGGGCGCGTGGGGGGCCAGGCAGAAACTGAGCAGCGGCGAGTCCCGCAGGGTGTCGCGGATGGTCAGGCCCTTGTCCAGGTAGTCGTCGGCGTCTGCTGCGTAGGCAGTCGGAAATTCCAGGACCGTCAGCCCCAGGGCAGCGCGCATGCCCAGCTGCTGGGTGGCGGCAGCGGCGGCCTCGGGAAAGAAATACATGTCGTTGAAGCAGGTGATCCCGCCGCGCAGCATTTCGGCGCAGGCGAGGAGGGTGCCGTCCCGTACGAACTCTCGGGAGACCAGGCGGCTTTCCGTCGGCCAGATGTGCTCCTGCAGCCAGGTCATCAACGGCAGGTCATCCGCCAGGCCGCGCAACAGGCTCATGGCGGCATGGGTGTGCAGATTGACCAGGCCGGGAATGAGGGCATGGTCGGGGAGTTGCCTCGTTTGGGCGGGCCGAAAGCGCTGCCGTGCTTCGGCTTGGGGCAGGACGGCGACGATGTTGCCCTGGTGGATGGCGACTGCATGGCCTTCCAGGGTCAGGCCAGCCGGCTCCACCGGGATAATCCAGCGGGCTTCGATGAGCAGATCGACGGGGCTAGAGGTTTCGTGTTCGGTCATGGGCGTAGAAACAAAAAACCCCGCCGGGCAGGCGGGGCTGGGGTGAGCGGTGCGGCTTACTTGGCAGTGCCCCTGACTTCCACCACGACGCGGCGGCTGGGAGCAAGGCATTCAATCAATTTCTTGCGCGGCAGTTTGTCTTCGCACTTGACGCCCTGGGCCGGCTGGGTTTTGCCCGCGCCCATGGTGTCAATCTTGTCGGCAGGGACGCCCTTCTTCTGCAGGAAGCCCTTCACCGCGTCGGCACGCTTTTCGGAGAGCTTCTGGTTGTATTGCTGGGAGCCCAGGCGATCGGTATGGCCGGTGACCATCACCATGGAAACGGAGGCGCAGTTGGCGAGCTTGCCCACCACATCGCTGTCCAGGCGTTTCTGGGCCGCGGGGCTGAGGGTCGCCTTGTTGAAGGCGAACAACTCGTCACTTTGCAGAGTGACGGTGAAATCGCACTTCTTCGCCGGGGCTGCGGCGGCTGCCGGCACCGGGGCTGCGGTAGCTGTGGGCGCAGTCTTGGGAACGAGATCCGGATCGCATTCGGCGATGGCGGCGGCCGGGGTCCAGGAGCTGGTGCGCCAGCAGAGGCCGAAACCGCTCTTGGCGACCACATTGCGGCTGTCCGTCAGGTAGGCGCCGGTGGGAGTGTCGGCCAGGGCCGGGGCAACACAGGCGATGGTGCCGATGGCTGCCAGGATGATACTCAGTCGCTTGTTGTTCATTTGTCCCTCCTCGTTTTGTTTCTTTGCATCGGGTTTTGAACGGCCGGCCCCGGCGGTGCGCTTCGGCCTGTTATCGGGGCCACTGCACGTACGGCAGTGTATGGGGATTTAACCACAAGTTTTTCTGGCGATACAAACGCTTCCAGAGCGTTTCCCCGAAACTTGGCCAAGATTCCGAAGGGATAAGAGGCTGCCTGGGGGGCGCCTGTCGAGGGGGCGGGCCCTCGTGCTAGAATTCCACCCTTTGTCTCCACCGGAAATTCCATCCGCGCCGCCCCGGCGGCCGTAAGAGAGCTATGGATCAATTCGCCAAAGAAACCCTGCCGATCAGCCTCGAAGAGGAAATGCGGCGTTCCTATCTGGATTACGCCATGAGCGTGATCGTCGGCCGTGCCCTGCCGGATGTGCGCGATGGCTTGAAGCCGGTGCATCGCCGCGTGCTGTTCGCCATGCACGAGCTGAGCAATGACTGGAACAAGGCTTACAAGAAATCGGCTCGTATCGTCGGCGACGTCATCGGTAAGTACCACCCCCACGGCGACACCGCGGTATATGACACCATCGTTCGCATGGCCCAGGATTTTTCCCTGCGCTACATGCTGGTGGATGGTCAGGGCAACTTCGGCTCGGTGGATGGCGACAACGCCGCCGCCATGCGATACACGGAAGTGCGCATGGCCCGTATCGGCCATCAGTTGCTGGAGGATATCGACAAGGAGACGGTCGATTTCGGTCCCAACTATGATGGCTCCGAGCAGGAACCCCTGATTCTCCCCGCCCGTATTCCCAATCTGCTGATCAACGGCTCCTCCGGCATCGCCGTGGGTATGGCCACCAATATTCCGCCCCACAACCTGAACGAGGTGGTGGATGGCTGTCTGGCCCTGCTCAAGAACCCGGACATGACGGTGGATGAGCTGATCGACATCATCCCGGCTCCCGACTTCCCCACCGCCGGCATCATCTATGGGGTGTCCGGGGTGCGCGAAGGCTATCGCACCGGCCGCGGCCGGGTGGTGATGCGTGCCAAGACCCATGTGGAAGACATGGACAAGGGCAACCGTCAGGCCCTGATCATCGACGAACTGCCCTACCAGGTGAACAAGCGCACCTTGCTGGAAAAGATCGGCGAACTGGTCAATGAAAAGCGCATCGAGGGTATTTCCGATCTGCGGGACGAGTCCGATAAGTCCGGCATGCGGGTGGTGATCGAACTGAAGCGGGGCGAAGTGCCCGAAGTGGTGCTGAACAATCTGTACAAGATGACCCAGCTCCAGGATACCTTCGGCATGAACATGGTGGCCCTGGTGGATGGCCAGCCGCGCCTGCTCAACCTGAAGCAGATGATCGACGCCTTCCTCGCCCACCGGCGCGAGGTGGTGACCCGCCGTACCGTCTATGAACTGCGCAAGGCCCGGGAACGCGGTCACATCCTGGAAGGCCTGGCGGTCGCCCTGTCGAACGTGGACGAAATCATTGCCCTGATCAAGGCGGCGCCGACGCCGGCCGACGCCAAGAAGGGTTTGATGGAGCGTACCTGGCGCTCGCCCCTGGTTGAGGAAATGCTGCAGCGCGCCGCCGCCGATGCCTCCCGCCCCGATGGTCTGGCTCCCGAATACGGCCTCTCCGCCCAGGGTTACCGCCTCTCCGATGCCCAGGCCCAGGCTATCCTGGAACTGCGTCTGCAGCGCCTGACCGGTCTGGAGCAGGACAAGATCGTTGCCGAGTACAAGGAGGTGATGGACAAGATCGCCGACCTGCTCGATATCCTGGCCCGCCCGGAACGCATCACCGAAATCATCGCCACCGAACTGGCCGCCATACGCGAGCAATTCGGCGACGAACGCCGCTCCGAGATCGTCACCCATACCCAGGATCTGGGTATCGAAGACCTGATCACGCCCCAGGACATGGTGGTCACCCTGTCCCATACCGGCTACATCAAGTCCCAGCCCCTGGCCGACTACCGGGCCCAGCGCCGCGGTGGCCGCGGCAAGCAGGCGGCGTCCATCAAGGACGACGATTTCGTGGACCACCTGTTTGTCGCCAACACCCACGACTACATCCTGTGCTTCTCCAACCGGGGGCGGGTGTACTGGCTCAAGGTTTATGAAGTGCCGCAGGGTAGCCGTACCAGCCGTGGCAAGCCCATCGTCAATATGTTCCCGATGGAGGAGGGCGAGAAGATCAACGCCATCCTGCCGATCAAGGAATTCTCCGAAGACCGCTATATCTTCCTGTGCACCGCCCAGGCTGTGGTGAAGAAGACTCCGCTGTCCGACTTCTCCAATCCGCGCAAGGCCGGCATCATCGCCGTGGCCCTGGATGAGGGTGACCATCTGATTGGCGCCGAGCTGACCTCGGGCCAGAGCGACATCATGCTGGTTTCCGACGGCGGCAAGGCAGTCTGGTTCGACGAAGAAGACGTGCGTCCCATGGGCCGTCCGGCCCGGGGTGTGCGCGGCATGAAGCTGCTGGAAGGCCAGCAGGTCATTTCCCTCCTGGTGGCCGAAGACGAAAGCCAGACCGTGCTGGTGGCGACCGAGAACGGCTACGGCAAGCGCACCGCCCTGTCCGAGTTCCGCCATTCCGGTCGCGGCACCCAGGGCGTCATGGCCATCGCCGCCAGCGAGCGTAATGGCCGCATCGTCGCTGCCAAGCTGGTCAATGCGGACGACGAGGTCATGCTTATCACCACCGGTGGCGTGCTGATCCGCACCCGGGTGGCCGAGATCCGCGAACTGGGCCGTGCCACCCAGGGGGTTACCCTGATTTCCCTGGATGCCGGCGAAAAGCTGGCGGGTCTGGAAAAAGTGGTGGAAACCGAGGGCCTGAACAGCGGCGATCCGCTGGAAGAAACCAATGGTGCCGGCGTTGCCGAGGAAGGCGCCGGCGATAATGGAGAATCCGGAGAAGCATGATGCGTCAGTGGAATTTCAGTGCCGGCCCTGCCGCCCTGCCCGCGGAAGTGCTGGAGCAGGTGCGGGATGAGTTGATGGAGTGGCATGGCGCCGGTTGCGGCGTCATGGAGATGAGCCACCGGGGCAAGGAGTTTTCCTCCATCATTGCCGGGGCCGAGGCTGATCTGCGGGAGCTCCTGGCGATCCCCGCCAACTACAAGGTGCTGTTCCTCCAGGGCGGCGCAACCTTACAGTTTGCCCAGATTCCCATGAATCTCCTGGCTGGCCGCTCGGCGGACTATCTGGTCAATGGCGCCTGGTCCAAGAAGGCCTTCAAGGAGGCCCAGCGCTTTGGCAACGTCCGCTGCGCCGCCTCCACCGAGAACAAGGAAGCCGTCGCCGCTGGCTTCACCCGCGTGTTCGACAGCGCCGAACTGCAGTGTGACCCTCAGGCTGCCTACCTGCACCTGTGCACCAACGAGACCATCCACGGGGTCGAGGTTTTCGACGACGCGGCTTTCCTCGCCCAGCTGCCCGCCGGAGTGCCCCTGGTGGCCGACATGAGTTCCAACATCCTGTCCCGGCCCCTGGATGTCTCCCGCTATGGGCTGATCTATGCCGGCGCCCAGAAGAACATTGGCCCGGCCGGCGTGACCCTGGTTATCGTCCGAGAAGATCTGCTTGGCCAGGCCAGTGCCACCATCCCCACCCTCATGGATTACGCGGTGATGGCGGAAAGCGGCTCCATGCTCAATACCCCGCCGACCTTCGCCATCTATGTGGCGGCCCTGGTCTTCCAGTGGCTCAAGCGCCTGGGCGGTCTGACCGCCATGGAGCAGCTCAATCAGGAAAAGGCGAACCATCTTTACGCCGCCATTGATGGCAGCGCCGGCTTCTACCGTAACCCGGTAGAGCTCGATTGCCGCTCCCGCATGAACGTACCGTTCACCCTGGTGCATCCCGAACTGGATGCCGCCTTCCTGGCCGAGGCCAAGGCCGCAGGCCTGCTGGGGCTGAAGGGACATAAGTCGGTGGGAGGCATGCGGGCCTCCATCTACAACGCCGTGCCCATGGATGGTATCCACGCCCTGGTGGCTTTCATGAACGACTTCGCCAAGCGCAACGGGTAAGCCGCCATGAGCGATACGCAAAACAATCCGGCGACGCTTCAGGCCGAACTCTCCGTCGTGCGCCAGGAAATCGACACCATCGACGCGGAGCTGCTGCAGCTCCTCAATCGCCGCGCTGGTTGCGCCAAGAAGGTCGGCGAGATCAAGTCCCGCCATGGCGAGGCCGGCTTCATCTACCGGCCGGAGCGGGAGGCCCAGGTGCTGCGCCGCATCCAGGACCTGAACCAGGGCCCCTTGCCCACCGAGAGCGTCACCTGGTTTTTCCGGGAAGTGATGTCCGCTTGCCTGTCCCTGGAACAGCCCCTCGGCATCGCTTTCCTCGGCCCCCTGGGGACCTTCTCCGAGAGCGCCGCCACCAAGCATTTCGGCCATGCCGCCCGGCTGTTGCCCCAAGCCTCTATCGACGAAGTGTTCCACGAGGTGGAAGCCGGTCATGCCGACTACGCTGTGGCGCCGGTGGAAAATTCCACCGAGGGCGCTGTAGGGCGCACCCTGGATCTGCTCCTGACCTCCTCCCTTAAGATTTGTGGGGAGGTGGTGGTGCGGATCCACCAGAACCTCCTGACCCATGCCCCGAGCCTGGACCAGGTGACCAAGGTCTATTCCCACGCCCAGTCCCTGGCCCAGTGTCACGAGTGGCTGAATCGCAATCTGCCCGGGGTGCCGCGGATTTCCGTCGGCTCCAATGCCCAGGCAGCGCAAATGGCTGCCCAGGAACCTGGAGCGGCGGCCATCGCCGGCGAGGCGGCGGCTGAGCGCTACGGCCTGCCGCGCCTGGCAGAGTGCATCGAGGATGAGCCCAACAACACCACCCGCTTCGTCGTCATGGGGCGCCATGATGCGGGTGCCAGTGGCGGCCGGGACAAAACCTCCCTGATCATGTCCTCCCCCAACCAGACCGGGGCGCTGCACACCCTACTGCTGCCTTTTGCCGATGCCGGGGTATCCATGAGCCGCCTGGAGTCCCGTCCGGCCCGCCATACCCTTTGGGAATATGTGTTCTTCGTCGACGTGGAAGGGCACCGGGAAGATCCTCCGGTGAAGGCCGCCCTGGAAGAGTTGGCCAAGCGGGCCGCCTACCTGAAGATACTTGGCTCCTACCCCGTCGCTGTTTATTGAAACCGAACGCAGTCATTCGTAGCAGAGGACTTTCATGAGCATCTCCGACCAGGCCCTGGCCTATGTGCGTGCCATTTCGCCCTACCAGCCGGGCAAGCCGATCACCGAACTGGCCCGGGAGATGGGCATTCCGGTGGAAAAGATCGTCAAGCTGGCTTCCAATGAAAACCCCCTGGGCATGAGTCCCAAGGCCCGCCAGGCGCTTGAGCGCGAGCTGGGTACCCTGGAGCGTTATCCCGACGATTTTTGCCTGAAGAAGGCCATTGCCGACCACGCCGGCCTGGGCATGGAACGCATCATCCTGGGTAACGGCTCCAACGACGTGCTCGATCTGGTAGCCCGGGTATTCCTCGCCGCCGGCCGTTCCGCCGTTTTCTCCCAGCATGCCTTTGCTGTCTATCCCCTGGCCACCCTGTCGGTCGGTGCCGATCTGATCGCGGTGCCGGCCAAGCATTACGGCCACGACCTGGATGCCATGCTGGCGGCCATCCGGCCGGACACCCGCATCGTCTGGATCGCCAATCCCAACAATCCCACCGGCACCTTCCTGCCCTACGACGCTCTTAAGGCCTTCCTGCGGGCAGTGCCCAAGGAGGTGGTGGTGGTCCTGGACGAGGCCTACAACGAATACATTCCGCCGGCGGAACGGCAGGATACGGCTGCTTGGCTGGCTGAGTTCCCCAATCTGCTGGTGGTGCGCACCTTCTCCAAGATCTACGGCCTGGCTGGCCTGCGCATCGGCTACGGCCTGGCGGCTGCCGAGGTGGCGGACCTGATGAACCGGGTACGCCAGCCCTTCAACTGCAACAACCTGGCCCTGGCCGCTGCCACGGCGGCGTTGGACGACCATGCCTTCGTCGCCGAGAGCTATCAGCTCAACCGGCGCGGCATGGGGCAGATCGTTGCCGGCTTGAAACGCCTGGGTCTGGACCATATTCCTTCCCACGGCAACTTCCTCACCTTCAAGGTGGCGGATGCCGCTGGCGTGAATCAGCGCCTGTTGCAACAGGGGGTCATCGTTCGCCCCATTGCCGGCTACGGCCTGCCCGACTGGCTGCGGGTGACCATCGGTACGGAAGCCGATAACGCCCGTTTCCTCGAGGCCTTGGAAAAGGCGATCAAGTAACCTGGAAGCAGGGCGAGGGGGAGCTAATCCTTCTTTCCCGGCTTCGCAGCGGTGCATGGCATATGGCTGAATTTCAAAAAGTCGTCGTTTTCGGTGTCGGCCTGATCGGCGGCTCCTTCGCTCTGGCGTTGAAAGAGGCTGGGGCGGTGGAGGAGGTTGTTGGCTTCGGGCGGAGCCCGGGTTCCCTGCGCCAGGCCCTGGATCTGGGGGTGATCGATCGGGCCGGCATCAATCCGGCCCATGATCTGCCGGATGCGGACCTGGTCCTACTCGCTACCCCCGTAGGCCAGATGCCGGAAATCATGGCCCGTATCGCCCCCTATCTGGGGCCGGAAACCATCGTCACCGATGGCGGCTCCACCAAGAGCGATGTGGTGGCTGCGGCCCGGGCGGCTTTCGGTTCGCGCATCGGCCAATTTGTCCCTGCCCACCCCATCGCCGGCGCCGAGAATTCCGGTGCGGCGGCGGCCAGGTCCGACCTCTATCGGGAGCGCAAGGTGGTGTTGACTCCCTTGCCGGAGAATAGCGTGCTCAATGTGGCCCGGGTGCGCTCGGCCTGGGAGTGGTGCGGCGCCCAGATATTCGAGCTGACGCCTCAGGAACATGACCGGGTATTTGCTGCTGTTTCCCATTTGCCGCATCTGCTGTCCTTCGCCCTGGTCCATGACCTGGCGGTGCGGGAAAACCGGGAGCTGTTTTTCACCTTCGCGGCCTCCGGTTTCCGGGATTTCACCCGCATTGCTGCCAGCCACCCGGAAATGTGGCGGGACATCTGTCTTGCCAACCGGGAGGCGCTGCTCCTGGAGCTGGATGGCTACCGGGCTCAGCTGGATGACTTGCGCAGCGCCTTGGAGCGAGCCGACGGCCAGCGCCTGGAAGAAGTTTTCGATACCGCCCGTACTGCCCGCCGAGCCTGGGCAGAGGGCAAGTTCTAGTCCTCCCGCCGACGGGGCCGGCTAGCGGGCTCGTCAGGCTTTTTCACCCCGCGGTGACACAAGGTTCTGCCATGGAATTTCTCGACCTCGCTCCCCTTCTTTCCGCCCAGGGCACGGTACGCCTGCCGGGCTCCAAGAGCATTTCCAACCGGGTGCTGCTATTGGCGGCCCTCTCCAGCGGCGTCACCGAGGTGCGCGACCTGCTGGCTTCCGACGATACGGAGCGCATGCTTGAAGCCCTGGTCCAGTTGGGGGTGGGGGTGGAGTCCCTCGGCAATGATGCCTATCGGGTGACCGGCACCGGTGGCCGCGCTTTCCCGGTGCAGGCGGCAGAGCTGTTCCTCGGCAATGCCGGTACCGCTTTCCGTCCCCTGACGGCAGCCCTGGCCCTGGCCGGCGGACATTACACCCTCAAGGGCGTGCCACGTATGCACGAGCGCCCCATCGGGGATCTGGTGGATGGCCTGCGCCAACTGGGGGTCGATATCACTTATCTGGGCAATCCGGGCTTTCCTCCCCTGGAAATTCGTCCTGGCGCCATCCAGTCCGGCGGTGTGGTGCAGGTTCGAGGCGATGTTTCCAGCCAATTCCTCACGGCCCTGCTCATGGCCCTGCCCCTGACCGGCAAGGAGACCCGGGTGGAGGTAGTGGGGGAGCTGATTTCAAAACCCTATATCCAGATCACCCTCGCCACCATGGCCCGTTTCGGCGTCCAGGTCGAGCGCGATGGCTGGGAAAGCTTCACCGTACCCGCCGGTAGCCGCTATGTCTCGCCGGAAATCGTCTATGTGGAAGGCGATGCCTCTTCTGCCTCCTACTTCCTCGCCGCTGGCGCCATCGGTGGCGGCCCGGTGCGGGTGGAAGGGGTGGGCCGGGATTCCATCCAGGGGGATGTGCAATTCGCCGATGCCCTGGCCCTGATGGGGGGGCGGATCGATATGGGCCCCAACTGGATCGAGTGCCGCGCGCCTGCCGGAGGACGCCTCAAAGCCATCGACCTGGACTGCAACCATATCCCCGATGCGGCCATGACCCTGGCCGTGGCCGCCCTGTTTGCCGACGGTACGACGACCCTGCGTAACATTGCCAGCTGGCGGGTCAAGGAAACCGACCGCATCGCCGCCATGGCCATCGAGTTGCGCAAGGTCGGCGCCACGGTGGAAGAGGGCGCCGATTACCTGCGGGTGACGCCACCGCAAAGCCTTTCCCCTGCGGCCATCGACACCTACGACGATCACCGTATGGCCATGTGCTTCTCCCTGGCATCCTTCGGCACGACCCTGCGCATCAATGATCCGAAGTGTGTCGCCAAGACCTTCCCTGATTATTTCGACCGTCTGGCGACGGTGGTCAAGGCTGTTCCGGTGATCGCCATTGACGGCCCCTCCGCCTCAGGCAAGGGTACCGTGGCAGCCCGTGTGGCCGCTGCTCTGGGCTTTCACTACCTGGATTCCGGTGCGCTCTACCGGCTTACCGCCCTGGCGGCCCAGCGCGCCGGCGTGGCCTGGGATGACGAGGCGGGTGTCGCCCGGGTGGCAGCCGGCCTGGACGTGGTATTCCGCGAAGGCGGAGTGCTCCTGGCGGGGGAAGATGTCGAGGAGGCGATTCGTAGCGAGGAAATGTCGGCGGGCGCCTCCAAAGTGGCCGCCCTGCCGGCCGTGCGGGAGGCTCTGCTGTTCCGCCAAAGGGTGTTCCGCAGTGCGCCAGGTTTGGTGGGCGACGGCCGGGATATGGCCTCGGTGGTCTTTCCCGATGCGCCGCTGAAGGTTTTTCTCACCGCCAGCGCCGAAGTGCGGGCCCAACGCCGCACTAAGCAGTTGATGGACAAAGGCTTATCTGCTAACATGGAAAAGATTTTGCTGGATCTGCGTGAGCGGGATCGTCGCGATAGCGAACGAAGCGTTGCGCCGCTGCAGCAAAATGGGGGTGCCGTCCTGCTGGACACCTCGGGGCTTACCATCGACCAGGCGGTCGAAGCGGTCCTCGGCTGGTACGGTGCGGCGCCCCGCTAGGTGTCGCCGTTCCACGCCCCCGATTTTTCAGCCTGACCGGAATTTTTCTCCTTGTTTGGCACCATGAAAGCGGTGGGTGGCTTTTTCTTTTTTGCGTTGGTGTAAAAGAAGAAAGGGCGGGGGCGGCGGCGGTGTTCAACCTTTACCCGCAGCCATGCGGTTAGGTACCCTTCCATGACTACTGCTTCCCCCATTTCCCAAGAAAGCTTTGCCGCCCTCTTCGAGGAGAGCCTTGCGCGTCAAGAGATGCGCCAGGGCGAAGTGATCACCGCCGAAGTCGTGCGCGTCGACCAGAACTTCGTCGTCGTTAACGCCGGCCTCAAGTCCGAATCCTACATTTCGGTCGAAGAATTCCTGAACGACCAGAATGAACTCGAAGTTAAGTCTGGCGATTTCATTCAGGTTGCCATCGAGCAGCTCGAAGACGGCTACGGTGAAACCCGCCTCTCCCGCGACAAGGCCAAGCGTATTGCTGCCTGGAACGATCTGGAGAAGGCTCTCAACGACGGCACCCTGGTGACCGGCGTTATCACCGGCAAGGTCAAGGGCGGCCTCACCGTCATGACCAACAGCGTTCGTGCCTTCCTCCCCGGCTCCCTGGTCGACGTGCGTCCCGTCAAGGACACCACGCCGTACGAAGGCAAGACCATGGAATTCAAGGTCATCAAGCTGGATCGCAAGCGCAACAACGTGGTGGTTTCCCGCCGCGCCGTGCTCGAAGCCACCATGGGCGAAGAGCGCGAGAAGCTGCTGGCCAACCTGCAGGAAGGTGCCACCGTCAAGGGTATCGTCAAGAACATCACCGACTACGGCGCCTTCGTGGACCTGGGCGGTATCGACGGCCTGCTGCACATCACCGACCTGGCCTGGCGCCGTGTCCGTCACCCCAGCGAAGTGCTGGCTGTGGGCGACGAAGTTACCGCCAAGGTCCTCAAGTTCGATACCGAGAAGAACCGCGTGTCCCTCGGCCTGAAGCAGCTGGGCGAAGATCCGTGGGTTGGCATCTCCCGTCGTTACCCCTCCGGTACCCGCCTGTTCGGCAAGGTTACTAACCTGACCGACTACGGTGCCTTCGTTGAAATCGAGCAGGGTATCGAAGGTCTGGTGCACGTCTCCGAAATGGACTGGACCAACAAGAACGTTCACCCGACCAAGGTTGTCCAGCTGGGCGACGAAGTCGAAGTGATGATCCTGGAAATCGACGAAGACCGCCGCCGCATCTCCCTGGGCATGAAGCAGTGCATGGCCAATCCCTGGGACGATTTCGCCATGAACCACAAGAAGGGCGACAAGGTCCGCGGCCAGATCAAGTCCATCACCGACTTCGGCGTGTTCATCGGTCTGACCGGTGCCATCGACGGTCTGGTGCACCTCTCCGACCTGTCCTGGAACATGCCTGGCGAAGAAGCGATCCGCAACTTCAAGAAGGGCGACGAAGTGGAAGCCGTGGTGCTGGCCATCGACGTGGAGAAGGAGCGCATCTCCCTCGGTATCAAGCAGCTGGAAGGCGACCCCTACACCAACTACATCGCTACCCACGAGAAGAACACCATCGTGCGCGGTGTGGTGAAGTCCGTGGATGCCAAGGGCGCTGTGGTGCAGCTGGAAGGCGACGTGGAAGGTTACCTGCGTGCCTCCGAAGCTTCCCGCGACCGTATCGACGACCTGCGTACCCTGTACAAGGAAGGCGACGAAGTCGAAGCCATGATCATCAACGTGGATCGCAAGTCCCGTGGTGTGAACCTGTCCATCAAGGCCAAGGATCAAGCCGAGCAGCACGAAGCCATGCAGAAGTTCTCTGCTGAAAGCTCCGCCAGCTCCGGTACGACCAACCTCGGCGCGCTGCTGAAAGCCAAGCTCAATAACGCCAACCAGGGTTAATAGGCTTTAAGCATGACCAAATCCGAGCTGATCGCCCGTCTGGCCATGCGGTTTCCGCAGCTGGTGGCGAAAGATGCCGATTTTGCGGTCAAGGAAATTCTCGATGCGATGACCCTTGCCCTGGCGCAAGGGGATCGTATTGAGATCCGTGGGTTTGGCAGCTTCGCGCTGAACTACCGGCCGCCGCGGGTCGGACGCAACCCCAAGTCGGGGGAGAAAGTCAGCGTCCCGGAAAAACATGTGCCTCACTTCAAGGCCGGCAAGGAATTGCGCGAGCGGGTCGATATTCCCGCCTGAGGGCGGGAACGCTGCGCAGGCCTCCGTCCTGTGGTAGATTGCGGGCGGCAACGGAAGTTGCCGCCCTTTTTTATTGCATCTGGCTAAACATCATGCGCGCCTTGCTCTGGATCGTCCGTATCATTCTTTTTGTTCTTCTGCTGGGTTTTGCAGTCAAGAACAGCGACCCGGTAAGTCTGCATTTCTTCTTCGATGCCCTGTGGCAGGCGCCCCTGGTCATCGTTATCCTGGCTTTTTTTGCCGCTGGTGCTGCCCTTGGTGCACTCTCCCTGCTGGGCACCATTTTTCAGTTGCGCCGGGATCTATCTCGCGCCCGCCGTGACCTGGCCGCCGAAAAGGCCAGGCAGGCGACATCCTCCCAGAAAACTCAGCCTCCCGCCGGCGAGGCCGTGGCCCAATGATTGAATTCGAGTACTGGCAACTCCTGCTGTTTCCTCTGTTTTTCGGCCTTGGCTGGGCTGCGGCCCGTATCGACATCAAGCACCTGGTGAAGGAATCCCGGGCCTTGCCCCGTTCCTATTTTCAGGGTTTGAATTTCCTTCTCAACGAGCAGCCGGACAAGGCCATCGAGTCCTTCATCGAGGTGGTCAAGGTGGATCCCCAGACGGTGGAACTACATTTCGCCCTGGGTAGTCTGTTCCGTCGTCGGGGTGAAACCGAACGGGCGATCCGCATGCATCAAAACCTCATTGATCGGGTGGATCTGGCTCCTGAACTGAAGCTTCAGGCCCTATCCGAGTTGGGGCAGGATTACCTCAAGGCTGGCTTGCTGGACCGCGCCGAGGAGATGTTCACCAAGCTGCGCGGGACCTCCCGGGATGAGGAGGCGAAGCGTAATCTGTTGGAAATCTACCAGCTGGAAAAAGACTGGCAGAAGGCAATCGCCATCGCCAAGGAAATGCCGGATTACGCGACTCAGAAGGAAATCGCCAACTATTACTGCGAGCTGGCGGCGGCGGAGATGATCAACTCCCGTCCCGAGGCGGCACGCAACTACCTGGACTCCGCCCTGTCCCTGCATCGCAATTGTGTGCGCGCCAGTCTTCTCCAGGGAGATCTGTGGGAGCAGGAAGGTAACCCGGCAGCAGCTATCGAGGCCTGGAAACGCATCGAGTCCCAGAACCCAGCCTATCTTGCCCTGGTGGCGCAGAAAATTCTGGATGCCTATCTCAAGCTGGAGCGGCGGGATGAAGGTCTGCAACTACTGCGCGGCTACCTGGCCAGCTATCCCTCCCTGGATTTGCTGGAGACGGTGTTTCGCCTGGTGCTGGCAGGGGAAGGGGCTGAAGTGGCTTACCGCCTGGTGCGCGATGAATTGCGCCGCAATCCTACCCTGCTCGGGCTCGACAAGCTCTTGGAGGCCCAATTGCTCGGTGCCCCTCCGGAGCGGCGGCAGGACCTGGAATTGGTGCGCAATCTGGTCCATAACCACACCCGTCGGCTGGCCCGTTATCGGTGCGATAATTGCGGCTTTAAGGCGCGCCAGTTCTATTGGCGCTGTCCTGCCTGTGGCGGTTGGGAAACCTATCCGCCCAAGCGCAGTGAAGAATTTGATCTGATTCCCTAGGGAGAGACTTTTGAAAGTTACCGTCGTTGGTACCGGCTATGTAGGCCTGGTCAGCGGTACCTGCCTGGCTGAGGTGGGTAATGACGTGCTGTGTCTGGATGTGGATCCGGAAAAAATCCGCATCCTTAACGAAGGTGGCATTCCCATTTTTGAGCCCGGGCTGCTCGACATGGTCAAGCGCAATGTCGCTGCAGGCCGCCTGCATTTCACCACCGATGTGGAAAAGGCCGTGGCCCACGGCACTATCCAGTTTATCGCCGTCGGCACCCCCCCTGATGAGGACGGGTCTGCTGATCTGCAATACGTTCTCGCTGCTGCCCGCAATATCGGCAAGCATATGACCGATTACAAGGTGGTGGTGGACAAGTCCACCGTCCCCGTGGGAACTGCCGACCGGGTACGTGCCGCCATTGCTGACGAACTGCAGCAGCGGGGCGTGGAAGTGCCCTATGGCGTGGTGTCCAACCCGGAGTTTCTCAAGGAGGGCGCTGCGGTGGATGACTTCATGCGTCCCGACCGCATCGTGGTCGGTGCGGATGACGAACGGGCGATCAACCTGATGCGTGCCCTGTACTCCCCCTTCCAGCGCAATCACGAGCGCCTTTTGGTGATGGATGTGCGTTCTGCCGAACTGACCAAGTACGCGGCGAATGCCATGCTGGCGACCCGCATCAGTTTCATGAACGAACTGGCAAATCTGGCGGAGAAGCTGGGGGCGGACATCGAGCACGTACGCCACGGTATCGGTTCCGATCCCCGTATCGGCTACCATTTCCTCTACCCGGGGTGCGGCTATGGTGGTTCCTGTTTCCCCAAAGATGTCCAGGCCCTGCAGCGCACGGCCCGCATCGACGGCGGCCTGGAGCTGAAGGTGCTCAATGCCGTGGAAGAGGCCAACGAGGCCCAAAAGCAAGTGCTGGCGGCCAAGATCAAGGCGCGCTTCGGCAACGACCTCAAGGGTCGCAAGTTTGCGGTGTGGGGCTTGGCCTTCAAGCCCAATACCGACGATATGCGGGAAGCCCCCAGTCGTTATCTGCTGGCCGATCTGTTCGCGGCTGGTGCCTCCGTGGTTGCCTATGACCCGGTCGCCATGCACGAGGCTCAGCGTGTGTTTGGCGACGACCCCCGCCTGTCCTATGCCGAAACCCCGAGTGCTGCACTGGATGATGCCGATGCCCTGGTGATCGTTACCGAGTGGAAGGAATTCCGTAGCCCCGATTTCGAGGTGCTCAAGGCCAAGCTCAAACAGCCGGTAATTTTCGATGGCCGTAATCTTTACGAACCAAAACTGGTAAGAGATTTCGGTATCGAGTACCAGGCTATCGGTCGCCACTAAGGGGCCTCAGGGATAGTGACTTCCGAAATTTATCGGGAGTGGATTTAAGCCACTATGGGAAAAATTGAAATGAAAGGCCTTGGCGGCCCTATCCTCCTTCTAGGCTGCCAGGGCCAACTTGGCTGGCAGTTGCAGCGAGACCTGGCCCCTCTGGGACCGGTCGTGGCCCTGGATCGACGGGGTTGCGACCTGGCGGACCTGGACCAGGTGCGCCGGGTGGTGCGGGAGAACAGGCCGAGTCTAGTGGTTAATGCCGCCGCCTATACGACAGTCGATAAAGCCGAAGTTGAGCCGGAGTTGGCCCGTCGCATCAATGCTGAGGCCGTGGGTCTCCTGGCGGAAGAGGCAAAACTCCTGGATGCCCTGCTGGTGCACTATTCGACCGATTATGTTTTTGATGGTCGCCAGCCCTTGCCCTACACCGAGACCATGACGACCGGCCCTTTGAGTGTCTATGGCCGGACCAAGCTCGAAGGGGAGGACGCGATCCGCGCCATTGCCGGACGAGCCCTGATTTTCCGCACTAGTTGGGTCTTTGGTGCCCGCGGTGCAAATTTTGTCAAAACCATCCTGCGCCTGGCCGCTGAGCGTGACAGCCTGAGGGTCGTGGATGACCAGGTCGGCAGCCCAACGCCGGCAGCGCTGATTGCTACGGTTACCGGCATGGTTCTCGCACGGGATCGCCAGGATCATCAAGGAGTGGAAACCTATCATCTGGCTGCCGCTAATCCAGTGAGCTGGAATGTCTTTGCCCGGGCCATTGTTGCCTGTGCTCAGCGTACTCCTGGGTTTTCCCTCAAGCTGACGCCTGATGCGATTGCTCCCATTCCCAGTGCCGATTACCCCCTGCCGGCTCCGCGGCCGGCCAATTCCCGTCTGGATTGCCGCAAGCTGGAAGCTGCTTTCGGTCTTACCATGCCGGACTGGTTACCCTATCTGGAGCGCATGATGCAACTGCTGGCCTTGAAAGCGCAAAATGGCTATTAAATTCCCAGAAAGCATGATCTCCGCCGTTTTACCCGGCCAGAGAACCTGTCCGATCTCCCGGGTGGGGGGGGGCAATACCCTGTATCTGCTTGCTCTGTTTCAGGAGAAGATGCTGTGATCGCCATACCAACGGCTATCCCTGAAGTGCTGGTGCTAGAACCCAAGGTTTTCGGCGATGACCGCGGATTCTTCTTTGAGAGTTTCAACCGCCGTGCCTTCACGGAGTTGACCGGGGTCGGCACCGATTTTGTCCAGGACAACCACTCCCGTTCCGCCTGTAACGTCTTGCGCGGGCTGCATTACCAGATCCGCCAGCCCCAGGGCAAGCTGGTGCGGGTGACTGCGGGAGAGGTGTTTGACGTGGCCGTGGATATCCGTCGCAATTCTCCCACCTTCGGCCACTGGGTAGGCGAGCGCCTCTCGGCTGAAAACAAGCGCCAGATGTGGATCCCCCCGGGCTTTGCCCATGGTTTCCTGGTGCTCTCCGATAGCGCCGAATTTCTCTACAAGACTACCGATTACTGGGCGCCGGAGCATGAGCGCTGCATTGCCTGGAATGATCCGGATCTGGCCATTGCCTGGCCCCTGGCGAGCCCCCCGTCTCTTTCCGCTAAGGACGCCCAAGGGGCGCTTCTAAAATCGGCAGAGCTTTTTTGACCTAAGAAACGATGACTCCATTGCCTGATTTTTCCGCCGCCCGCATTCTCGTGGTTGGCGATGTGATGCTGGATCGCTACTGGTTTGGCGATGTTTCCCGCATTTCTCCCGAAGCTCCTGTTCCCGTGGTGAAGGTGGAGCGTTCCGAGGAGCGCCCCGGTGGTGCCGCTAACGTGGCCCGGAATTGCGCTGCTTTGGGGGCGCAGGTTTCCCTGCTATCCGTCGTTGGTGACGATGAGGCCGGGACGATTCTCAAACGCCAGATGGAAGAGGGGGGGATTGCAGCTTCCCTGCATCGGGATGGTGCTATCAGTACGACGGTGAAGCTTCGGGTGATTGGTCGCCAACAGCAGCTGTTGCGCATCGATTTTGAAACGACACCATCCCACGAAGTCCTGCAGGCCAAACTGACAGAATTCGAAAAGCGCCTGCCTGAATGCGATGCGGTGATCCTCTCTGATTACGGTAAGGGGGGGCTTACCCATATCGGTGAAATGATTCGTCTCGCCCGGACGGCGGGAAAAAAGGTGCTGGTCGATCCCAAGGGCGATGATTACGCCCGCTACAGCGGCGCTACTGTGCTTACCCCTAACCGGGCAGAGCTGCGGGAAGTGGTGGGGCGCTGGAGCGACGATGCGCAACTGGAAGAAAAAGCCCAGCAACTGCGGCGTACTTTGGGATTGGAAGCGTTATTGGTGACCCGCAGTGAGGAGGGGATGACCCTTTATCGGGAAGCAGGGAAGGTGCACCAACCCGCCCAGGCGCGGGAAGTATTCGATGTTTCCGGGGCAGGAGATACAGTCATCGCCACCCTGGCTGCCATGCTCGCTACCGGTGCCCCCTGGGCGGACGCCGTAGAAGTGGCCAATCTGGCCGGCGGCATCGTCGTTGGCAAGCTGGGTACCGCCGTTGTCAGTCGCGACGAACTGGTCGCCGCATTGAACTGAGGATTTCATCATGTACTACATCGTTACCGGCGCGGCCGGCTTCATTGGCGCCAACCTGGTCAAGGGGCTGAACGATCGGGGCATCACCGATATTATCGCTGTGGACAATCTTTCCAAGGCGGACAAGTTCAAGAACCTGGTGGATTGCGAAATTGCCGATTACCTGGACAAGCAGGAGTTCCTGGATCGCCTCCTGGCCGGCCATTTCGATGGCGACGTGGAAGCCATCCTGCACCAGGGCGCCTGTTCCGACACCATGGAGACCGACGGGCGCTACATGATGGAGAACAACTACCGCTATTCCCTGGCCCTGCTGGACTGGTGCCTGGACCAGGAAGTGCAGCTGCTCTATGCCTCGTCGGCAGCCACCTACGGCGGCAGCAATGTGTTCAAGGAGGAGCGTCAGTTCGAAGCGCCGCTCAACGTCTACGGCTATTCCAAGTTCCTGTTCGACCAGATCGTGCGTCGCCGCCTGCCGGAAATCAGCTCCCAAGTGGTGGGCTTCCGTTATTTCAACGTCTACGGCCCCCGAGAAAACCACAAGGGGCGCATGGCCTCGGTGGCCTACCATCACTACAACCAGTACCGGGCCGAAGGCAAGGTCAAGCTGTTCGAGGGCTGTGACGGCTACGGCAACGGCGAGCAGCAGCGGGATTTCGTCTATGTCGGCGACGTGGCCAAGGTCAACCTGCACTTCCTCGACCATCCGGGGAAGTCCGGCATTTTCAACCTGGGCACCGGTCGAGCCCAGAGCTTCAACGACGTGGCCGTGGCCACCGCCAACGGCTGCCGCGCCCTGGAGGGCAAGCCGGCCCTATCCCCGGATGAACTCCGCGCCCAAGGCATTATCGAATACGTGCCCTTCCCCGAGGCGCTGAAAGGCAAGTACCAGAGCTTTACCCAGGCCGACCTGACCAAGCTGCGGGCAGCGGGCTACAACGAGCCCTTCCGCACCGTGGCCGAAGGGGTGGATGAATATGTGAAGTTCCTGAGTGGACGTTAAACCATGTACAAGACCCTGGAAGATTATGTGGGCCATACCCCCCTGGTGCGCCTGAAGCGCTTGCCGGGGGCGGAGAGCGAGCGGCGCGGCAACGTCATCCTGGCCAAGCTGGAGGGAAATAACCCGGCCGGGTCGGTGAAGGATCGGCCTGCCCTCTCCATGATCTCCCGGGCCGAGGCCCGGGGGCAGATCAAGCCCGGCGATACCCTGATCGAAGCGACCAGCGGCAATACCGGCATCGCCCTGGCCATGGCCGCCGCCATCGGGGGCTATCGCATGATCCTGGTGATGCCGGAGAACCAGAGTCTGGAACGGCGCCAGACTATGCGTGCCTATGGCGCCGAGTTGATCCTGACGCCCAGGGATGGGGGTATGGAGCTGGCCAGGGACGTGGCCGAGAAAATGCGCAGCGAGGGCCAGGGAATCATCCTGGACCAGTTCTCCAACCCGGATAATCCCCTGGCCCACTATGAAGGCACTGGCCCGGAAATCTGGGCCGACACGGCAGGTAACGTTACCCACTTTGTTTCCAGCATGGGCACCACTGGCACCATCATGGGCGTTTCCCGCTATCTCAAGGAGCAGAACCCGGCGGTGCAGATCATCGGTTGCCAGCCGGAGGAGGGGAGCCAGATTCCCGGTATCCGCAAGTGGCCAGAGGCCTATCTTCCCAGTATTTTCGACAAGACGCGGGTGGATCGGGTCGAGTCGGTATCCCAGGCCGAGGCCGAAGATTGCACTCGCCGCCTGGCCCGGGAAGAAGGCATCTTCGCCGGCATTTCCTCCGGCGGTGCCATGGCTGTGGCCCTGCGCCTGTCCCAGGAGCTGACCAATGCGGTCATCGTCAGCATCGTCTGCGACCGGGGCGACCGTTACCTGTCTACCGGCGTTTTCCCTGCCTGACCATGGTTCCCGTTCTCGTCTTCGATATCGAAACCATTCCGGATGTGCCGGGGTTGCGTCGACTCCACGATCTGGCGCCCGAGCTGTCCGATAGCGAAGTGGCCGAACTGGCTTTTCAGCGGCGTCGGGCCCAGAGTGGCAATGACTTTCTGCCCCATTACCTGCAGCGTGTGGTGGCCATCTCTTGTGCTCTGCGTACCCGTGATGGTTTTCGCGTCTGGTCCCTGGCCGAGCCTGAGCAGGCAGAAGGGGAGATCATTCAGCGCTTCTTCGACGGCATCGAGAAATTCACGCCCCAGGTGCTTTCCTGGAATGGAGGGGGCTTTGATTTTCCCGTGCTGCACTACCGGGGCCTTATCCACGGCGTGGTAGCGCCGCGCTACTGGGATCTGGGGGATGGAGACTACGCCGATTCCCGGGATTTCAAGTGGAACAACTACATCAGCCGTTACCACACTCGTCATCTGGACCTGATGGATCTGTTGGCGCTCTACCAGCCCCGGGCCAATGCGCCTCTGGATGACTTGGCCAAGCTCATGGGCTTTCCCGGCAAACTCGGCATGGATGGCAGTAAGGTCTGGGAGGCCTGGCAGGCCGGGCAGATGGCCGATATCCGGGATTACTGCGAGACCGATGTGGTCAATACCTACCTGGTTTCTGCCCGGTTCCGTCTCATGCGCGGTGAGATGAGTCGGGAGGAGTACGCCGCCGAAATGACTTTCGTACGGGAAGAGCTGGCCAAGATCGGTAAACCCCATTGGCAGGAATTTATTGCGGCTTGGGTTTAAAAAACTCTTGCACAATTCTGTGGGAGGGCTATAATGCGCCCTTCTTTGCAGGCGCGTAGCTCAGCTGGTTAGAGCACCACCTTGACATGGTGGGGGTCGTTGGTTCGAGTCCAATCGCGCCTACCAACATTTTGACGGAGCCAATTAGTGTTTTTTCGAACTAGCATCATCCCGGTTCAGAAAATCTAAGCGGGTTCGCCTACGTTGATATGTCAGAAAAAAGTGCGGCTCAGCCGCACTTTTTTTTTGCCTTGTTCGGAGATGCATATGCCCAACATCAAACTCCCCGACGGTTCCATTCGTTCCTTTGACGCTCCGGTAACTGTGGCTGAAGTGGCTGCCTCCATCGGTGCTGGTCTGGCCCGGGCTGCACTGGCCGGCAAGGTTAATGGCCGGCTGGTGGATACCTCGTTCCGCATGGAAGGGGATGTGGATCTGGCTATCGTCACCGACAAGGATGCCGACGGCCTGGAAGTCATTCGCCACTCCACGGCGCACCTTCTAGCCTACGCGGTAAAAGAGCTGTTCCCGGATGCTCAGGTCACCATTGGTCCGGTCATCGAAAACGGCTTCTACTACGATTTTGCCTACAAGCGCCCGTTCACTCCGGAAGATCTGGCGGCCATCGAGAAGAAAATGGCCGAGCTCGCCAAGCGCGATATTCCCGTGAGTCGCGAGGTGTGGTCCCGGGATGAGGCGGTCAAGTTCTTTCTGGGGCTGGGGGAGCAATACAAGGCCGAGTTGATTGAGGCTATTCCTGCCGACCAGGAGGTTTCCCTCTATCGTGAGGGCGAGTTTATCGACCTCTGCCGCGGCCCCCATGTGCCGTCTACCGGCAAGCTCAAGGTTTTCAAACTGATGAAAGTGGCTGGCGCCTATTGGCGCGGCGACTCCAAGAATGCAATGCTGCAACGCATTTACGGTACCGCCTGGGCCAAGAAGGAAGATCAGGAAGCTTACCTGCACATGCTGGAGGAGGCTGAGAAGCGGGATCACCGCCGCATCGGCAAGCATCTGGATCTCTTCCATATGCAGGACGAGGCCCCTGGCATGGTTTTCTGGCATCCCAAAGGCTGGGCGATCTGGCAGGAAATTGAGCAGTACATGCGCAAGGTGTACCGGGATAACGGTTATCAAGAGGTGCGCTGCCCCCAGATTCTCGACCGCAGCCTGTGGGAGAAGTCCGGTCACTGGGAGCATTACAAGAGCAACATGTTCACCACCGAGTCGGAAAAGCGCGACTACGCCATCAAGCCCATGAACTGTCCCGGACATGTGCAGGTGTTCAATTCCGACCTGCGCTCCTATCGGGATCTGCCTCTGCGTTATGGTGAATTCGGTTCCTGTCACCGCAATGAAGCTTCTGGCGCACTCCATGGCCTGATGCGGGTGCGGGGCTTCGTACAGGACGATGGTCATGTGTTCTGTACCGAAGACCAGATCGAATCCGAGGTGACGGCCTTTAATGCCCTGGTGAAAAAGGTCTATGCCGATTTTGGCTTCGATCAGGTGGCGGTCAAACTTGCTCTGCGTCCGGCAAGCCGGGTTGGTTCTGACGAGATTTGGGACAAAGCCGAGGCGGCCCTGCGGGCCGGTCTGCGTGCTTCCGGCCTCGAGTGGGAAGAGCTGCCGGGCGAAGGGGCTTTCTATGGTCCCAAGATCGAGTTCCATATCAAGGATGCCATTGGTCGTTCCTGGCAGTGTGGCACCATGCAGGTCGATTTCTCCATGCCGGGGCGCCTCGGGGCTGAATACGTGGGTGAGGATAATGCTCGCCATGTACCCGTGATGCTGCACCGGGCAATCCTGGGTTCCCTGGAGCGTTTTATCGGCATTCTGGTGGAAAACTACTCGGGCGCTTTGCCGCTATGGCTGGCGCCGGTGCAGGCCGTGGTGCTGAATATCTCGGAAAAACAAGCAGATTACGTGGCCGAAGTGGTGCAAACCCTGCGCCAGGCGGGGCTGCGCGCCGAAGCGGATTTGCGTAACGAAAAAATTACCTATAAAATACGAGAACATAGCGTTAACCGGCTGCCTTATCAGCTCGTTGTGGGCGATAAAGAAAAGGAAGCCGGTCTGGTGGCCGTGCGAACCCGCGGCGGCCAGGACCTCGGGCAGATGCCCGTAGCGAGCCTGGTCGAGCGACTTCTTGGTGAAGTTGCGGCGCGTACAAGCACGGCTTAGTTTTTGTCCGAGCCCGGCGGGCCGGCCAGTTATTCGTGGAGATTGAACCATCGCCGCACTGCAAAAGACGCATCGCGTCAATCATGAAATCACATCGCCGGAAGTCCGGCTGATCGGGGAAGAAGGCGAACAAATCGGCGTGGTCAGCATCCGCGCTGCGCTGGATATGGCCGATGAAGCTGGCGTTGATCTGGTCGAGATCGCCCCCCTGGCGGTTCCTCCGGTCTGTCGTGTGATGGACTACGGCAAGTTCAAGTACCACGAGGCCAAAAAGCAGCACGAGGCCAAACTGAAGCAGAAGCAGGTCCAGGTCAAGGAAGTGAAATTCCGTCCCGGTACCGACGAAAACGATTACCAGATCAAGCTGCGGAATATGACCCGCTTCCTGGAAGATGAAGACAAGGTCAAAGTGACCCTGCGCTTCCGCGGCCGCGAAATGGCCCACCAGGAAATCGGTATGCGTCAGCTCGAACGCATCAAGGCTGACCTCGATGGTCTGGCCCTGGTGGAGCAGATGCCGAAGATGGAAGGTCGTCAGATGGTGATGATTCTGACGCCGAAGAAGAAGGTGTAAGTGTAGTTTGCTGTAGCAGTTTCGCCGACGGGTCTGGCTCGTCGGCCGAATAAGTGGTCCCGGGTTATCAAGTATTCCCGTCGGGAAACACCTAGTGCCATGTTAAAAAGGAGCATTTAATGCCCAAGATGAAGACCAAGAGCGGGGCCGCCAAGCGGTTCAAGATCCGCTCCGGTGGCAGCATCAAACGCGGTCAAGCGTTTAAGCGCCACATCCTGACCAAGAAGACCACCAAGAACAAGCGCCAGCTGCGCGGTACCGAAGGCATTCACGACAGTGACAAGGCCTCCATCCGTGCCATGATGCCCTACGCCTAATTAAGGAGAATAGAAGATGCCCCGAGTTAAGCGTGGTGTAACGGCTCGCGCCCGTCACAAGAAGGTTCTGGTCCAGGCCAAGGGTTACCGCGGTCGTCGCAAGAACGTATATCGCATCGCCAAACAGGCGGTGATGAAGGCTGGTCAGTACGCCTACCGTGACCGTCGTCAACGTAAGCGTCAGTTCCGTTCCCTGTGGATCGCCCGTATCAACGCCGGCGCCCGGGAACTGGGTCTGAAGTACAGCACCTTCATGAATGGCCTGAAGAAGGCCCAGATCGAAGTGGACCGCAAGGTTCTGGCCGATCTGGCCGTGTTCGACAAGCCCGCGTTTGCCGCTCTGGCAAACCAGGCCAAGGCGAGCCTCGGCGCCTAAGCCCAAGCTGTGCGAAAAAAAGGAGGCTTTTGCCTCCTTTTTTTTCTGGTGTCCCCGCCGCCTGGGGCATCGTAGATTCCCCAAGGCGGCAATCAAACACGAGCCGACGCGGAAGCCTCCATGCAGAACCTCGAACAGATCGTCATTGAAGCCACCGGCGCCTTTGCCGAGACCCAGGACCCGGATGCCCTGGAGCAGATCAAGGCTCGCTATCTTGGCAAGAGCGGGCAAATCACCGAATTATTGAAAGGCCTGGGCAAGCTGGCCGCCGAGGAGCGCAAGAGCGCCGGCGCTGTCATCAACCAGGCCAAGGAACGTATCGAGCAGGCTCTCAATGCCCGCCGTGCAGCAATCCGCCAAGCAGCCCTGGAAGCCCGTCTGGCCGAAGAAGCCCTGGACGTGACCCTCCCCGGTCGGGGCGAAGTCCGTGGTGGCTTGCATCCCGTGACCCGTACGCTGGAGCGCATCGAGGCCCTGTTCCGCTCCATCGGTTTCGAAGTGGCCGATGGCCCCGAAATCGAGGCTGATTTCTACAATTTCACGGCCCTGAATACGCCGGAGAACCATCCGGCTCGTTCCATGCATGACACTTTCTACCTGCAGGACGAGCAGGGGAAGGTTGCCGAGAATGTGCTGCTGCGTACCCATACCAGCCCGATTCAGGCCCGTTACATGCAAGCCCATGTGGCCAAATTCCGCCACCTGGAAACAATGCCCGAGATTCGCATCATCGCGCCGGGCCGGGTCTATCGCGTCGACTCTGATGCTACCCACTCGCCCATGTTCCATCAGGTAGAAGGCCTGTGGGTGGGTGAGAATGTATCCTTCGCCGACCTGAAAGGGGTCGTCGCCGATTTTCTGCGGCGCTTCTTCGAGAGCGATGACCTCAAGGTGCGCTTCCGTCCCTCCTTCTTCCCCTTCACCGAGCCTTCTGCCGAGATCGACGTCGCCTTCATGAGCGGGGCTCTGGAAGGCCGCTGGCTCGAGATCGCCGGTTGCGGCATGGTGCATCCCAACGTCTTGCGCCATGCCGGCATCGACCCGGAGAAGTACACCGGCTTTGCTTTCGGCTTTGGTCCCGACCGGCTCACCATGTTGCGCTACGGGGTGAATGACCTGCGCCTGTTCTTTGACGGCGACCTGCGCTTTTTGCGGCAATTTGTCTAAGGATTTTCCGTGAAATTTTCCGAATCCTGGCTGAGAAACTTTGTAAATCCGTCGCTAGCCAGCGACGATCTGGCCCATCTACTGACCATGGCCGGCCTCGAAGTTGAGGAGCAGGACCCCGTGGCCCCTGCCTTCACCCAAGTGGTGGTGGCTCAGGTGCTTGAAGTGGTCAAGCACCCCGATGCCGACCGACTCAACGTGTGTCAGGTGGATGTGGGTAGCGGTGCTCCGGTGCAGATCGTCTGTGGCGCCCCCAATGTGGCGGCCGGTCTCAAGGTGCCCTGCGCCCAGCCTGGCGCCGTGCTCCCCGGTGATTTCAAGATCAAGGTGGCCAAGGTCCGTGGGGTGGAGTCCTCCGGCATGCTCTGCTCGGCCAAGGAGCTGGGGATTGCCGAAGAAGCGTCCGGTCTGCTGGTGCTGCCAGCCGATGCCCCGGTGGGGGAGGACATCCGCCGTTATCTGGACCTGGATGACACCCTGCTGACGCTCAAGCTCACGCCTAACCGGGCTGATTGCCTTTCCATCACCGGCGTGGCCCGGGAAGTATCGGCCCTGACCGGCACGCCGGCCAGCTACACGCAGATTGCCGCAGCGCCGGTGACCAGCGACGCCCGCCGTGATGTGCTGCTTGATGCCCCGGAGGCGTGTTCTCGTTATTGCGGTCGGGTGGTGACCGGTATCGACGCCAAAGCGCCGACTCCGGAGTGGATGAAGCGGCGCCTGGAGCGCAGCGGCATCCGTGCCATTTCCGCAGTGGTGGATATCACCAATTACGTCATGCTCGAGCTGGGCCAGCCGCTTCACGGCTTCGATAATGCCAAACTCCAAGGCGCCATTCACGCACGTCTTCCCCGGCCCGGAGAAAAGATTCTGCTGCTCAACGAGCAGGAAATCGAAGTCGATGGCGACGTGCTGCTGATTACTGACGATGCCCGTCCCCTGGCCATGGCCGGGGTCATGGGCGGCGAAGACAGTGGTGTGACCTTGGCTACCACCGAGCTGTTCCTGGAGTCCGCGTTCTTTGCCCCTGCCGCCATTGCCGGCCGTGCTCGCCGTTACGGCTTCTCCAGCGACGCCTCCCACCGTTTCGAGCGGGGTGTGGATTTTGGCGCTACCGCCCAGGCCCTGGAGCGGGCTACCCAACTGGTGCTGGAAATCTGCGGCGGCCAGGCTGGGCCCGTTTCTGAAGCCCTGGCTCCCCTGCCTCCCCGCCAGCCGGTGAAGCTGCGTACTGCCCGGGTGGTCAAAGTGCTGGGCATTGCTCTTTCTGCCGACACCATTGCCGATCTGTTCTCCCGGCTGGGGCTGCCGTATGAGCGCCAGGGCGATGATTTCCTGGTTACCCCCCCGTCTTTCCGTTTCGATATCGAAATCGAGGAAGATCTGATCGAGGAAGTGGCCCGGGTTTATGGCTATGACGCCATCCCGGCGCCGGCCCCCCAAGGGGCCCTGGCCATGCTGCCCGTCGTTGAGGCCCGCCGGCCCCTGCAGCATCTGCGCCAGGTTCTGGCCGATGCCGGCTACCAGGAAGTGATCAACTTCGCATTCGTCGAAGAGGGGTGGGAGGCGGACTTTTCTGCCAATGCTGCTCCGATCCGTCTGGCCAATCCCATTGCTAGCCAGATGGGGGTGATGCGTTCCTCCCTGATTGGCGGCCTGGTTTCCACCCTGGCCACCAACCTGAAGCGCAAGCAGAATCGGGTCCGGGTTTTTGAAACGGGGCGCTGCTTCTTCCGTGATGCTGAAGCTGTTCCCGTCGCCGGCTACCGCCAGCCCTGGATGCTTGCGGGCCTCGCCTACGGTGGCGCCCAGCCTGAGCAATGGGGCTCCCCGGCACGCAGTGTGGATTTCTATGATCTGAAGGGTGATCTGGAAGCCTTGCTGCAGCCGTTCAGTGCCCGTTTCGAAAAGGCGGTCCATCCGGCCTTGCATCCGGGGCGTTCTGCCAGGCTGGTGCTGGACGGCAAGGAAATCGGTGTCCTTGGTGAATTGCACCCTCAATGGGTGCAGAAGTATGACCTGCCTCTTGCTCCGGTGGTGTTCGAACTCGATCTCGAGTCGCTGTTGGCGGCCCGGATTCCCAGTTATGCCGAACTTTCCCGTTTTCCTGCTGTAGTTCGGGATTTGGCTTTGGTGGTGGACCAAGGTCTATCGCTGCAAGCGATTCTCGACGGCCTGCAGAGCGAGCGTCCGGCCCTGGTGAAGGACATCCAGTTGTTCGATGTTTATACCGGAAAAGGGGTGGAGTCAGGGAAGAAAAGTCTTGCTTTTCGTATAGTTATGCAAGATACTGAAAAAACTTTGCAAGATGCGGAAGTGGATGCCGCCCTGCAACAACTGGTGGCCAGTCTGGAACGTCAGTTCGCCGCCAAACTCCGCGTCTAGTCAGGGAAGAAAATGACTCTAACCAAAGCAGAACTCGCCGACCTGCTTTTCGAGAAGGTTGGCTTGAACAAGCGCGAGGCCAAGGATATGGTCGAAGCCTTTTTCGAGGAGATCCGGAATGCGCTGGAACGGGGGGAGGGGGTCAAGCTCTCCGGTTTCGGCAACTTCCAGCTGCGCGACAAGCCGCAGCGTCCGGGTCGTAACCCAAAAACCGGTGAAGAAATACCCATCACCGCCCGCCGTGTTGTTACCTTCCATGCCAGCCAGAAACTGAAGGCCGAGGTGGAGCAGTCTTACAATGGAAACCAATCCTAAAGACCTGACCAAGGACGAGTTGCCGCCAATCCCGGCAAAGCGTTATTTCACCATTGGTGAAGTCAGCGAACTGTGTGGTGTGAAGCCCCACGTGTTGCGCTACTGGGAACAGGAATTCAGCCAACTCAAGCCGGTCAAGCGGCGGGGTAACCGGCGTTATTACCAGCATCACGAAGTGTTGCTGGTGCGGCGTATCCGGGAGCTTCTTTATAACCAGGGATTCACCATCAGCGGGGCGCGTAATCGCCTGGAAGATGGTGGTGCAGAGGAAGCCAAGGTCCATACCCCTACCCTGGACCCGGCGACCTTGCGCCAGGAGTTGCTCGGTATTATCGAATTGCTCCGCGTTTAAAAAAGTATTCCCAAATCAAAAAATTTTATATATAATGTTGTTTCTCGAGTCGGGGCGTAGCGCAGCCTGGTAGCGCACTTGCATGGGGTGCAAGGGGTCGCGAGTTCGAATCCCGCCGCCCCGACCAATTGTTTCAAGCATAAGCCACTCTTCGGAGTGGCTTTTTGCTTTTCATCTCGGCAAATCCTAATTGCCCTGTCGTAATATCTCAAATTCTGTAAGGCCGGGTTTTCCTGATGTGGAGCACATTGGCATTATTCCGGATTTCGGCAGTTTCTCCTCCCGTATTAATTCACGTTGATAAGCACCAGGAATTGCCGCCGGTGAATTAATCCATATAAAATCCTTTTCTCAAGTCTCCGTGACATTGAAATTGGCGGAGCCTGATTTCTTTTTTGCATCTTAATCCGTAAGGAGAGAAGGCTATGGATATTTCGAATCTGTCGCTGGTGGAACTGCAACTGCTGCAACAACAAATCCCCCTGGAAATAAAAAAGCGCCAGGAGCAGGACAAGGCCAAGGTTCTCAATGAGCTTAAATTGATTGCCGAGTCCCGTGGTTTTTCCCTGGAGCAGTTGTTGAAGGGGGCGGAAAAGGGCAAAGCCAAGGCCGTGAGAACGGTGAAGGCCAAGTATCGTCACCCCGAGAATAGCGACCTGGCCTGGACGGGCCGTGGCCGAAAGCCCCAGTGGGTGCAGGAATGGCTGAACGCCGGCCGCAAGATCGAGGAATTGGCGATTTAATCCTTCAACGGGAAAGCTGTAATGCGCATCCTGCTCAGTAACGATGACGGCTATTTTGCGCCGGGCATCGAAATTCTTGCCCGTACCCTGGCTGAAATAGCTGAAATAACTGTCGTCGCTCCCGAGCGGGATCGTAGCGGTGCCAGTAATTCCTTAACCCTGGATCGCCCCCTTTCTCTGCGCCGGGCGCCCAATGGTTTTTATTTCGTCAATGGCACACCCACCGACTGCGTGCATTTGGCGGTGACGGGAATGTTGGAAGATTTACCGGATATGGTTGTTTCCGGGATTAATCACGGTGCCAACATGGGGGACGATACCGTCTATTCCGGTACTGTCGCCGCCGCTACGGAAGGCTATTTGCTCGGCGTTCCGGCGATAGCTGTTTCCCTGGTCAGCAAGGAAGGGCAGCATTTCGAGACGGCGGCCCGGGTGGCTAAGGAACTCGTATTGCGTTTCCAGCAAAAACAGTTCGACGCGCCCGCCCTGCTCAACGTCAATGTCCCCGATGTTCCCTACGACGCCCTCCAGGGAGTTGAAGTGACCCGCCTGGGCAAGCGCCACAAGGCGGAGCCGGTGGTCAAGGCTTTGACGCCGCGGAATGAGACCGTCTATTGGGTCGGGGCTGCTGGCCAGGCTCAGGATGCGGGGGAGGGAACCGACTTCAACGCGGTGCGTAATAACTGCGTCTCGGTGACCCCCTTGCAACTCGATCTCACCCATAACGCCCAGTTGCCCCAGCTGCGCAACTGGCTGGCCCTATGAGCACCTCGGTCAGCGGCATCGGCATGACCTCCATGCGCACCCGCTCGCGCATGGTGGAGCGCCTGCGGGACAAGGGCATCCAGGACGAAACCGTGCTCGCGGCCATGGCTGCCGTGCCGCGCCATATTTTCGTCGAGGAGGCCATGGCCCATCGGGCTTATGAGGACACGGCCCTGCCCCTGGGATTTTCCCAGACCATCTCCCAGCCTTATATTGTTGCCCGGATGATCGAACTGCTGCGGGCCGGGCGCGAAAAGGCCATTCCCGGAGGGCTCGGCAAGACCCTGGAGATCGGCGCTGGCTGCGGTTATCAGGCGGCCGTGCTGGCTCAGTTAGCCAGTGAGGTGTACGCCGTGGAGCGCATCGAGCCACTGCTGGAAAGGGCCAAGAACAACTTGGGGAAGATTCAGCAGTCGAATGTGCGCCTCAAGTATGCAGACGGCAATCTTGGGTTGCCCGAAGCGGCGCCTTTCCATTCCATCATCGTAGCCGCTGCCGCCAGCCGGATTCCACCGGCGCTTTTGCAGCAGCTGGCTGTTGGTGGCAGAATGGTGTTGCCCGTTGGGGCCAGCGAGCAAGCTTTGTCTCTGATCGAACGCACACCTCAAGGCATCCTTGAGACCAAACTGGACGTGGTGCGTTTCGTACCGCTGCTGTCGGGAGTCGAATGAATACGTCTGGGTTTAACCGTCGATGCGGCCTCCTCGCCGCAGTTTCTACCGTCGTTGCCATTGCCGGCTGCGCTAGTCATGCGCCCGCCCCGGTGGTGGAGCGCGGTGCGCCTGCCAGTCGTGCGGCTCCGGTCGCATCCAAGGATTTTTATACGGTGAAGAAGGGGGATACCCTCTATAGCATCGCCTTGGATCATGGCCAGGATTACCGGGATATCGCCACCTGGAACAGCCTGGACAACCCCAATCGCATTCTCATTGGCCAGCAGCTGCGGGTGGTTCCGGCCGATACCGCTTCCTCCGGCGTGGCGGTAGCCAAGCCCATTGGCGCCGGTAGCGCCATCGAAAGACGCTCCCTGGATGGGGCGCCAGCCAGTACCGACACCCTGAAGCGTGAGCCCAAGGTCGGCAAGGAACCTTACTCCGACCAGGCATGGGCCCAGTCCCAATCCCAGAGCCCGGCGACTACCACCCCACCACCCCAGGTGGCCGTGGCGACCAAGCCCGAAGCCAAGCCTGAGCCAAAGCCGGCTGAAGCAGCCCCAGCCGCGGCTGGGGATGTGAGCTGGGCCTGGCCCTCCGGCGGCAAGGTGTTGGCGGGTTTCAGCGAAGGAACCAACAAAGGCGTCGATATAACCGGCAAGATGGGAGATCCAGTGCTGGCTGCCGGCGACGGCAAGGTGGTTTATAGCGGCAGCGGCTTGCGCGGATACGGCAAGTTGGTCATCATCAAGCACGATGCCACCTTCCTCTCCGCCTATGCCCACAACAACAACATCCTGGTAAAGGAAGGCCAGAGCGTCAGCCGGGGCCAGAAGATCGCCGAGATGGGCAACAGCGATACGGACCAGGTCAAGCTGCACTTTGAAATTCGTCGCCAGGGCAAACCTGTCGATCCCCTTCAATATCTGCCGAAGCGCTAGCCATGCGAGACGATTCCGAGTTCGCCGAAGATTCCCCGGATGACTTCGACGCGAGCGCGGAGTCGCCTGAAGTTTTGGCTGACGAAGCCGCTGCTGAAGAAGTCGAGACCGCCACTGAGGCCGTGGTGTCTGCGCCGGTCTACGAGCTGCTCAACGACGTCACCCAGCTTTACCTCAATGAGATCGGCGCCAAGCCGTTGCTGACCCCGGCGGAAGAGCTGGAGTGGTCACGGCGCTGCCGGGCGGGTGAATTTTCTGCCCGGCAGAAAATGATCGAACACAATCTCCGGCTGGTGGTGAATATCGCCAAGCATTACCTCAACCGGGGCATCCCCCTGCTGGACCTGGTGGAGGAGGGCAATCTGGGCCTTATCCATGCCCTGGAGAAATTCGATCCGGAACGGGGCTACCGTTTCTCCACCTATGCCACCTGGTGGATACGCCAAAGCATCGAGCGGGCCATCATGAACCAGTCCCGGACCATACGGCTGCCGGTGCACGTGGTGAAGGAGGTGAATGTGGTGCTGCGGGCAATGCGCCACCTGGAGGCGTCCAACTCCCGGGAAACCGGCGTGGAGGAAATTGCCCTACTGCTGGGCCGCTCCCCGGAGGATGTGCGCCGCATCCTGGCCCTCAACGAGCATATCGCTTCCCTCGACGCCCCCCTGGATATCGACCCCAACCATACGGTGGCCGACGCCGTGGCGGATGAATCCGGCCCGGGCCCGGAAGGGCTACTGCAGGAAAACCAGATGACTGACCTCATCCTGCGCTGGGTGGAGCAGCTCTCGGATAAGCAGCGGCAGGTGATCGAGCGCCGCTACGGTCTCAAGGGGTGCGAAGTCTGCACCCTGGAGACAATTGCCGCCGATCTGGGCCTGACCCGGGAGCGGGTGCGTCAGATCCAGGGCGAAGCCCTTAACCAGTTGCGCCGCATCATCAAGCGCGGCGGCGTGGATCGGGACAGCCTGCTGTAACCGCGCCGGGTGGGCCGGGCCGGCAGGCTTCCCCGACGGGAGCTTGGGTCAGGCCCGGTGGTGGGTACCGTTGCCGACCGTGTGGTGCTCGCGCCGGGGCGCCGGACGGGCTGCCTTGGCGGGGTTGCCGGCCTTTTTCTTCATGCCTTTTCCCGAACTTTTCCCCGAACCGCTGCCCGGCGTCGCTTCCGGCTTGCCTGGGCTGACCCGGCTGCTCAGGAGTTCAGGCTGAGCCATGGCCTCCCGCAATTTTTCCCCGAGCTGGAATACCGCCATGGCGTAGAAGCTGGAGCGGTTGTAGCGTGTGATGACGAAGAAATTTTCTTCCCCCAGCCAGTATTCCGTCGGCGCTTCGGTGCTCGCCAGGTCGAGTAGTGCGTAAGACTTGGTATCGTTCGCTGCCAAGGGCAGGCCCAGGCGACGCAGGGTGGGGGCGTCGTAGCGGGGCTTCAGGTCGCCGGGAGGCAGTTCCGGCAGGGGGACGAAGGTTGGAGGCAGGTGGTGGGCGATGGCTTCGCCGGGGCGCCAGCCGTGGGCAGCGAGAAAACTGGCGACGCTGCCGATGGCATCAGCCGGACTGTTGCGCAGATCGACCCGGCCATCGCTGTCGAAATCCACCGCAAAGCGCCGCTGGCTGCCCGGCATGAACTGGGGAATGCCCATGGCGCCAGCGTAGGAGCCCTTGAGACTCAGGGGAGCCTGGCTGTTTTCCCGGGCCAGCAGCAGCAGTTGCTCCAGTTCGCCGCGGAAGAACTCGGCCCGGGGCGGGTAGCGGAAAGCGAGGGTGGATAGGGCCTGGAAGACCCCGAAGCGCCCGGTATTACGGCCGTATTCGGTTTCCACGCCGATGATGGCGATGATGATTTCCCCGGGCACGCCGAAGCGGAATTCAGCCTCCCGCACCAGATCCTGGTGTTCCTGCCAGAAGGCGACGCCGCGGCGGATACGCCGCGCATTGACGAAGCCATTGCGGTAGGTCTGCCAGGAACGGCGCTCGGCGGCCGCACTGGGTTGAATGGCCGCGAGGACGGTGTCGTTGGGGGCAATGGCGGCGAAGAGCTGGTGCAGTTCATCGCCGTTAAAGCCATGACGCTCCTGCATGCTGGCAATGAAGGCTTCCACATCCGGATCTCCTGTGAAAGGAGCCGGAGCAGCGGCCGCCTGGAGCGGCAGGGCAAGGCCTAGGGTCAGGGCGCCCAGCAGGGAGCGGAGGGAAAGCTTGGGGAAAGAAAGGTGGAGAAAAGACAGGCGGGGAAAAGACAGAGTCACCAGGATCACCGAGTTTTTCGGGCCGGCAGCCTGCGGGTGCGGGCGCGCAGCTGTTGCAATTGTTGTTTTAGGTCGGCCGCTGCCAGGGGCGGGCCGTAGCGCAGGGCGATGTAGCAGTCGACGGCTTCCGCTGCCAGGGGAGCCAGGTTGGGCTGGGCTAGGCCCAAGCGCCGGGCGTAGTCCCGGGGACCTTCCCATTCCTGGCGGGCCGGGCCCAGACGGGCGGCCCTGGCGCAGAAGCGTTGCCAGGCCTGTTGTACCGGGTCCCGGGGCGGGCGCCGGCCCAGGCTCCACAGGGTGAGGCCCAGGAGAATGAGGCCGGTGGCGGCTCCCAGGGCAACCGCCATGGAGCGCCAATCCGGTTCCTGGAGCCCCAGCCGGCGCAGCACTTCCCGCTGCCGCTGCGGATTGTACCCGAGCACCCACTGGTTCCAGGCGTTATTCGTCGCCTCCCATCGATTGCGTAGCTGCCGCAGCCAGTCCACGTCCAGGCGCACCAGCGCCGGCAGCGGATCGTCGGCGGGCAGCGCGGCGGCAATGCCCGATTCCACCCGGGCCGGGGAGATGGCCGCCGTCGGGTCCACCCGTTGCCAGCCCTGGCCCTCGCTCCATACCTCGGCCCAGGCATGGGCGTCGGACTGGCGCACGGTAAGGTAGCCATCCACTGGATTGATCTCACCCCCCTGATAGCCGGTGACGACCCGGGCCGGTACTCCGGCGGCCCGCATCAGCACCACGAAGGCAGAGGCATAGTGCTCGCAGAAGCCACGGCGGGTGGAAAAGAGAAAGTCATCTATGGCATCCGGGCCCAGGGGCGGTGGTTGCAGGGTGTAGACAAAATTTTCCCGGAGGAAGAGATCCAGGGCCCGCTGCACCAGGGCGTCCGTTTGCCCGCTTTCTACCTGCCCATTTCTCGCCTGCCAGGAGCGGGCCAGGGCCAGGGTGCGGGGATTGCGCTGGGGCGGCAGTTGCAGGGCCCGGGCCAGGATGTCCTTGCGCTCTTCCAGGTTGTGCCGGTAGTCCAGCACCGAGCGCCAGGTCTGGCGGCTGCGGCTCTGCAGGGGCTCCCGGGCCAGGGCTTGCAGGTCGTTGGTTAGCAGGGCGTCGGGCGGCAGGCTGAGGGGCGCGTCCAGGGCCAGCAGCCAGCGTTGGCCGGTGGCCTCCAGGGTGGTGGTGTAGGCCACCGGGGTGCCCTGGGGCTGCAACTGGGGCGGCCGCCGGTCCGGCTGGAAGCGGGGGCGCCAGGTGGTGCCATCGTAGGCATCGAGCACCGGGCCACGCCAGTAAAGCTTCTGGCGCGGCGGCGGTGGGCCTTCGAACTGGACGCGGAAGGCAATGCTGCCATTCTGGATCAGGTTGGATAGGCTGCCCGGGGCCATGCTGTCGGAGAGCCCGGTGAGGCCGGCGTGGGCATCCCGGGGCAGGCCCCAGAGGGGGCCGGCAACCCGGGGGAAGAGCAGGTAGAAAACCAGCATGAAGGGCAGGGCCTGGCCCAGCAGAAGGGCGGCCCGGCGCAGGGTGGCGGCGGGGGCTGCCCGGTGGTCGCCATGGAGGCGGAGCAGGGCGGCGGTCACGACCAGCAGGGCGCCCAGCATCCACAGGCCGGTGGGAATGGTCTGGGAGTAGAAATAATGGGTTAGCAGCAGGAAATAGCCGAGCATGAGTACCACCACCCCGTCCCGCCGGGCGCGCAACTCCATCAGCTTCAGGGCGATGAACAGGGCCAGCAGGGCGACTCCCGCATCCCGGCCGAACAGGGTGTGGTATTGGGCGCCGATGCCGGCGACCCCGGCGGCCACCAGCAGCATCAGCAGCCAGCGCGGTGGCAGGCGCCGTTGGCCGTGCCAGATCCAGGCGCGCCAGAGGAACAGGCCAGCAATATAGAGGCTCAGCCAGGCGGGTTGGGCCAGTGCGTGGGGAGCCGCAGTGCCCAGGGCCGCGGCCATGAGCCAGGGAAACTGGCCCGGCGGCAGGGGGGCGGGGGGTGCTTTAGGCATGGCCTGGGCCATGTTCGCCTTCCTCTTCGGGATCGGAGCTGAATGTGCCCTCCAGGCCGTGCAGCGCCAGGGCCTGGAGGCAGGCGTCCCGGTGGGTCGGGCCGGTGGCGGGGCCCAGTTGCCGTTGGGGCAGTTGCAGCAGATAGGGCTGGCCCAGGGCATCGGCCTGGAGCACCCAGCCGGTGAGGGCTGAGAGCCGGGTTTCTTCGTCCATGTCCGGCGGCAGGGCCGCCCAGGAAAACAGGAGCTCCCGGGCTGCACCGCCGGCGAACTGCTTGACCAGCAGGGGGCGCTGGCCATCATCCCGAGCGGCGGCCTTCCAGGCGATGTGCCGGGTGGAGTCGCTGGGCTGGCGGGGGCGCAAGCCGGCAAAATCCTCTTGCCCATGGCTGCCACCGGGATCGCTCCCGCGGCGACTAGGTTCCCGGGGTGGCAGGGGCAGGGTGAGGGGGCGGGGATAGACCAGGCAGGAGGTGGCCGGTTGCAGATAGCTCCAGGCCCGGAACAGGCCCAGGGGGTAATGGCTGGCGAGGGTGAGGCGGGGCGGGGTGAAGCGACCCCGGTGCTCGGTGCCCAGGGCCAGGGTGGCGACGCCCTGGTTGCCGCCCTCTACCTCCCAGGTGCCCAGATCCCTGCCCCAGGCGCTGAAGTCCAGGGCACGGCGGGCATCGGCCCGGCTATTTTCCAGATAGATCGGTAGGTGGACGTTATCGCCGGCGAACACCGGTTCCAGGCGGCCGAAACTGAGGCTGAGGCCGACCAGGTTGCGGAAGGTGTGCACCATGGCCACCAGGCCCAGGCCGGCCAGGAGGAAGACCAGGGCATGGCCCAGGGACAGGTCGTAGTTGATGGCGCCGAGCAGCATGACCACCAGGGCCAGGGCGAAGAGTAGGCCGGTACGGGTGGGCAGGATGAAAATGCGGCGCTGCTGCAGTACCACCCGGCCCCGATCCGGGCCTAGGCGAAAGAGCCATTGATCCAGGAAGGCCCTAAGGGAGGCAGAAGCGGAAGGCCGGGTCGCCATAGTGGGCGCCTGCCCTCAGGGCAGGGCAACGCTGCGCAGCAAGGCCTCCGCTTCCTCGGGGCGGGCGTGGTCGCCGTCCTGGGCCAGGGGTAGGCGGTGGCAGGCGACGCTGGTCCACGCGGTCTGGATGTCTTCCGGCAAGACCTGGGCGCGGCCATCGATGAAGGCCCAGGCCCGGGCGGCGGCGATCAGGGAGAGGGCGGCCCGGGGGCTGAGGCCATGGCGCCAGGCCGGGTTCTGCCGGGTGGCCTGGACCAGGGCCTGCACGTAGTCGAGCAGGGCGGGCGCCACATGGACCTGGCGGACCTGGGCCTGGAGGCCCAGCAGTTCCTGGGGGGTGAGGCGGGGAGAGAGGTGGGCGATCTGTTCGCGCCGGTCGCCGGCTTCCAGCAGGGCCCGTTCCGCCCGGCGGTCCGGGTAGCCCAATTCGAGGCGCATGAGAAAGCGGTCCAGCTGGGATTCGGGCAGGGGAAAGGTGCCGATCTGGTGGGCCGGGTTCTGGGTGGCGATGACGAAGAAGGGTTCGGGCAGGGGGCGGGTTTCGCCTTCCGCCGTCACCTGGCGTTCTTCCATGGCTTCCAGCAGGGCGCTCTGGGTCTTGGGTGTGGCCCGGTTGATTTCGTCGGCCAGGACCAGCTGGGCGAACACTGGACCCGGGAGGAATTTGAAGCTGGCGTGCTCACGATCGAAAATCGAGACACCGAGGATGTCTGCCGGCAGCATGTCGCTGGTGAACTGGATGCGCTGGAATTGCAGGCCCAGCAAGCGGGCCAGGGTATGGGCCAGGGTGGTCTTGCCGACCCCGGGCAGGTCCTCGATCAGCAGGTGGCCCCGGGCCAGGAGGCAGGACAGGGCGAGGCGGATCTGGCGGTCCTTGCCCAGGATGATGGCGTTGGCCGCGGCCAGCACCCCGGAGATGCCCGGAGCGCCAACGGGAGCGGGGGGCTCGGCTGAAAGTCGCATGGCTTGTGGCTTCCCGGTCTTGGGATAATAATCATGGAATAGAACAACAAAAACGATTATAGCCATAACAACCAAGGGAGCCGGCAGCGGCCCCACTCAACGTTCGGATACGCCTACGTGACTACCACTGCCTTTATCACCCATCGCGACTGTCAATTGCACGACATGGGGTCCTACCATCCGGAATGCCCGGCCCGCCTGACGGCCATCAGCGACCAGATGATCGCCCAGGGGCTCGACCCCTATTTCTCCTATTACGACGCTCCCCTGGCCAGCCTGGAGCAGATGCTGCGGGTGCATCCCGCCGCCCATCTGGAGCGCCTGAAGCGCACCACCCCGGAAACCGGCATTGCCCACCTGGACCCGGATACGGCCATGAATCCCCATACCTGGACGGCAGCCCAGCGTTCCGCCGGGGCCGGCGTGCTGGCGGTGGATCTGGTGATGAAGGGCGAGGTCAGCGATGCCTTCTGCGCCATCCGCCCCCCCGGCCACCACGCCGAGCGGGAAAACGCCATGGGCTTCTGCTTCGTCAATAACATCGCCGTGGCCGCCCGCCACGCCCTGGAAGTGCATGGCCTGAAGCGGGTGGCCATCGTCGATTTCGACGTGCACCATGGCAACGGCACCGAGGATGTATTCAAGAACGACGAGCGGGTGCTGATGGTGAGCATGTTCCAGCACCCCTTCTTCCCCTATAGCGGTGCCGAAAACCCGGCCCCCAACATGTGCAATGTGCCCTTGCCGGCTGGTACCACTGGCGAGGATTTTCGCATGGTGGTGACCGACATGTGGCTGCCCCGGCTGCACGAATTCCAGCCCGAGATGCTGTTCATTTCCGCCGGTTTTGATGCCCACTACGAGGACGACATGGGCAGCATGAAGCTGGTGGAGGCCGACTACGCCTGGGTCACCCAGCAATTGAAACAGGTGGCGGACCGCCACTGCCAGGGACGCATCGTCTCCATGCTCGAAGGCGGTTACGTGCTCTCCGCCCTGGCGCGCAGCGTCTGCGCCCACCTGCGGGCCCTGGCCGAGCTCTGAGACCTGGGGCGCTTCCGGCCCGGAATGGGCCGGGGCGCAGCCTGTAGGGCCAGGTCTGGCACCACCATTTCCGTGCCGTAATTATCGTTACATTTCGGCGCATACTTCCTACACTCCCGGCAAGCCCTTCGGGGTAAAATCGCCGGATCATTTTTTTTGGCCCCGACACTTCCATGATTACCGGTTCCATCGTTGCCATCGTCACCCCCATGTTCGATGACGGTCGTATTGACTACGACAGCCTGAAGAAGCTCATCGATTTCCACGTTCAGGAAGGCACCGACAGTATCGTTATCGTCGGCACCAGCGGCGAATCCCCCACCGTCAACGTGGACGAGCACGCCGAGCTGATCCGCACCACCGTGCAGCACGCTGCCGGCCGCATTCCCGTGATCGCCGGCACCGGCGCCAACTCCACCGCCGAGGCCATCGAGCTGACCCGCTTCGCCAAGAGCGTCGGCGCCGATGCCAGCCTGTCCGTAGTGCCCTACTACAACAAGCCGACCCAGGAAGGTCTGTACCAGCACTTCCGCGCCATCGCCGAGGCGGTGGATATTCCGGTGGTGCTGTACAACGTGCCTGGCCGCACCGTTGCCGACATGAGCAACGACACCTCCCTGCGCCTGGCCCAGATCCCCAACGTGGTCGGCATCAAGGACGCCACCGGCAACCTGGAGCGCGGTGCCGACCTGATCGCCCGCGCCCCGGCCGATTTCGCTGTCTATAGCGGCGACGATGCCTCCGCCGTGGCTCTCATCCTCCTGGGCGCCAAGGGCAATATTTCCGTCACCGCCAACGTGGCACCGCGCCTCATGCATGAAATGTGCGCCGCCGCCCTGGCGGGCGACGTCAAGACCGCCCGGGAAATCCACTTCAAGCTCCTGGGCCTGCACCGCCATCTGTTCTGCGAAGCCAACCCCATTCCGGTGAAGTGGGCCGTGCAGCAACTGGGCCTGATCCCGGGGGGCATCCGCCTGCCGCTGACTCCCTTGTCCGCCGAGTGCCACGAGCGGGTCCGCGGGGCCATGATCCAGGCCGGGCTGCTGGGCTAAGCCCGGCTTTCGCTGATTTTTCTGGACGATTTATGAAGCTCAACGCATTGTGCGCGGCCCTGGCCGGCGGGATTCTGCTGGCCGGTTGCAGCGGCAGCATCCTGCCGGAATCGAAAAAGGTGGATTACAAGTCGGTGGTCAGGGCCCCGACCCTGGAAATTCCGCCGGACCTGACCTCTCCCAGCCGGGATGACCGCTATGCCGTGCCGGATACCGCCGGCAGGGGCACCGCCACCTTCTCCGCCTACAACTCCGAGCGCACCGGTCCCCAGGCCAAGGCCCGCACCAGCGATGTGCTGCCCCAGGTGGAGAAGACCCGCATCGAGCGCTCCGGCACCCAGCGCTGGCTAGTGGTGTCCGGTACCCCGGACCAGATCTGGCCGGTGATCAAGGACTTCTGGCAGGAGACGGGCTTCATCGTCAATGTGGAATTGCCGGAAGCCGGGGTCATGGAGACCGACTGGAACGAGAACCGGGCCAAGGTCGGCCAGGATTGGCTGCGCAATACCCTGGGCAAGGTTTTCGATTCCCTCTATTCCACCTCCGAACGGGACAAGTTCCGCACCCGTATCGAGCCGGGCGCCGAGCCGGGGACCACGGACATTTTCATCAGCCATCGTGGCCTGTATGAAGTCTATATCTCCGAAGGCCGCGACCAGACCCGCTGGCAGCCCCGTCCCGCCGATCCTGAGCTGGAAGCCGAAATGCTGCGCCGTCTGATGGTGCGTTTCGGTACCGAGGAAAAACAGGCCGAGAAGATGATTGCCGCCACCAAGGAACAGCAGGTCGAGCGGGCCAAGCTGAACCGGGCCAGCGATGGTGTCGGCAGCCTGGAATTGCAGGAGCGCTTCGACCGCGCCTGGCGCCGTGTCGGCCTGGCCCTGGATCGGGTCGGCTTCACCGTGGAAGACCGGGATCGCTCCAAGGGCCTGTTCTTCGTGCGCTATGTGGATCCGGAAAGCGATTCCCAGAAGAAGGAAGACAAGGGCATGCTCTCCAAGCTGGCTTTCTGGAAGAGTGACGACAAGAGCGCCGATTCCAAGATCCAGTACCGCGTCTACGTCAAGGACGACGGCGGTTCCGCCACCGTCCAGGTGCTCTCCCGGGAGGGCGGCGTGGATCGGTCGGATACGGCGAAGAAGATCCTCGGTCTGCTGTACGAGCAACTTAAGTAAGTCCAGTCGGCGCGGTCCGCACTTACTTTTCCGCGCCCATCTGCAAAAAAGCCCGGCTGGTCCGGGCTTTTTTGCGTTCTGGCATCCCGGTTGCGCTGGCTCTTCAGCTGCCGGCTGGTTTCAACTCACACTGCGATGCCGCACAGGGACAAGACGGCCATGAGTCCCGGGCTGAGGTGCTTGTCGGCGTGCATCACCACCTGGAAGTCCCTCTCCAGGCTGAGGAAGGGCGTGGCCACCGGGGCCAGCCAGCCGGCCTGGAAAGCATCCCCCAATTCCAGGGAAGACAGGCAACCCAGCCCCAGGCCGGCGCGCACGCACTGGCGGATGGCCTCCGGCTGTTCCATCTCCAGGCTGACCCGGGGCGTCAGGGTGGCATTGGCCAGGGCCCGGTCGAAGACCTCTCGGGTGCCCGATCCCTTTTCCCGCAGGACCCAGGTGGCCGCCTGAAGGTCTGTCGGGGTGGCGGTTCGATGGGCCAGGGGATGGTCCGGGGCGGCGAACACCACCAGCCGGTCCTGGCGCCAGGAAAAGCGGCGCAGGTGGGGTTCCTGCACCGGACCTTCGACGAAACCCAGGTCCACGCGAAAGGCCAGCAGGTCTGCCAGCACCTGTTCTGTGTTGCGCAGGGCCAGGCGGACCTGGCTCCGGGGATGGCGCCGACCCAGTTCGGCCATCAGGTCCGGCAGCAGGTGGTTGCCGATGGTCAGGCTGGCCCCGAGATGCAGATCGAAGGCGCTATCGCCACCGCCAGCGCTGGCCTCGATGTCCCGCACCCGGTCGAGTACCTCCTGGGCCCGGGGCAGGAGCTGGCGCCCGGCCTCGTTGAGCAGCAGTTGCCGGCCTACCCGGTCAAACAGCTGTACCCCCAGCTGCCGTTCCAGGTCCGCTAGGGCCATGCTGGTGGCCGATTGGGTCAGGGCCACGGCGACCGCTGCCCGGGTGACGTGGCCGTGGTTGGCGACGGCGGCGAAGACTTCCAGCTGGCGCAGGGTTATTTTCATTGGTATTGGTGATGAATCTAATAAGAATTATCGGTTTTACTCATTGTATTAGGTGGGGCTAATGTTCGCCATCTTGGTTTTGGCGGGAGCGATATATGGCGAACAAGGAACGATTGATTCCCGGGCTGGCCCTGGTGCTGGCGATCAGCGGCACGGCCTATGGCCTGGCCCAGGGGGTGGGGCTGGTGCGTTACGGGGCCAGTTCCCTGACCCTGGCCATCGTCGTCGGGGCCCTCCTCGGCAACCTGCTGCCGGGCCTGGGCCGGGGCGCCTGTCGGCCCGGGCTGGCCGTAGCCCAGAAGCGCTTCCTGCGCACCGGTGTCGCCCTCTACGGCTTCAACCTGAGCCTGCAACAGATAATTCAGGTGGGCAGTTCCGGCCTGCTGGCTGATCTGCTGCTGGTCAGTTCCACCCTAGGGGCCGGCTGGTTCATTGGCACCCGGCTACTGGGGCTGGACCGGGAAACGGTGCTGCTGACCTCGGCCGGCAGCGCCATCTGCGGTGCCGCCGCCGTGGTGGCGACGGTCCCGGTGCTGCGCCTGGATGAAGAGCAGATGGCGGAGAAGAGCGCCGTGGCCGTGGCTACCGTGGTGCTCTTCGGCACCCTGGCCATGTTCCTCTACCCCCTGCTCTATGCCTGGATCGGTGCCGGGCGGCTGGACTTCGGCATCTACGT
>DATEZY010000126.1:0-51671 GCA_035255085.1 Azospira sp. | reverse complement strand
TGAGCTGGGCCAGATCGGCGGCCAGGGCTCTTACCGGCTGGCCGTAGGGCGAGATGCCGCGTAGCACGCCGCCCTGGTCGAAGAGATAGACCCCGGCGCTGTGGTCCAGGGTGTAGCCCATGCTCGCGGAGGGCTGGCGTTCGGCCACCAGTTGCAGTTCGCGGATGAAGTCGGCGGTGGCGGTTTCACCGCCCCACAGGCCGAGGAAGGGGCGCCCGCCCTGGGGATGGAAGGCGGCCACGTAGTCCTTGAGGAGGGCGGCGCTGTCCCGCTCCGGGTCCAGGGTGACGAAGAGCACCTGGACCTGGTCGCGGCGGGCGGCTGGCAGGGCTTCCACGGCGGCCTTCAGTTCGGCCAGGGTGGTGGGGCAGATGTCGGGGCACTGGCTGTAGCCCACGGCCAGGGCCACCACCTGGCCGCGGAAGTCGGCCAGGCGGCGCACCCGGCCGGTGGTGTCGGCGAGCTGGAATTCGGGTTGGCGGGGTAGGGCGGCGCCAGGCAGATCAGCCTGGAGGCGAGGGGCGGCGGTCTTGGCAGTGGTGGCGGTGGCGGCGAAAGGCCTTTGTTCGTATCCGGCCCGGGCCACGTACTGCCCCAGGCGCTGGAAGTCGGCGGTACTCAGGGTGCCGGTGCTGCGGTAGAGGAACTCGCCCCGACCGTCGAAGAAGGCGAAGGAGGGGGTGGCGTAGGCGCCCAGGCGCCGCGCCAAGTCGGCCGCCGGGGCCCGCTGGCCCTGGAGATCGGTGATGGGTTCGCTGCGGGCCAGATCCACCTTGACGCTGCGGTACTGGCGGCTGAAACGGGCCGTCACGCCTGGGTCCTGGAACACCGTGCGCTCCATCTCCCGGCAGCCGGGGCAGTCGGGCAGGGTGAAGGCGACGGCCAGCTTTTTCCCCTCGGCCTGGGCCGCCTGGGCCTCGGCTTGCAGGTCGCTGGTCTCGCGGCCGAACAGGGCCTCCCCAGCGCCCGCTGCAGCGGGGGCCAGGGAGGCGAGCAGGGCCCAAAGCCCCAGGGTACGTTGCAGGCACAGCATGGCGGACTTTCTCAGCGCACCCAGAAGAGGGCCCGGTGGCGCAGCTTGTCCAGGCCGGTCATGGCCAACCAGGTGATGAGGCCGGTGTAGAGGATGCCGGCAACCATGCGCGGGTAGTCGGCGAAGTCGGCGTAGTACTGGACGAAGCGGCCCAGGCCAGCGTTGGCGCCGAACAGTTCGGCCACGGTGAGCAGGATGAAGGAGAAGCCCAGGCCCACGGCGGCGCCGGAGAAGATGTGGGGCAGGCTGGCGGGAAACACCACTTTCACCAGGGTTTCCAGCCGGGAGAAGCCCAGCACCCGGGCGTTGTCCCGGTGCCGGCCCTCCACCGCCAGGGCGCCGGCGGCGGAGTTCTGGAAGACAGGCCAGAAGGCGCCGATGAAGACGACGAAGGTGGCGGAGAGGTGGAAGGTGGGCAGTACGGCGATGGCGTAGGGGATGTATACCGTGGGCGGAATCGGCGCCGCCACCTTGGCGAAGGGGAAGAAGGCACGGCCGATGCCCGGCACCACGCCGGCCACCAGACCCAGCACCACGCCGGCGGCGACGGCCAGCAGGTAGCCGGGCACCAGGATGAAAAAGGAGGAAACGGTGCCCTTCCACAATTCCGGCAGGGATTCCCAGAGGGCCTGGGCGACGGTCCAGGGGCCGGGCAGGATGGGGTTGGCGGTCTGGTCGATGAACAGGGTGGAGGCCTGCCAGGCCAGGAACAGCACGGCCCATACGGCGACGGCTTCCCAGGCGGGGAGGCGGCTGGCGAGGCTGCTGAGGCCGGAAAGCAGGGCGCCAGGCAGGCTCGATTTGCCCCGCGGGGGCGTCTTTTCCACCAGGGGGGAGGCCAGGGCCTCGCCTTCCAGGACTAGGGATTCGGACATGGATTTCTCCTTCACATCAATTCAGGTTCAGGCCGCCAGGCCGGACAGCACGTCCGCATCCAGCAGCTCGGCGATGTCCTCGCGTAGGGCGTGGAAGGCTGGGGAGGCGAAGAGGCGGGCCCGATGGCGGGGGCGCTCGAAAGGCACATCGATCTGGGCCAGGACCCGGCCGGGGGCGGCTCCCAGCACCGCCACCCGGTCCCCCAGGTAGAGGGCCTCGTCCACGTCGTGGGTAACGAAGACGATGGTGCGGCGCGGGCTGGTGCTCTGCCACACTTCCAGCAGCAGGTCTTGCAGCTTGCCCCGGTTGATCGGGTCGAGGGCGCCGAAGGGCTCGTCCATCAGCAGCACCGGCGCTTCCAGGGCCAGGGCCCGGGCGATGGCGGCCCGCTGCTGCATGCCGCCGGAAAGCTGGAAGGGGTACTTGCCCACGGCCTCCGCCAGGCCCACCTGGCCCAGGTAGTCCCGGGCCTTCTCCCGCCGTTCGCTGCGGGAGAGTTTGGGATGGGCCTTGGCCACGGCCAGGGCCACGTTGTCTTCCACCTTCAGCCAGGGGAAGAGGGAGTAGTTCTGGAAGACCACGGCCCGGTCGATGCCGGGGCCGCTGATGATGGTGCCCTGCCAGGCCAGGCGCCCGTCGCTGGGGGCTTCCAGGCCGGCGATGAGGCGCAGTAGGGTGGATTTTCCGGAGCCGGAAGGCCCCAGCAGGGTGAGGAAGTGCCCCTCGGGCACTTCCAGGGCGACCTTGCGCAGGATGGTGTCTCCCTCGCCGTAGGCGAAGGAGACGTTATCCACCGCCAGGCCGCGGGTCTGGGCGGTGTGGCTCACAGGGCATCCCTTTCCTTGAATTCCTTGAGGCGGGCCTGGTAGAAGGCGTCCTTGGGGTTTTCCTTGATCAGGGATTCCAGGGCCTTCTGGTACAGGGAGAGTTCGAAGATGGGGGCCAGGGGGCGCTTACCCTCGATGAACTCGGAGCCCACCATGGACAGCCAGAACTTCTGCACGCCCTTCACGTTGGGGTCGGTGCCCTGTTCCAGGTTGGGGGAGTAGTAGCCCTTCTCCAGGATGGCCCGGTCCAGCTTGATGTACTTGGCGATGGCGTCCACCGTTTCCTTGCGGTGCTCGGCGGCATACTTCTCGGCCTGGAGCAGGGCGCGCAGGAAGTGTTCCAGGGTGGCGGCGTCCTTCAGCTTGCTGCCGCTGACGATGACGCGGCAGCAGGGATGGCCGGGGGAGAGGTCGCCGGAGCGCACCACCACCTTGAGGCCCTGCTGCTCGGCACGCAGGTCGTGGGGGCCCCACACCAGTCCCGCATCCACCTGGCCGGACTTCACCGCTTCGATCACCGCCGGCGGGTTCTTCAGTTCGAAGATCTGCAGGTCGGTCTTCCAGTTGATCCTGGCGTCCTTCAGGGCGCCCCGCAGCACGGCATCGCCGGAGGCCAGGCGCACGGTGGCGACCTTCCTGCCCTTGAGGTCGTTGATGCTGCGGATGCTGCCGGCGAGCTCGGGCTTGACCACCAGGGCCGCATCCTGGCCCATGATGCCGCCGATGATCTTGATGTCGGAGCCCTTGGAGTAGAACAGCAGGGGCGCGGTGGTGCCGAAGGAGCCCACGTCCAGCTTGCCGGCGATGACGGCGTTGATGCCGTCGGCGGAGTTCTGGAATTCCACCAGTTCCACGTCCAGGCCTTCCTTCTTGAAGAAGCCCTGTTCCTGGGCGACGAAGTACTTGGCGTGGCCGGTGACGGGCAGGTGGCCCACCTTCAGGGTTTCGGCCTGGGCGCCGGTCGTGGCGGCAGCAGCAGCTGCGACTGCCAGGGCCGCCAGCAGGCGCTGGGGCAGGCGGTGGGTAAGTCGGCGGAGGGAGGTGGCAGTTTTCATGGTTGCTCCTGGCAAAGTCATAACGGGCCCCGGGGGGCGATGGCACCGTCAGGCGGGACGATGGGGCGCACTATAGGTTGGGTTTTAAATAACCAAAAAATACCGATTGTTAATTTAAATATTTTTATTGGTTATATATTGGCCGAAGCGAGGCCCCGGCCGGGCTAAGTCTCTTGCTGGTGGGGTGGGGCTCAGGCGGCCTGGAGGCCGGCTTCTGGAATGGAAATTGGACTGCTTGTTGGCGTAGATAGGGGCCCGAAGCCGCTCTCCAGGGCGGCCAGGTCCACGAAGGGTACCCGGACGTCCTGGTTCACCAGCTGGCTGCGGGCTTCCAGGCAATGGCCCCGGGGCCGGGCCAGGTAGTAGCCCTGCAGCAGGTCGGCGCCGGAGTTGATGGCGATGGCCAGCTGCTCCCGGTTTTCGATGCCCTCGAAGACGCTCTTGGCGCCCAGTTCCCGGACGATGTCGGTGAGCTTGGGCAGGATGCGGCGCACCCGGAGATTGGTTTCGGCGGTGCTGATCAGGCTGCGGTCCAGCTTCACCACGTCCGGCTCCAGCTGCCACAGGCGGTCGAAGTTGGAGTGGTTGCGGCCGAAGTCGTCGATGGCGATGCGATAACCCCGGGAGCGGTAGCCCGCTACGGCCTCGGCCAGGAGCGGCGTGTCTTCGATGGCCGATTCCAGGATTTCCAGCACCACCCGCTCCGGCGTCAGGCCGCAGCGCTTGAGGATGGCTTCGAATACCAGGCCGTGCTCGGCGCTCACTGCCAGCAGGTGGCGGGGATGGATGTTGAGGTACAGGTCGCCGCCGCCCTGGCCGGTCTGGAGCAGGAAATTGAGGGCGTGGACGGTGCGGCACAGGCGGTCGAGAAAGACGATCTGCTCGGAATCGCAGGGCAGGACGAAGACGGCTTCGGGGGAGATGGCCTGGCCATCCTTGCTGGTGGCGCGGAGCAGGGCCTCGTGGCCGGTGACCTTGCCGCCCCGGGCTTCCACCAGGGGCTGATAGGCGCTGTTCAGGTGCAGGCCGGCGAAGTGGCCGACGATGTGGCCGTCCTGCTGGGTCAGGGAATCGGTGGGGCAGAGAAGGGCGCCGTAGCGCTCACGGTTGCGGCCGTTAAGGTAATGGACGAGATCGGTCAGGGGCATGATGGTTTCCTCGCGAGGCGGACGAATGTTCCAGGGCAGGGCGTGACGGGCGGCCGGGGTGGGCGCGGCACATTCGACGGCAGGGGCAGGATGCTGGCAGGGCGGGCATGGCGCTTTCCTCCGATGGGAACAAGTGCTCGCACTTTAATGGTTTTGCATAAGCGTTAAAAAGAATGAAAAATGTTTTGCTTATTCTTGGGTGGAATAAATAGCGCGATCTACTTTTAAGGCGGATCAAATTCTCGGGAATATAGTTGAGTAAAATACTCAACTATATTCCCGAGTAAATTTGTTGGTTATTGAGGAGGCCATGATGTTTTTCCCCCGCTTGAAAGTCGCTCTGCGCCAGGCCGATGCCGAAAACGCCCGGCTGCTGGAAGAGAATGCCGCCCTGACGGCCCGCCTGGCGCTCATGGAGGCCGAGCGGGGCGCGCTGGTCGAGGAGTCCGCCCGGCTGCGCCAGCAACAGGGCAACCTGGAAGGCATCTTTGGCAACCTGGGGCGTTTCGGCGAATCCCTCGGGGGTGTGCGCCAGTCCTTCCTCGGCTTGAGCACCACCCTCAACGAGGAAAAGGCTTCGGCGGTGGAGGCAGCCTCCCAGTCCGACAGCAACCGGGCTGCCTTCGAGAAAATCGCCGATAACCTGAAGACCATGTTCGGCCGCATCAGCGATGCTTCCCGCAACGTGGAAGGACTGCACCAGCGGGCCGGGGAAATCGGCGGGATCGTCCGCCTGATCAAGGAAATCGCCGACCAGACCAATCTCCTGGCCCTCAACGCCGCCATCGAGGCGGCCCGGGCCGGGGAGGCGGGACGGGGCTTTGCCGTGGTGGCGGACGAGGTGCGTAAGCTGGCCGAGCGCACCGCCAATGCCACCACGGAAATTGCCGGCCTGGTGGGCACCATCCAGAGCGAGACCGAGGCCGCCCGGCGCGTGATGCAGGTGGGCGCGGAGGATGCCAGCCGCTACTCGGCCGAGAGCGAGGCTGCCATGCGCAGCATGGAACGCCTGCTGGGCCTGTCCCGGCGCATGGAGACGACGGTGGCTTCGTCGGCCCTGTTGGCCAATGTGGAACTGGCCAATATCGAGGAGCTGATCCTGAAACTGGAGGTCTATAAGGTATTCATGGGCATTTCCCAGCTGCGTCCGGAGGCCCTGCCGGACGAGACCCAGTGCCGCCTGGGGCAGTGGTATTACGACGGCGAGGGCCGGGAGCATTTCTCCCGTCTGCCTGGCTATGCCGCCCTGGAAACGCCCCACAAGGCGGTGCACGACCATGCCCGCCGGGCCGTCAGCCTCTATTACGCCGGCCAGAGCCAGGCCGCCCTGGAAGCCTTGGCGGCCATGGAGCAGGCCAACCTGACGGTGATGGACGGCATGGCCCGCATGCTCGGCGCCAATCCCGGCTAATGCCCACTAATGCCGGCGAGGGGCTTGGTCCCAGGGAGCGCATAACGCGGATGCCTTGAGGAAATGACATTCTGTTACAGGCGGGGCGGGGGATTTCGGGGACACTAGCCTTCTCACGACGTGGGGATACCATGCAATCACGCGACCCGAATGACTACCCGAGCCATCGCCCGACCGATTACCCAACCTATGCCAGCTACCTGATCGCGGCCGGCCTCCTCGCCGCCGCCATCTTCCTGCACCTGATCCCGGCACTCTTTTCCGGTATGCTGGTGTTCTCACTGATCGAGCGCCTGGCGCCCCTGGCGGCGCGGCATTTTTCCAAGACCACCTCGCGCATGGTGGCCACCGGCCTCATCGGCTCCCTCATGGTGGCGGCGGTGAGCCTGGGCGCCCTGCTGCTCTATGGTTACCTGAAGAGCAACGGTTCCTCCGGCCTGGTAATGCTGTGGGACAAGCTCGCCACGGTGGTGGAAGGGGCCAATGCCATCCTGCCGGCCTGGATCGTGGCGCGCCTCCCGGATTCGGCCGACCAGTTCCAGTCCCTGGCCTCGACCTGGCTCCATGAACACAGCGCCGAGCTGCAGGGCGTCGGCAAGGAGGCCAGCGTGGCCCTGGTGCATGTGCTGATCGGCGGCATCATCGGTGCCATGGTGGCGGTCAGCGCCTCCCGGGAGGAACGGGACGGAGGGCCCCTGGCAGTCGCCCTGCGCCAGCGGGTCGTGGCTTTTCGCCTGGCCTTCGAGCGGGTCTTCGTCGGCCAGGGCAAGATTTCCCTGGTCAATACCAGCTGCACCGCCGTCTATCTGCTCCTCGTCCTGCCCGCCCTGGGTTTCCACCTGCCCTTCATCAAGACCATGCTGGCCATCACCCTGGTGGTGGGGCTGCTACCGGTGGTGGGGAACCTGATCTCCAACACCGTCATCGTCCTGGTCAGCGCCTCGGTGTCGTTCAACGCCGCCCTGGCCTCCCTGGCCTTCCTGGTGGTGCTGCACAAGGCCGAATATTTCCTCGGCGCCAAGATCTTGGGCCATCAGATCCAGGCTAAGGCCTGGGAAATGCTGCTCGCCATGCTGCTCATGGAAGCCGCCTTCGGCCTGCCCGGCATGGCCGCCGCCCCCGTCTTCTACGCCTACCTCAAGGGCGAGCTCACCGAGCACGGCCTCGTCTGAGGCCACCGAGGTCAGCTTGCCGCCTGAGGTCATCAGCAGTTGAAGGGCTCCAGGCCGAAGTCGAAGAGGCGTCTTTCCAGCTCGATCGGCTTGATTTGATATTGCTTGCCGTTGATTAAGACCGGGGGCAGCTTGATGAAGTAGCGCGGCAATTCCTCCCTGCCCAGGCTGCTGTTGATGTTGATGCTGGTGGTCTTGCTATAGGGGGCGTCGTTGACGCCCCGTACCGGGGTGGCGAAGGGGACCTGGTAGCGCAGGTATAGAGGGAAGCGCTCAAACTGATAGGTCCGCTCCGCCTGGCTGGAGAGATCGGTGATGCGGATATTGTTTGAGGCGAACTTCCATTTCACGGGCTCGCTGTAGGCCACATTGAGGGAGCCGCTGAAGGGCGTGTGCTTTTCCACGTCATAGACGTACCACCGCCCGGAGAAGTTGAATCCCCGCTGCGCCAGGCTGAATCCGCCATCGTCGTAGAGCGGGATTTGCTCGCATTTCCGGGGCGGCGTTTCCTGGGTGCATTTTGCATATCTTGCCGCCAGCGCCGCCTCGGAAGCGGGGGTGGTATAGATCAGCGAGGTCTGGGACTTGAATTCGCCGGGGTAGCGATCCGGGCGCTTCTTCGCCGTGGCGAGCACCTTGAGGGGTGCCAATGCCGTGCTCGGGGTATCGAGCAAGACAATCGGCGGAATTTCCATGGCAAGCGCCTGGGGCACGAAATTGTCTTGCCATGAAAAATGCAGGGAAACGCTGCCGGAGAAGTTTTCGACGGCCTGCCGGGCGGCGGGATCGTTGAAAGGGGTGGGGGCGATGTTCGTCATGTCCACGGCCTGGCCGCTCGGCATCATGATCGTGGCAGCAATATCCAGCTTGGCCGGAATGACTTGTCCCTCGTCCTCGGCGCGTTTGCTGACCCGGATCCCATCGGCAAGAAACTGGAAGCGGGTGTCCAGGGGCAGCTGAAAGGTCAGGCGAAGTGGGCGATCCGGGCGGTCGCGTTCCCCATAGCTGCGCCATGCACTCACGTTCAGGGTCACCCCGTCGGCCACTTCCCAGGTGAGGGAGGCGGGTGCCCCGGCCTGTCCCCGGCATTGATCGCCCGAGTAGGTGGCCCCCGGAGCCTCATAGATGGGCTTGTAATACTTTCCCAGGGGCGCCGGCACGCAAGCGGACAAGCAGGCCAGCAGGCCCAGGGAGCAGAGCAGCGGCAGGGGCAGGAGATGCGCTCTCATTCGAACTTCTCCAGGCGTGGACCTAGCGGTGGCTGGGCCCTCCGTGGGATCGGGGCGGGCGGCGCCCCGGATCAGTTCGCCAATTATTACTCCAGGAGCGAGCCCCGGGTCCAGCGGGTCTGCTGCCATTTGAGCCGTTCAGCCTTGGAGTTGAAGGTCCAGGCTACCAGCCGGCTTTGTTTCTGCCCCTGGCTCATGGGAATGATGCGGGTGGCGCAGGGATGGAGTTTGGCCAGTGCTGCTTCCACGTAGCGCAGGTTTTCGGCCTTGGAAACCAGGGTGGAGAACCACAGGCAGCGCTTGGGGATGGTGGCGCTCTGTTCGATCAGGCGCACGACGAAGGCCCGCTCGCCGCCCGGGTACCACAGTTCGTTGCTCTGGCCGCCAAAGTTGCGGCGGGCCCCAGCCCCCTGGGCGGCCTTGCCCAGATTTTTCAATTTGCGCTCGGTGGCGAAATTGGCCTCGGACGGGGAGGCATGGAAGGGCGGGTTGCACAGGCTGAGATCGAACTTGTCGCCGGAGCGCAGCACGCCGACGAAGATGTTGTCCGGCACCGGCTGGTGGCGCAGTTCGATGACCCGCTTGAAGTCGGGGTTGGCGTCGATGATGCGCTGCACATTGGCCAGGGCGGCGGGGTCGGTGTCCACGCCGACAAAGCGCCAGCCATATTCGGCATGGCCCACCAGGGGGTAGACGCCATTGGCGCCGACGCCGATATCGAGGACGCGGACTCCCTCGCCCTGGGGAATGTGGCCGCCGTTGCCTTCCGCCAGCAGGTCGGCCAGGTAATGCAGCATGTCGGCCCGGCCGGGGATGGGCGGGCACAGGTAGTGGGCCGGGATATCCCAGCCCTGGATGCCGTAATCCGCCTCCAGCAGGGCCTTGTTCAGGGCCTTGACCGCCGCCGGGTTGGCGAAATCGATGCTGGGGCTGCCGCTGGGAGTGGTCACCACGAAACGGGCCAGCCCCGGCGCGACGGCCGCGAGGGTGGCGAAGTCGTAGCCGGCAAGGTGCCGGTTACGCGGGTGCAGGCCGGGTTTCGGGGAAGACGGAGTGACAGCTGGCATGGTCATGGGGTGGTGAGGCGCGGGAAGGGGGAGGAAGGGGGCGAGTATCCCACGGATTGGGGGGGAAGCCCCTGCACCGTCCCTCAATTGCTGGTGGTCGGGGCTTTAAGTGGCGATCAGCGACCCTCTGCGGCCCGCCGGCTGGTTGTTTCACACCAGCCGGAGCGGGTCTTCCGGGCTTGCCGGCACGCTGGAATCCGGCCAGGCCCACTGCTCGAACTGGGCCGGGGGCAGGGGCTTGGCATACAGATAGCCTTGGGCGAAGTCGCAGCCGGCGGCAATGAGCAGGTCCCGTTGCGTCGTCGTTTCCACGCCTTCGGCGATGACTTTCAGCCCCAGTTTGTGGGCCATCACGATAATGGCTTCGCACAGGGCCTGGTTGTCCCCATCGACGCCCAGGTTGTGGATGAAGGAGCGGTCGATCTTCAGGTAATCGATGTCGAAGCGCTTGAGATAGGCCAGGGACGAGTAGCCGGTGCCGAAGTCGTCGATCGATACCTGGATGCCCGCATCGCGGAAGGCCAGCAGTTTCTCGTTGATCGTTGCTTCGGCGTTGAGCAGCAGGCCCTCAGTGATCTCGATGACGATGCTCTGCCCCGGCATGCCCTGCTGTTCCAGGTATTCCGGCCAACGGGAAAAGATGGTGTCTTCGTGGCGAATCTGCACCGGGGACTTGTTGACGCTGATCTGGAAGTCCCCATGGAAGCGGCTGCGCCATTGCTGGGCCTGCTGCACGGCCTGCTTGAACACCCAGTCGCCGATGGGGACGATCAACCCCGTTTCTTCGGCCAGGGGAATGAATTCCACCGGGCTGACCATGCCGCGCTCCGGGTGCTGCCAGCGAATCAGGGCCTCGGCTTTGGTGATCTCGCCGGTTGCCAGGTCCACGATGGGTTGGTAATGGACCTGGAACTGGTCGCCGGCCAGGGCCGTCCGCAGATCGTTGGTCAGGCGCAGGCGCGTTTGCGCGGCTTCCTGCAGGTCGGGGGTGAAGTAGCTGAAACGGTTGCGCCCGGCGTTCTTGGCGACGTACATGGCCTGGTCGGCGTTCTTGAACAGGACATCGAGTTCGCGGGAGTCGTCGGGATAAAGGGTGATGCCGATGCTGGCGGAAATAAACACTTCCTCGGCGCCGAGCATGAAGGGTTCGGCCAGCTTGCCGATGATGGTTTGGGCTACCCGCTCGATGCTTTCCCGGTCGTCCACACTGGACAGGATGACCGTGAACTCGTCGCCGCCGAGACGGGCCACGGTGTCGGATTTGCGCACGCAGGCGGTGATGCGCCGGGCGGCCTCGATCAGCAGGACGTCCCCCTGGTCGTGGCCCAGGGTGTCATTGACCTCCTTGAAGCGATCCAGGTCGATCAGCATCAAGGCCATGGGCCGTTCGGAACGATCCGCCACCAGGGCTTCATGGGCCAGGCGGTCATGGAACATCTGGCGATTCGGCAGCTTGGTCAGGGCATCGAAGTTGGCCTGTTGCCAGATCGTTGCCTCGAAGGCGACACGGTCGGAAATGTCCCGCCCCACCGCCAGCACCGTGCTGACCTTGCCCGACAGGCCGATTTCCGGCGTCAGGCGGATATGGCTGCAGATATCCTGGCCGTCCTTGCCGGGCCACTTCAACTCCAATTGGGTGTTTTTCCCGGTGGCCAGCACTTCCCGGATCTTGCTCTCGTAGATTTCCGCGTCGCTGCCGCCGGGATTCTCGGAGGGCCGTGTGCCGATCAATTGCTCCCGGCTGCAACCGGTCATGGCGCAGAAGGCCGGATTGGCGTAGATGCGACGGCACTCCTGGTCGTAGCGGGCAATCGAGTCCGGCGAATTCTCGATCAGGGTGCGCGACTCCTGCTCCTTGGCGGCGAGGGCGGCCGTCCGCTCATTGACGGTGTGTTCGAGGGAGGCGTTGATCTGGTTGATCTGGCGTATTTTCTGTTGCACCGCTTCATTCATGGCGATGAAGCTGTTGGTCAGATCCCCCATCTCGCCATAACGCATCTTTTCCTTGTTGAGCTGGCCGAGGGCCTCCTCCAGGCGGGCGGCCCCGGCATCGCCGGCAGCGCCGCGAAAGATGCGGCTGAGCAGGGTCAGGGGGCGGGAGATGGAGGTGGCGAAATACCAGGCGAAGGGAATGACGAAGGCCAGGATGGCAGCGGCAATCAGCCCCAGTATGCCAATCATCTCCCGGGTGTTTTTCTCGACGATTTCCTTGGAACGTAGGGTGGCGATGCTCCCCACGGGCTGGCCGTCGCTATGGAGGGGGATCAGTCCCTGGTAGTAGCCGGTGCCCCGAACTGCCACCTCGTTCAGCACCAGTCCTGGTAGCAGGCGGTTGGCGGCCTGGCGCCCCCCATGCCAGTCCGGTTGCACATAGTCGGGAATGCTGCCGCTGCTCAGGCCCTGCTGGGTGAAGACGTTGATCTGGGTATCCGTCAGCCGCGCCAGTTGGTCGACAAAGTTCTGATCCAGCGGCTGCACCATGGTGACCAGGCCCACCTGCTTGGTCTCGGGCTTGCCGGTTGATGAGTCAAAGGCTTCGTCCAGGATCGGTACATGGGCCTCGATGGAGGTCTGGCCATCGATCACCGCGTAGCGGGTGCCGGCCTGCTGCGGCAGGGGCGCGCCATAGCGGGGGCTGACCCGGGGAATGGCATCGGCCGTACGCAGTTTGGTGGCGCTGATTTCCTCGCCGATCTTGAGCCCGGCGGTCTGGAATCTGGCGACCGGGAATCTTTCGACGAAACCGACCCGTTGCTCCTGGCCGTCGAGCAGGGCAAAGGCCAGCAGATAGCCCGAGGTATCGTAGATGGCGACCTTGGATGCGCCGGCGCTGTAGCCGCTTCTCTGGGTTTCGCCGGCCAACTGCCGGTAGGTGTTGAAGAGGGTCTCCGGATCCAGGTCGGAGCGGGCGTACTGGGCTAGGTACCAGATGGTCGTTCCCAGGTTGTGCCGGGTTGCCAACTGCTGGGAGGCCGCCAGCAATGTGGACTGGCGCTTCGCCAGGTCGTCGGCAATGACGCTTGCCGCCTTCTGCAACAAGGCTTCGGACTGATCCAGGTGTTGCCCGCGAATCACCCAGGAAACCGCCGCCATGTAGGCAAGCGCCGTCAGGACGCTGATGACGAAAGCGCTGAGCAGGAGCTTGTTCCTGAGTCTGTCGATTCTCATCGGGCCATGGCCCCCCACCGAGCGCCCTGCCTGGCGATCGGCTTGTCCCTGCTTTGCCGTCTAGCGTTTGTCGCTCGGGTCATAGGAAAGAATGGGGGCGTATCCCTCGGGGGCGATGGAGGTGTCGAGCTTGTAGCTCGCCAGACTGCTTTGGTCCACCAATCCTAGCTTGACCAGGATGGTATGGGGCAAGGTTTTGCTCCTGCCCTCCAGAAAATTCACGGCGGCATTGGTGGCCACCCGGGCCTGGCTCACCCCCTTGGTGTCCGCTGCCGCGGAAATTTCCTTGTTGCGGATCAGGCCGGCGATCTCCCGGGTCAGGTCGTAGGCCACCACCCGGACTTTTCCGCTCAGGCCCGCTTCCTGTATGGGCAACCTGGCGGCGGGGGCGCAGCCGGTGCAGCCGATGATGTAGTCGAGCTTGCTGCCATGGCGGGCAAGCAGCTGGGCCGCCAACAGGGATTGCTCGATACGGTCGCTGTCGCCATAGCGGATATCGACGATATTGACCGTGATCGGCGCCTTGCGCACCGCTTCCCGGGTACCCTCGACTTCCCCCTTGACCCAGCCGGCCCCGGCCGGCCCTGGCAGGAGGGCGATATTGATCGAATTCAGGCCACGGCTTTGCGCATCCTGAATGACCCAGCGGGTGGCATCGAGCCCCATGCCTTTGAGGGAGGTGGTGACCTTGATGGTCAGGTCGTCGCTGGTGCTGTCGTTCGCCAGTTCGAAGACCGGAATGCCTTTGGCCCGTGCCTTGGCAATCGATACATTGTTGGCACTGAGGCTGATGGGCGACAGGACGATGGCGTCGTATTTGGCAGCGATGACCTCGTCCATGCGGCGCAGTTGGCCCACCAGGTCGTTGTAGCCGTTCGCCGGGAAAATATCCACGGCGATGCCCAGGCGCCTGGCTTCGCTGATGACCCCGTAGCTGCAGCCGATCCAGTACGGGTCCTTGATGTGGGGGAAAAGAAAGGCGATGCGCCATGGCTTGCTGGCCCGCTCGGCCATGGCGTAGGAACCGGCAACCACCCGTCCGCTGGCCAGGGCCTGGTCAGCCGAGCCCTGGGGCTTGACCGGCTGGTAGATGGAGAACACCGGGATCGGGTCGAACTTGCCGGGCAGGGGCAAGGGCCCGCTCTCTGCCATGGCCGTACCGGCCAGAGCAGCGAGGACGAAGGCCCCAAAAACGGCTAACGCCGGGCGGCAGTGGGCAAAAGTCCCGTTCAATCTGGTGGCCTTCACTTATTTTCTAATTTTCGATCTGGATGTAAACAACGCTGTCGAAAATGATTTTAAGTGAGCAAGCTCAACTTTAAGCGGATAAATATCACGCGTCTTTGCCCTGCTGCGCTTGTTTTTCGCGCCATGAACTGCCCGATATGACGGGAAAGGTTGCCAGGGGAGGGTGGGGGAGCAGGGGGGCGGGGATTCCGCATTCAGCCGGAACCCCCGTTCCTCCCGGATCAGGGCCCTAGGTGCCGGCCAGGGCTGCGGCGACCGTCGGGTGAGTGATGCGGTGGCCGGCCACGTTGAGGCCTCGGGCCAGGTGGGCATCGTCCTGGATGGCCTGTTGCCAGCCCTTATCGGCCAGGGCCAGGACGAAGGGGCGGGTAGCGTTGTTGAGGGCCTGGGCCGAGGTGCGGGGAACGGCGCCGGGCATGTTGGCGACGCCGTAGTGGATCACTCCATCCACCACATAGGTGGGGTCGGCGTGGGTGGTGGGGTGGGAGGTTTCGACGCAGCCCCCCTGGTCGATGGCCACGTCCACGACGACGCTGCCGTTTTTCATGTGTTGCACCAGCTCCCTGCTGACCAGCCGGGGCGCCGCCGCTCCCGGCACCAGCACGGCGCCGATCAGCAGGTCGGCCCGGATGGTGTAGGCCTCGATGGTTTCCTGGGTGGCGGCGACAGTGCGCACCCGGCCCGGGTATTCCCGGTCCAGGGCTTCCAGCTTGGGCAGGGACAGGTCGAGCACCGTCACCTCGGCCCCCAGGCCCACGGCGATGCGGGTGGCGTGGCTGCCGACAACGCCAGCGCCCAAAATCACCACATGGGCCGCCGGCACTCCCGGGACGCCGCCGAGCAGCACGCCCCGGCCGCCCTGGGCCCGCTCCAGCCAATGGGCGCCGACCTGCACCGCCATGCGACCGGCGACCGCCGACATGGGGGCCAGCAGGGGCAGGCCGCCGTTGGCATCGGTGACCGTCTCGTAGGCCAGGGCGGTGCAGCCCGAGGCTACCAGGGCCTTGGCCTGGCGTGGGTCGGGGGCCAGATGCAGATAGGTGAACAGGGTCAGGTCGGGGCGCAGGTAGGGGAATTCCACGGGCTGGGGTTCCTTCACCTTGACCACCAGGTCGGCGCCCCAGGCCGAGGGGGCGTCGGGCACCACTGTGGCGCCGGCCCCGGCGTAGGCGGCGTCGTCATAGCCGACCCCGGCGCCGGCCCCCTGTTCCACCAGCACCCGGTGGCCCCGGGCCGTGAGTTCCCGCACCGAGGCAGGCACCAGGCCGACCCGGTATTCATGGACCTTGATTTCCTTGGGTACGCCGATACGCATGATGGGCTCCCTGAACTTGGGTGATGGAATCCAGTTTGCCACAGCCGGTCGGCGGCTGGCATGCAGAAATTCAGAATGAATGTTCGAAGACCATGGTCCCGGGCTGGCCCCGCCGGGGTGGGGAAAAGCCCCGGGCGGCGAGGCGCTGGCGGCAGTCCTCGGACATGTCCGGATTGCCGCAGACCATGACGCGGGAGCGGGCCGGATCCAGGGCCAGGCCCGCGGCCTGTTCCAGGCGGCCGTTGTCGATCAGGGTGGTGAGGCGCTCGCTCAGAGCGCCGGGAACGGCTTCCCGGGTCACTACCGGCAGGTAGCGCAGCTTGTGCGCCTGGCTGCCGAAGAGGGGATGCTTCTCCAGGGCGGCCAGGGTGTCCTGGTAATTCAGTTCGGCGGCGATGCGGGTGCTGTGGGCCAGGATCAGGTGGTCGTGGCTTTCCCACACCCGGGGATCGTGCAGGATGGAAATGAAGGGGGCCAGGCCGGTGCCGGTGGCCAGGAACCACAGGTCGCCCCCGGACTCCAGGCGCTCGGCGGTGAGAAAGCCGTAGCAGGTCCGGTCCACCAGCACGGTATCCCCCACCTTGCGCTGGGCCAGGCGGCTGGTGAATTCGCCTCCGGGAACGACGATGGAGTAGAACTCCAGATAGTCGTCATAGGCGGCGGACACCATGGAGTAGGGGCGCCACACCAATTGCCCGTCCTCCCGCTCCAGCCCCAGGCGTACGAACTGGCCGGGGATGAAGCGGAAGCCCGGCTGGCGCGTGAGGCGGAAGGAAAACAGCTTGTCGGTCCAGCGCTTAAGGTGGGTGATGCTTTCCAGCGAGTGTTTGGCAGTGGCTTCCATGGTCGGCAGCGTACGGGAGTGGTTGGGTTTTGGGGTAGCTTTGTAATTCCTTAGCAAATTAGTCGGGAATTGCCGGCGGCGGTTCCCCGGGCCGCCGATTTTCTTCTTCGGGGTTGCGATTAGTAGCAAGGTTGGGTAATACACTTATATGCAAAATAACAACCGGGCCATGTCATGACCTCCAACACCCAGGCAGTTCTCCGCACCCGTCTCCAAGCCCTGTGGCAGCGCCGTGCCCTGCGCATCACCCTGGCCTCCCTGGTCGGGCTGTTCCTGCTGTTTGGCCTGCTGGGCTATTTCTGGCTGCCGGGCTTTGCCAAGGGCAAGCTCGAAGCCCTGCTCAGCGAGCAGTTCTTGCGGCCGGTGAGCATCGAGCGCATCGATATTTCGCCCTACACCCTTTCCGCCACGGTGACCGGCTTCCAGGTGGGGCAGGGGGAAGGGCGCCTGTTCGCTTTCGACAGCCTCTATGTGGATGTTTCCGGCCAATCCCTGTTCCGGGCCTTGCCGGTGGTGAACGAGGTCCATCTGGTCGGGCCGAGCCTGCATCTGGTGCGGGAGGCCCCGGGACGCTACAACATCTCCGACCTCATTGAGAAATGGACCGAGAAGCCCTCGGAAGGGCCCACGCCCAGTTTCTCCGTGGCCAATGTGACGGTGGAAGGAGGGCGTATCGAGGTGGATGACAAGCCCCTCAAGGTCCACCATGAAGTGAGCGAGCTCAAGCTCGGCATTCCCTTCATCGCCAATACCCCAGCGACCGTGGAAACCTACGTGGAGCCCCATTTCTCGGCCAAGGTGAATGGCGCCCCGGTGGCCCTGGAAGGCAAGCTGCGGCCCTTCGCCCCGGGCAAGGATGCGGTGCTGGAAGTAGCCGTGACGGATTTCGACCTGGCCCGGGTGGATGAATACGTGCCCGTGGCCTTGCCGGTGCAGCTGCAGGCAGCCAAGCTGGATACCAAGCTGGAGGTGACTTTCGCCAAGCCCGAGGACAAGGCGCCGGCCCTGACGGTCGCGGGTAGCGTGGGCCTGAAGGGGGTGGAACTGACGAAGCCGGCAGCCGGGGGCAAGGAGGCGCCGCTGCGGCTGTCCCTCGCCAGTGCCGTCCTGCAGTTCAAGGATGCTTCCCTGGACGGGCAGTTGCCCCTCCATGCCAGCCTGGTCTTGACCGATGCCGCCGTGCGCCGCAACGGGCAGAAGCAGGAGCTGGCCGGCTTCGCCAAGCTCGCCTTGGAAGGGGTGGAAGTGCAGCTGAACAAGCGCCATGCCCTGGTGCACAAAGTGAGCCTGGAAGGGCCCAAGGCCACCATGCAGCGCGGTGCCGATGGTCAGCTCGACCTGATCGCTGCCCTGGCCATGCCGACCGGGCCTGCCAAAGCTGGGGAGCCGGCCAAGGCCGAGGCTGAGGCAGGAAAAACGGCAATGGCCAAGCCGGAAGCCGCCAAAACGGCCCCGGCGCCCTGGTCCTGGCATGTGAACCAGGTGGCGGTGAGCGGTGGCAGCCTGCGTTACAGCGATGCCAGCCTGGACAAGGCGCCGCCCCTCAACATTGCCGGCCTGGACGTGAACCTGGACGGTCTGGATTCGGCGCCCAAGACTTTGTCCAAGTTGGCCGTGAAGGCCAAGGTGAATGAACAGGGCCACCTGGATGTGGCTGGCCAGCTGGGGCTGGCGCCGGTCAGCGCCGATCTCGCCCTGGACGTACAGCAGCTCAATCTGGTGGCGCTGCAGGGTTGGGTGGCAGACCGCCTCAATGCGGTGCTGACCAAGGGCGATGTCAGCGTCAAGGGCAAGCTCCAGGTGGCTCCCGCCGGCGTGGGCTTCCAGGGCGACGTGCTGCTGGCTGACTTCAATGTGCTGGACAAGGTCAATGCGGTGGATCTCCTGCGCTGGCGCAGCCTCAAGCTGGCCGGGGTGGAGGCGGGCAGCGAGCCCCTGCGCTTTGCCGTGGATGAGATCGGCCTCAACCAGTTCTACGCCCGGGCCATTCTTTCCCCCGAGGGCAAGCTCAACCTCAAGGACGTAGTGAAGCGCCCCGAGGAGGCCCATACTACCCTGGTGGCGGATGGCAGCAAGGGGACGGGCAAAGACGGGGTGAAGGAGGGGGCCAAAGACGGCGGCAAGAGCGCCGCCCAGGCCGCTCCGGCCCCGGCCCCCGCCTCTGCCCAGGCAGCTGCCGCTCCCGGGCCCCGGATCAGCATCGGCAAGGTGACCCTGAGCGGTGGCAACGTCAATTTCACCGACCGTTTCGTCAAGCCCAACTACAACGCCAACCTCACCAACCTGGAAGGCTCGGTGGGGACCCTGGCGGCGGGCAAGCCGGCGGCGGTGAAGGTCAAGGGCAAGGTGGACCGCAGCGCCCCCCTGGAGGTCTCGGGCAAGGTGGATCCCCTGGGGGTACCGATCTTTGTCGATCTCCAGGCCAAGGCCCGGGGTATCGACATGTCCACCTTCAGCCCCTATTCGGGCCGCTACGTGGGCTACGTCATCGAGAAGGGCAAGCTCTCGGTGGATGTTGCCTATCACGTGGAAAAGGGGGAACTGAAGGCGGAGAACCACGTCTTCCTGGACCAACTTACCTTCGGCCAGAAGGTCGAAAGCCCCGATGCCCTGTCGGTGCCGGTGAACCTGGTGGTAGCCCTGCTGAAGAATTCCCGAGGAGAGATCGACATCAACCTGCCGATCTCCGGTTCCCTCAATGACCCCGAGTTCAGCATCGGCGGCATTATCGTCAAGGTCATCCTCAATCTCTTCGCCAAGGCGGTGACCTCGCCCTTCGCCCTGATCGGTTCCCTGTTCTCCGGTGGCGAGGACCTGTCCTACCTGGCCTTCGAATCCGGCCGGGCCACCCTGGCGCCGGAGATGGAAAAGCGCCTGGAAACCATGGCCAAGGCCCTCAACGACCGTCCCGCCCTGCGCCTGGAAATCAGCGGCCACGCCGATCCGGCCAAGGACAAGGAAGGATTGAAGCGGGCCATCCTGGAACGCAAGGTCAAGTCCCAGAAGCTGGCCGAGCTGGCCAAGGGAGGCAAGGCCGCCGGCAGCCTGGCGGAGGTCACCCTGAGCCCCGAGGAATATCCCCGCTACCTGGAAAAGGCTTACAAGGCGGAGGATTTCAAGAAGCCGCGCAATGTCATCGGCCTGACCAAGAGCCTGCCGGTGGCAGACATGGAAGCCCTGATGCTCGAGCACATCGATGCGGGCGATGCGGAAATGCAGCAACTGGCCCAGCGCCGTGCCACCCGGGCCCAGAACTGGCTGGTGGAGACCGGCGGCGTTCCCCTGGAGCGGGTGTTCCTGCTGGCGCCGACCGTGAACCTAGATGCCCCCAAGGGAGCGCCGGAAGGAGGGCGGGTGGATTTTTCCCTCAAGTGAGGGCGGGGCGCCGGGGGCGTATTGCCCGCCTCCGGCCCCGCAGTGTCGGCAGGAAGGATGCCGAGAGGCCACAAAAAATGGGCACAAAAGAGAAGGGCTGCCAATCGGCAGCCCTTCTCGCGTAAGCGGGTCTAGTCGCGCTTACTTACTTCTTCGCAACAGCGCTCTTGAAAGCGGCGCCGGCGGTGAACTTCGGGCTGGTGGAAGCCGGGATCTGGATGGAGGCGCCGGTCTTGGGGTTCTTGCCGGTGCGAGCAGCACGCTGAACAGCCTTGAAGGAGCCGAAGCCCACCAGGGTCACGCTGTCACCGGTGGCGACGGCCTTGGTGATGGCTTCCACCGCCGCGTCCAGGGCGCGGCCAGCAGCAGCTTTGCTCAGGTCGGCACCAGCCGCCATGGCATCGATCAGATCGCTTTTGTTCATTGAGGATTCTCCTAGGTTGCGATGGGAACGCGGAATTCCGCGCCGGACGGCATTCTGGCATATCGCCAGCATGCTGCCTAGCCTGAAATGCTGGAAATACGGGGGTAATCGCCAGGCGGTGAGGAATTTTTCCTTGCTCTCCTATTCCAGGTGGGTCACCGGTAGTCGATCGGGGTGCCGTCGGCCCGGCGCAGGACAATCTGGTCGCTCCGCTCCACCCCCTTGACCACCTCCTGGCACAGGGCCATGAAGCGGGCGATGCCCAGGGTAATGAATTTCTGCCGGTGCAGGATGAAGTGGAAGTGGCGGCGCAGATCCAGGTCCGGGGCCGGGATTTCCACCAGGCTGCCGCGCCGGAAGGCTTCCCGCAGGGCCAGCCGGGAGATGCAGCCGATGCCCAGGCCGGCCTCCACGGTGCGCTTGATGGCCTCGGTGTGTTCCAGTTCGAGGCGGATCTGCAATTCGGAGAGCACGTGGCGAAAGGCGTTGTCGAAGGTCTGGCGGGTGCCCGAGCCCGGCTCCCGGACGATCCAGGCGGCAGCCAGCAGGTCATGCAGGGAGACGTCGGCCTTGCCTGCCAGGGGGTGCTCCGGTGCAGCAAAGATGGCCAGTTCGTCCTCCACCCAGGGGGTGGTGATGAGGTCCGGATGGGAGCAGTCGCCCTCGATGAGGCCGAAATCCAGTTCGAAATTGGCCACCTGGCGCAGGATGGTGGCGGTATTGCGCACCTCCAGATGCACCCGGCTGCCCGGCTGCTGCCCCATGAATTCGCCCAGGAGCAGGGGGGCCAGGTAGTTGCCGATGGTCAGGGTGGCGCCGACCCGCAGCAGGCCCACGTCCGATTCCCCCCGCAGCAGGCATTCGATTTCCTGGCTGTGGTCGAGCAGGGCCTGGGCCCGGGGCAGCAGCAGCCGGCCCAGTTCGTTGAGCTGCAGGCGCTTGCCGTGGCGGTCGAAGAGGCGGGTGTCGAACTGCTTTTCCAGTTCATTGACGCTCATGCTCACCGCCGACTGGGACAGGGCCAGGTTTTCCGCCGCCCGGGAGACGCTTTCCTGGCGGGCCACGGCGATAAAGGCCTCGACTTGGCGCAGGGTGAATTTCATCGCGGGGCAGGTCCTATATCAATTTATCTGAATAATTATATAAATTTAATTCGATTATTATATATGCGGTGGCTGGCTACAATGACGCCATTCCCACCCTACCGAGTGCTCGCCATGTCCGGCTTTCTCAGCGAAGAAGTGACCAGTGTCCATCACTGGAATGACAATCTGTTCAGCTTCAAGACCACCCGGGACCCCGGGCTGCGTTTCCGCAGCGGCCAGTTCGTCATGATCGGCCTGGAGGTGGACGGCAAGCCCCTGATGCGCGCCTACAGTATTGCCAGCCCCCACTACGAGGAGCACCTGGAGTTCTTCAGCATCAAGGTGCAGAACGGCCCCCTCACTTCCCGCCTGCAGCACCTGAACCCGGGTGACAACCTGCTCATCAGCCGCAAGCCCACCGGCACCCTGGTGCTGGACGACCTGAAGCCGGGCAAGCACCTCTACCTGCTCGGCACCGGCACGGGCCTGGCGCCCTTCATGAGCGTCATCCGCGACCCGGAAGTCTATGAGCGCTTCGAAAAGGTGGTGCTGATCCACGGCGTGCGCACGGTGAGCGAGCTGGCCTATGCCAATTTCATTGAGAAGGAACTGCCGGAGAATGAATTCTTCGGCGACCTGGTGCGGGAAAAGCTGATTTACTACCCCACCGTCACCCGGGAGCCTTTCCGCAACCAGGGCCGCCTCACCGACCTGCTGGAAAGCGGCCAGCTGTGCGCCCAGATCGGCCTGCCCCAGATCAACCCGGAAACCGACCGCGCCATGCTCTGCGGTAGCCCGGCCATGCTCGCCGACACCAGCGCTATGCTGGACCGCCTGGGCTTTGAGGTTTCTTCCCATACCGGGGTTCCCGGCGACTACGTGATCGAACGGGCTTTCGTCGAGAAGTAACCCGGCAATACCGACCGCCGGCCCCAGCCTGGGGCTGCGGTCGGCAGCAGCAAGCCATCCTAGCAAAACCCCGAGCCATCCAAGAAACGGCATCTACCGTCACCCGGTCGGATGGGTAGCGGAGCACTGAAGCTGCCCCCCGGCCCCTGGTAACTCCCCGCCGTCCTCCTTTTTCCCCGCGTTTCCCCCTCGGCTTCGCCTTTCGCCAGATATCTGCCGAGGCGCTTTTCCCCGGGGTGCTTTCCTTTTCCCGCCAAACCGTGCGTATGCCACACTGGGCATGCCTTGATGCAGGTAGAATGGCTGTCAGCGCCGTTCCGCCAGGTTTTTTACCATCTGCCAGGGGGTGTCGGTCCGACTGATCTGCGAGTTTTGGAACCTGCGTCGGCATTCTAGTTGCCGTTGCCATTTTCGTACCTTCAGCACAAGGTCTTCTCGTGAAAAGAAACATCACTCCGACCCGGGTCGAGCGGGTCATGCGGGAGAATGATTTCATCGTCTCCAAGACCAATCCCAAGGGCATCATCACCTACGGCAACCCGATCTTCATCGAGTTTTCCGGCTACACGGAAGACGAGCTGATCGGCTCCCAGCACAACATCATCCGCCATCCGGACATGCCGCGGTCGGCCTTCAAGCTGGCCTGGGACACCATCCAGTCGGGCAAGGAGTTCTTCGGCTACGTCAAGAACATGTCCAAGGATGGTGGGTTCTATTGGGTGTTCACCCATATCGCCCCCGACTTCGATAGCCGCGGCAATATCGTCGGCTATACCTCGGTACGGCGTTATCCCCAGCGCAGCGCCATCGAAAAAATAGTACCGGTCTATGCCCAGATGCGGGCGGCGGAACAAGCCGCCGGCGCCAAGGATGCCATTGCGGCCGGAACCAAAGTGCTGCTCGATCTTCTGCAACAGGCAGGTGTGAGTTATGAAGAACTCGTCTTTTCACTTTAAGCGCCAGTATGGGGCCCTGGGGCTGATCGCCCTCGGCCTGGCCGCCGCCTTCTGGTCTCCCTTTGCCGCCATCGCCCCCTTGCTGCTGGCCATGCTGCTCCTGGCCTGGCCGTGCGGTCAGGGCGTGAACGAACCGACCCGGCAACTGGCCGAGCTGCTGGAGCAGGTCGGCAAGGGCAATCTGGTGGCCCGTCTGCCCTATGCCTTCAATGATCCGACCCTGGAATCCATCCGGGTCAATCTGAACTCGTCCCTGGACCAGACCGAAACCGCCTTCCGCGAAATTCTCGCCGGCATGGAGGCCTCGGCCAAAAACATCCAGTGGCGGCGCTTGCAGGCCACGGGCCTGCACGGCACCTTCAAGATGGTGCTGGACCAGATGCAGGGCCTGGTGGACCGACTCGACGCGGCCCAGGCTTCCATCGCTCGAGAGGCCCTGCTGTCGCGCATCTTCCTGCGTTCCGAAGGCGGCCTCTCCATGGCGATCAAGCATGTGAGCGCTTCCCTGGGTGAGGTGGGCACTTACTCGACCCAGTCCGAAGGGCTGTCGGCGGCTTTCGCCGAGTCGGCCCGGGCCATGTCCGGGGCGGCGGAGCGCATGTCCGCAGCCCTTGGCGCCGCCCAGGACTCGGCCAAAGGCAGCACCGTGGTCTTGGCCGAACTGAGCGACAAGGCCGATGCCATTCGCAGCCTGACCGGCCACATCGACAGCATTGCCAAGCAGACCAACCTGCTGGCCCTCAATGCCGCCATCGAGGCGGCCCGGGCCGGCGAGGTGGGACGAGGCTTCGCGGTGGTGGCGGACGAGGTGCGCAAGCTGGCCGATCAGGCCCAGCGTTCGGCGGAAGAAATTGCCGGGGCCATCCAGGGTGTGACCACTGCCATGGCGCAGGCGACCCAGCAGATCGGCGAGCTCAACCAGTCCGTCTCCAGCGCCCGGGAGACGGCCGATGAATTCGGTCACGAACTGGGTAATTCCGCCGATTCCGCTGCCCAGGTCCGGGAGCTGGTGACCGCCATCGGCAGCGGCACCCAGGCCATGGAATCCTCCATGAGTCTGGTGGCGCTGGCCCAGCAGGCCCGGGCGGACGTCAATGCCATCCTCAACGGCCGGGAAATCAATATCAGCAGCCTGTCCGAGATGGAGCAGGAGGCGGTGGCCATTGTCCAGTCGGGCAACTGGGTCAAGGGCAGCGCCGATCGGGAAGCCCTGGTACAGATCTACGACACCCTGTTCGCCAATATCGAGCGGCAGATTCGGTGATGCTCTGGGGCTAATTTTCCCGGTCCCAAGTTCCCTATCGTGACAGCCCTCGGTCACCTGCTCTTGCAGGTAGCCGGGGGCTTTTGCCATGCAGGTAGCAGCAGGTGCGGAGGGCTCCAGGGGCGGCTTTTCGCGGCGCAGTTTGGATCGGAAAGTCAGCCGGCGCCATGAACCTCAAGCTTCCGGGGTGTGACGTCCGTGGAGTTTGCCAGGGCAGGGGGCGTGCCCGAGGGTAGAAGGGCGAGATTGCGCCGGAGGATGCGCCGGAGGAAAACGAAACGGGGGCCGCTGTGGCCCCCGTTTCGTCGACAGTAGAACCAGACAGTCCTAGAAGGCGTAGCGCGCCTTGATGCTGATGTAATTGGACTTGTAGTCGCCGAACTGGTAGTTGGAAGTCCGTGACTGGTGCTGGCCGGTGACCTGGATGAGCAGCTTGGCCAGGGGGGTGTAGGAGAGGACGGCGCCCAGGGTGCGTACCGTGTCGCTGCGGGTCGGGCTGCCCAGGGCCACGAAGGGATCGGTGACGTAGTCCCGGATGCTGTAGTCGGCCAGGGCGGAAACCCGGGTCTTTTCGCTCAGCGTCAGGGTCGGGCGCAGGGCCACGCCCTTGATCAGCACCAAGCTGGTATTGGTTTCCTCCAGGTTGCCGATGTCCCGCTGGGCCTCGGCCGTCAGGGTGAAGGCTTCCGTGGTGCGCCAATCGTAGGTCAGGTGGGCGGTGGTGCCGTCCCAGTCGCGCTGGCCCAGTTCCCGGTGAGTCCGTCGCACCTGGTCGATACGGGCCAGGAGGTGGGACTTGGCGGTGATGTTCCAGTCGGTGACGATCCCGGCGCTGTGCTGGTCGTAGCTGTTGTCGTAGGCGACGCCATTGATCTGCTGGTGCACCGGCATGCGCCCGTTTTCCTCGCGCAGGCTGAGGCCAATCTTGTTGCCGGCGTTGGAAATGTAGTACAGGTCGGCGTTCCCGGAGGCGACGTCGGCGTTGTTGATCTGCCGGGTGGTTTCGCTGTTGCGCTGTTCGGTCTGGGCCAGGCCGGCGCTTAGCTGCCAGCTGGGGGTGATCAGGTAATTGGCGGTGCCGAAGGTGCGCCGGGCGGTGAGGGCATCGGCAGCGAAGGTATTGATGTTGCCGCTCTGCACGTTGCTCAGGGAGGCCAGGGTTCTCGCCTCGGTGTAGCCCAGTTGGCCGCTCCACTGATCCCCCGCCTGCCACAGCCAGCGCGCCTGGGCGTCGTGGCCGTGGAAGTTGAGTTGGGAGAAGCTCTGGTAGCGCGTCTCGTTCAGGCTGGCACCGGCGATGAAGCGCTGGCGGCTCACCGTCATGTCCAGGTTGGCGCCGAACTGGGTGGTGTAGTAGGTATCGGCCTTGGAGGAGGAACCGATGGCCGTCCGCGGATCCCGATCGCCGGAAAGCTTGAAGACGTTGTCGTCGTGGGCGACGGTTTCGGCCACGAACAACTCCAAGGAGTCGCCCAGGAAGGCCGAGGCGTCGGTGGCGGTCAGCAGCAGGGTCGACGCAACCAGGGCGGCGGGGCCCCAGGCTATAGCTCTCTTGCGGATGCCGGTCGGGGCAGCTTGCTCAGACCGGGCGGTGTGGGATGTGATTTTGGTATATTTTTTTTGCATGGGTATCAGGGCCGAAAGATCGCGCAAACCCCCTGATACTCAAGCATAAATATTCGGCCGTCAAGTGTATTTCAGGTGGGGATGAGATGCAGCGACAGGGCCTTGCCCACAGCCTGGGCGCGGTTCAGCACATTGAGGCGGCGCAGGATTTCCTGGACGTGGTTTTTCACCGTGAGTTGGCTGATGCCCAGGATCAGGCCGATTTCGATATTGCTCTTGCCCAGGTAGATCCATTTCAGCACTTCCTGCTCCCGGGCAGTGAGCAGATCCCGCTCATGGCTGGTCCCGCTCCGGGTTTCGTGGGTCGGGGTGATGCGAGTGCGGATCCAGGCTGCATGGAGGAAGGGCATCAGCAGTTCCGCCAGGTAGGCCTGGCGCGGCCCGAGTTCCATCTCCCGGCCGGCGAAAATGCAGATGCCGGCAACGCTGCCGTCGGCGGCGCAGGTGCCATGGACCAGCAGAGTAGGGGCGTCGATGCGTTTCAGTTCCCGCGCCAGGGCGCTGCTGTCGAACATCTCTTCCCGCTCCACATGGTGGATGATCGGTTCGAAATGGTTGCTTCGCCATTCCTGCACCAACTTTTGCATGAGTCCCATCTCCTGGCGACAGAGGCGGTCGAAGAGGGATGGGTCATGGGTGGCGGTGGAGAAGCTGGCGATGCGGTTGAAGCCATGTTCGCCGTTGGCCGTGATGCAGATCAGCAACTCATGGGCGAGCAGGCTTTGCAGGGCGCCCTGGGTCCAGCTGAAAAACTGGCAATCCGTATGCACCCGCACCGCCGCCTGCAGATTGAAGGCGATGGCTTCCATCTCGAAAGTATCCAGCGGGCCGGAAGGGGACGCGGTCTCGGCTGCGGCGGTGAAGGAGGGGGCGTGGGAGGCGGGCGCAAGAACCGCCGTATCGGCGGATTCATCATGCTGGTCACGTAGGAGCATTCCTGGTTCCTCCGATAAGTAGGGGGTGGCCGGCATGGCGTCCGCTCCACCCCCGCCCCGCCTGGTACACCGGCCAGAGAGGGAACAAGCAGGCGGGTGACATCCCGCCAACGATGAACTATGGGACGAAGTCTAGGTAGGGGCGTCCGCGCTGCCCATACCGGATGCCCGGTATTTCAGCTACCGCTGGTGCGGTAGCGTGGCGCCGTGAAGAAGGCTGAAACCCGCGTGCCTGGGCCATTTGGGGCGTGCTGCCGGGAGTGGTTTTTCCTTCTTTTCCCCCGGGGTTTTCCCTTGGCCGCCACTGCCTAGTCCGATCGGACCAGGGGGGCGTGCGTTTCTATGCCGATGGCGAACGTAATGTGCATTCAGACGTTTTGTTTGCGTCCTGTGTCGTTACGAGGAGACCATCATGTTCAACCGTGCTCGAGCTGTATTCTCCGCCTGTCTCTGTTTTGCCTCGCTGTTCCTTGCCGGCCCTCTCCGGGCCGAATCCCAAGACACCCTGGGCCCCGGCGACAGCGTCCGGGTGACCGTTTTCCAGAACCCCAATCTCACCACCGAAGCCCGTATCTCGCCCCGGGGCAGCATCTGGATGCCCCTCATCGGCGATGTGGACCTCAAGGGCCTGACCCAGGGCGAGGCAGTGGCGCGCATCGCCGGCAAGCTAAAGGACGGGCAGTTCCTCAACGATCCCCAGGTCAGCATCAGCGTCCTGACGGTGCGCAGCCCCCAGGTATCGGTTCTCGGCCAGGTGCAGCGTCCGGGGCGCTATCCCCTCGATGACACCGGCAACCGCCTGACCGACATCCTGGCCCAGGCCGGCGGCCTGGCCCCCGAAGGCGACAACCTGATCTCGGTGATTTCCACCGAGAACGGCAAGACCACCAAGCGTGAAATCGATCTGACGCGCATCTACCGGGAGGTGGATTCCGCCGCCAACATCGAGCTCAAGGGCGGCGATACGGTGGTGGTGGAGCGCTCCCCGGTGTTCTACATCTACGGCCAGGTGCAGCGGGCCGGCGCCTATCGCCTGGCGGAGAACCTGAGCGTCATGCAGGCCATTTCCCTGGCCGGCGGCGTCACCCCCCGGGGCACCGAGCGCGGCATCAAGATCCATCGCCGCGGCGCCGAGGGCAACGTGCAGGACATCGCCAGCCAGGTGTCCGACGTGGTGCGTGCCAACGACGTCATCTACATCCAGGAAAGCATGTTCTGAAGGTGAGCGTCGCGCCCCAGCGGGCTAGCCAGGAGTCCTGCCATGAAAATCGATCTCTTCGTTTCCGCCCTGATGGCCCGCTATCGGCTGTTCCTGCTGATCGTGGCGGCCACCGTGCTGACCACCACGGCGGTCAGCCTGATCCTGCCCAAGACCTACATCGCCACGGTTGCCCTGCTTACCGACGCCCGGGACGAGCAGGTCCTGGGCAACCGCCTGGGCCCTCCGCCCGAGCGTGAGCGCCTGGGCTACCTGCAAACCCAGGTGGATATTCTCACCGGACCCCAGGTAGCGCGGCAGGTGGTGACGGACCTCAAGCTGGCCACCGAGCCGGCCATGCAGAAGGAGTTCCAGTCCGACACCAATGGCACCGGCAGCATCGAGGACTGGGTGGCCAAGATCCTGCTCCGGGACGTGAAGGTGGATACCTCCCAGAGCAGCGTCATTCGCCTTAGCTATTCGACCAGCAACCCGGAATTCGCCGCCCGGGTCGCCAATGCCTTCGCCCAGGCCTATCTGGATACGGTGTTGCGGCTGCGTACCGAGCCGAACAAGCAGGCCTCCTCCTGGTTCAACGAGCAGTTGAAGGGCTTGCGGAGCAACCTGGAACAAGCCCAGAAGCGGCTGGCCCAGTATCAGCAGGAGAAGGGCATCGTCTCCGCCGATGAGCGCTACGACATCGAAAACTCCCGCCTCTCCGAGCTGGTTACCCGGGTCGCCCGGAACCAGGGTACCGGCAACGAGGCGGCGACGGCGGAACTGGCCCGGGCCGAGGCCAGCCTGCGGGAAATGTCTAGCGACCTGGGACCCATGAATCCTCAACTGGTGCGCCAGAAGGCCATCGTCAATGGACTGCGGGAGCGCCTGGCGAATGAAACCCGCAACGCCGCGGCCGACGATCTTGGCCTCTCCCGCCGGGCCCGCAATGCTCGCCTGGTAGCCGCCATGGAGGCCCAGCGCGACAAGGTGCTGCAGCTCAAGGTGGCGCGCAGCGAACTGGCGGTGCTCGGGCATGACGTGGAACTGGCCCAGCGTGCCTACGACGATGCCATGCAGCGGCAGATGGCCAGCGGCCTGGAAAGCCGGGCGAGCCAGACCAACGTCAGCATCCTGGACCCGGCGGCGGTGCCGAACAAGCCGACCCGGCCCCGGGTGCTCCTCAACATCGCCCTGTCAGTGGTGGTCGGCATTCTCCTGGCCATGACCGTGGTTTATCTGCTGGAAATGTTCGATCAGCGGGTGCGCTGGCTCAGTGACCTGGACAGCGATCCCCAGGTGCCCCTGCTGGGCGTGCTCAATAAATGGGATGGCCGGGACGGCCCGCTGCTGGGTTCGTCCTATGCCCATCCCGCCCTTCCCCGACTCGGCTGAGGACCATCATGAAGATCGATACCTTTGCAAGCGAATCGTCCATGGCATCCCCCCGCCTGGCCGACGCCAACCACGGCAACAGCATCGGCGCCATCCTCATCTCCCTGGGCAAGCTCAAGCCCGAGTCGGTGCCCCAGGTCATGGCCCTGCAACAGCGAGAGGGCTGCCGCTTCGGCGACGCCGCCAAGCGCCTGCGCCTGATCGACGACGAGGACCTGCGCCAGGCCCTGCGCAAACAGTACGACCTGCCGACCCTGGCCCCGAGCAGCGAGGTTTCCCGGGAGCTGGTGTCGGTGTATGCCCCGGACCATTCCTGCACCGAGGAACTGCGGGCCCTGCGCACCCAGCTCCTGGTGCGCTGGTATCGCCCGAGCAAGGCTCGGCGGGTGCTGGCCCTGCTCAGCCCGGGGGCAGGGGAGGGGCGCAGCTATGTGGCGGCCAACTTGGCGGTGCTCTTTTCCCAGCTGGGGGAACGCACCCTGCTGATCGACGCGGATTTCCGCAAGCCGCGCCAGCACCTGATCTTCGACATGGAGGACCGGATCGGCCTGTCCTCCGTGCTCGCCGGCCGTGCCGACCATAGCGCCGCCACCGCCGTGCCGGGCTTCCCCAACCTGATGCTCCTCACCGCCGGCGCGCCGCCGCCCAACCCCCTGGAACAGCTTTCCCGCCCGACCTTCTCTGCCCTGCTCAACCGCTATGCCACCGCCTTCGACGTGATCCTCATCGACACGGCCCCGGGCCTGCAATACACCGATGCCCAGGCGGTGGGCTACCAGGCGGGGAATGCCCTGGTCATCACCCGGCGCAGTCATACCCGGGTTGCCGACACCGCCCGCCTGGTCAAGGGCCTGGGCGACAGCGGCGTGCGGGTGGTGGGCAGCGTCATCAACGACTGCTGAGCGGCCCACGAGAAACTGACCATGTTCGGCGCCGACTTCACGTTCCAGGGAGGCTCCCATGATTGCCTGGTCCGCTGTTGACCTCGACCCATCCCTGCGCTGGCACGGCATTCCCCTGTCGCCCTGGCTGATCCTGGCGGTTTTCCTGGGCAGCGCTGCCTGCATGGGCGGGCTGATCGCCCTCGGCGGGCCCAAGGCCCTGCTGCTCTGCATCTGTTGCCTGTTCTGCGTCTTCGTCCTGCTCGACTTCCGCATCGGGGTGGTGCTGCTCATCGTCTTTCTGCCGATCTCGGCCAGTTCCCTGTTTCCCCACAGCATGGCCGGCATCACCGGCCTCAACCCCCTCAACCTGCTGCTGGTCGCCTCCCTCGGCGGCTACGCGGTGTTCCACCGGCCCCAGCCCAATCAGTCCAATGCGCCGCCCTTCATGCCCCGGCCCCTGCTCTGGATCTACATGCTGCCCATCGTCGCCGCCGGTCTCCTGGGGAGCCAGCACCTGGGCGACATTCCGGCCGAACTGTTCGACCAGCTGCTGACCTTCGACAGCGTTCCCACCTACCTGCGCGATGTCCTGGTCCGGCCCCTGCTCACCGTCCTCATCGCCCTCCTGATCGGTGCCGCTGCAGCCAATACGAAGCGCCCGGAGCGTCTGCTGCTGGCGGTGCTGGTGGCGGCCTGGGTGATGTGCCTGGTGGCCATCGGCTATGTCCTGATCTCCGGCGTCAGCCTGGAGGAACTGAGCAGCAGCGACTCGCGCAAATTCTTCCTGCCCCTGGGGCTCCACGCCAACGACTTGGGGCGGATCTACGGCTTCGCCTACGCCCTCATGCTCTTCGTCTACCCGGTCGTCCGCAGCCGTCCCCTGCGGGCCTGGCTGATGCTCTCCATGGCCCTGGTGGTGGCGGCCCTGATCCTCACCTTCTCCCGGGGCGCTTTCTTCGGCTTCATCGTCGCCAATGTGCTGTTCCTGATTTCCCGTCGCAATGGGGCGGCCCTGCTGGTCGGGGCGGGACTGCTGATGGTGGCCATCGCCGTCATGCCCGGGGTGGTGCTCGACCGCATGGCCACGGGCTGGGGCGAGGGGCTCGATGCCATCAGCGCCGGCCGTGTCGGCCACATCTGGATTCCCCTGCTGCCCGAGCTGTGGCGCAGCCCCATCATCGGCAACGGCCTGGACTCCATCGTCTGGTCCGACGCCATGCGCATGGGCACCATCCTGACCGTGGCCCACCCCCACAACGCCTACCTGCAGGCCCTCATGGACATGGGTGTGGTCGGCCTGGGGCTGCTCCTGGCCTACTTCGTCCATGTCTGGCGCGGCTTCAACCGCCTCAGCCAGGACAGCACCGTACAGCCGGTGCTGCGGGGCTTCTTCGCCGGGGCCAAGGCCGGGCTGGTCAGCCTGCTGCTCGCCGCCGTGGTCGGGGGCAGCCTGATGCCGGGGGTCGAGCAGAACTTCCTGTGGATCGCCATCGGCCTGATGTACGGCCAGCAACGCAGAGCGGAGGCGTGAATGTCCAGTTCATTCCCATGCGGCAGAAAGCGGCTCGGCGGCGCATCCCCGGTTGCCCTGGTTCGTAGCGATAAGAATCGGGATAAGAATGGCGATCAGGATGCTCCGCCCCCCACCTTGCGCCTGGCAGCATCGACGCCAGTACCCCGGGTGGTCCGGCCCCATGTCTGCTTCGTCGCGCCCCAGGTCTGGCCGGTGCTGGCCCGGGACTCCCGCATCCCGGTGGTGGGCGGGGCCGAGGTGCAGCAGACCATCCTCGGCCGCCTGCTGGTCCGGGCCGGCTACCAGGTCTCCATGATCTGCCTCGATTACGGCCAGCCGGAGCAGGTCACGGTGGATGGCATCACCGTGCATCGGGCCCACAGCGAGACGGCGGGCATTCCCGTGCTGCGCTTTTTCCATCCGCGCCTGACCTCCATGTGGCGGGCCATGGCCGAGGTGGATGCTGATATCTACTACCAGCGTTCGGCCGCCATGCTCACCGCCGTGGTGGCTGTCTTCTGCCGCCGTCATGGCAAGCGCTCCATTTACGCCGGCGCCGCCGATTCCGATTTCAAGCCCGGGCAGCAGATCATCCGCTACGGGCGTGACCGCTGGCTGTTCGAGCGCGGTCTGGCCTTGGTGGACCGGGTGGTGGTGCAGAACGAGCAGCAGCGCCTGGACTGCCTGCACCACTACGGCCGGGCCGCCCAGCTCATCCCCAGCTGCTACGAATTGCCCGAGGGCAGTCATCCCGGCCCCGGGGAATTCATTCTGTGGGCGGCCACGGTGCGCCCGGACAAGCGTCCCGAACTCTTCCTCGACCTGGCCCGGCGCCTGCCCCAGCGGCGCTTCGTGCTCGTCGGCGGGGCCGGGGAGGGCCGGGGGGCCAGGGACTATTACGACTCCATCCGCCAGGCCGCCACCGCCCTGCCCAACGTGGAAGTCACCGGCTTTCTCCCCCTGGCCGAGGCCGAAGCCTATTTCGACCGTGCCCAGGTGGTGGTCAATACCTCCCCCGCCGAGGGCATGCCCAATATCTTTCTCCAGGCCTGGGCCCGGGGCATTCCCACCGTCGCCTATATCGACGTCGGCGCCCGCAGCCGGGGCGAGGCGGTGTACCGGGTGGTCGCCAACGAGGCCGAGGCGGCAGGGGAGGTGGAGCGCCTCTGTGCCGACGACATCTACCGGGCCCATGCCAGTGCCCGTTGCCGCGACTACTTTGCCGCCACCCATGGCAGCGCGGCCGTCCTGGGCCTTTACGGGCGCCTCCTGGCTGAGTTGGGCGGAGTGGGCGGAGGGGAGCCGTGATCTCCATGACCAGCGTCGCCATCCCGCCGTTCTCCTCCCTGATGCGGCGGGCCCTTTCCCTGGGCAGCGCCAACGCCCTGGACTACGTCATGCAGTTTCTCCTGCCGGTGGTCCTGGTGCGCTGCCTGAGCCCCGAGGCCTTCGGTACCTATCGCATGCTGTGGTTGGCGGTGATGACCATCATGGTGGTGGTGCCCTTGTCTATGCCCCAGTGCCTCTACTTCTTCCTGCCCCGGGCCGATGCTCCCACCCGCCGCGCCCATGTGCTGGTGACCCTGCTCTACCTGGCGGTGGCCGGCAGTATCGGCGGCCTGCTGATCGGCCCCTGGAATCCCTGGCTGCCCGCCAGCATGAAGTCCCTGGCCGTCTACGGCCCCCTGGTGCCGGTCATCGCCGTGCTCTTTGCCGTCACCATGCTGCTCGACGTCCTGCCCACCATCGAGGAACGGGTGCAGTGGCAGGTGGGGGTCATCGTCTTTCTCTCCCTCCTGCGCACCGGCGTCCTCGGCGCTACCGCCTATTTCACCGGCCGCCTGGAGCCGGTGTTGTGGGCCCTGCTGGCCCTGATGCTGCTCAAGCTCGCCCTGCTCCTCGGCTACATCGCCCGCAACTACGGCCTGGGCCGGGGCTGGTGGCATCCCCGGGCCTTCTCCACCCAGTTTCGCCATGCCTCCCCCCTGGGCCTGTCGGCCGCCCTCTACGGCCTGCGGCCCCAGGCCGACCAATGGGTGGCGGCCTCCCTGTTTGCCCTCGACTGCTTTGCCGCCTTTTCCATCGCCGCCGTCCTGAGCCCGATGATGAATCTGTTCCGCCAGTCGGTGAATCACGTCTTCATGCCGAGCATGAGCCGGCTCCATGCCAATGGCGACCTGGAGGGCATGGTGGGCCTCAACAGTCGGGCCAACATGCTCGTCGCCACCCTGGCCTTTCCCATGCTGGCCCTAGCTTTTGCCTTCGCCCAGGATCTCATCACCCTGGTCTATACCGGCGTCTACGCCGATGGGGCACCGGTGATGCGGGTCTACATCGCCGGCCTGGTGCCCTTCGTGGTGGAAGTCTCCGGCCTGATGCTGTTGCTGCGCCAAGGCCCCTTCGCCCTACGTCTCAACAGCGGCCTGCTGCTCGTCTCCCTGGGCGGCAGCGCCGGCGGCGCTCTGGTTTTCGGCCTGGCAGGCGCCGCTGCGGGCAGCACCCTGGCCATCTACCTGGACCGGCTGGTGACCCTGCGCCGCATTTCCAGCCGTACCGGCATTCCCTTCGCCAGGCTCCAGAACTGGTCCGGCCTGCTGCGCCTGGCCAGCTACGCCGGCTTTGCCGCCCTGGTCGCCCGAGGGCTGGTGGGCCTCATCGGCGACCACCACCCGGTGGTACGCCTGGCCTACGGCAGCCTGGCCCTGGGGCTCACCTACGGCGCGCTGTGGCTGCGCCAGCGCAGCCGCGACAACCACGCCGCCGCCTGATGGAGACCGCCATGCTGCGTCCCCTCTTTGTCACCGGCTCCCTTGCCCACGGCGGCGCCGAACGGCACTCCATCGCCTTGATGAACCAGCTGGCGGTCCGGGGCCACGATTGCCACGGCGTCTATATCAAGAACCGGCGCGACCAGATCGACCGGGTCCAGCTTGGGCCGACAGGCTCCATGTACTGCCCCAATGCCCGGCGCTACCTGGATGGCGGGGCCGTGGACGCGCTCACCCGGCACCTGCGCCGCCTCCAGCCCGGAGTCATCGTCGCCGCCAATGCCTATGCCCTGACCTATGCCTCCCTGGCCCGCTGGAAGGCCGGCCTGAAGACGCCCCTGGTGGTGACCTTCCATTCGACCCGCCTGCTGGACCTCAAGGAACACCTGAAGATGGCCTTCGAGCGCCTCTTTTTTTCCGCCTCCGACCTGCTGGTTTTCGTCTGCGAGGCCCAGCGCCGCTACTGGCAGCGCCGCGCCCTGCTGGCCCGCCGCTACGCGGTGGTGCACAACGGGGTGGATGTGGACCATTTCCGCCCCGGGCCATTCCGGGAGCAGGCCGCCGGGCTGCGCCGCAGCTATGGCCTGGCCGAGGACGATTACGTCATCGGCATGGCGGCGGTGCTGCGCCCGGAGAAGAACCCGATCCAGCTGGTGGAAGCGGTGGGGGCCCTGCGGCACCAGGGCGTCCCGGCCAAGGCCCTGTTCATCGGCGACGGCGAGATGCGGCCGGAGATTGAGGCCCGGGCCCGGTCCCTGGATATCACCGGCCATGTGGTGATCACCGGCCTGCGCCAGGAAGTGCGCCCGGAGCTGGCGGCCTGCGACGTCCTGACCCTGTGCAGCGTCACCGAGGCCCTCTCCCTAGCGGCCCTGGAAGCCATGGCCATGGGCCTGCCGGTGGTGCATTCCGACGTGGGCGGGGCCCGGGAGCTGATTACCCCGGGCCATAACGGCTTCGTCTTTGCCCGGGGCGACCTGGCCGGCTTCGTGCGCCACCTGGGCTTCCTCGCCGACCGGCGCCTCTCCCGGCTGCTCGGCAGCCATGCCCGCCAGGTGGCGGAGGAGCACTTCTCCCTCAGGGGCATGGTGGACCGCTACGAACAGCTGCTGCTTGAACTCTGTAACTCCGGTGCGGCGCTCGGGCGGTCCCAAGCCCCTGCCGCTCCGGGGGGCTACGGGTATGTGGTGATGAAGCAGGATTACACAAGGAGTGAAGACCAATGACTACCTACAAGGAAACGCAAGTCCGCCTCATGCTCAAGCCGCGGACATGGCTGGTGACCGGCGCCGCCGGGTTCATCGGCTCCCACTTGATGGAAGCCCTGCTGCAGCTCGGCCAGCAGGTGGTTGCCCTGGATAACTTCGCCACCGGCAAGCGGGAAAATCTGGAGGAGGTGCGGGAGAACGTGGGCGCTGCCCGCTGGAGCCGGCTGCGCTTCATCGAGGGCGACATCCGCTGGCCGGCCACCTGCAAGGCCGCCTGCGAGAACGTGGATGTGGTGCTGCACGAGGCCGCCCTGGGCAGCGTGGTCCGCTCCATCGAGAATCCCCAGGAGACCAACAGCACCAATATCGACGGCTTCCTCAACATGCTGGTGGCAGCCCGGGATGCGGGGGTCAGCCGCTTTGTCTATGCCGCCTCCAGTTCCACCTACGGCGACAACCCCCGCCTGCCCAAGGTGGAGTCGGAAATCGGCCGGCCCTTGTCGCCCTATGCCCTGACCAAGTACGTGGACGAGCTCTACGCCGACGTCTTTGCCCGCTGCTACGGCACCCACGCCATCGGCCTGCGCTACTTCAACGTCTTCGGCCCGCGCCAGGACCCGGACAGCGCCTATGCGGCGGTGATTCCCGCCTGGGTATCCGCCCTGTTGTGCAACGAGCAGGTCTATATCAACGGCGACGGCTCCACCTCCCGGGACTTCTGCTACGTGGACAACGTGGTCCAGGCCAACATCCTGGCGGCCACGGTGGAGGATCCGGCGGCCATCAACCAGGTGTACAACGTTGCCCTGGGCGCCCAGACCTCCCTCAACCAGCTGCTGCAGATGCTCACCACCCTGCTGGCCCCGACCCATCCGGCGGTGCTGCGGCAGGAACCCATCTACCGGGATTTCCGCCAGGGCGACGTGCATATCTCCCAGGCCGACATCGGCAAGGCCCAGCGCCTGCTCGGCTTCGCCCCCGAGTGGGAGGTGCGGCGGGGCCTGGAGGAGGCCCTGGAGTGGTACATCCCGGCTCTGGATAAAGGCCTGGAGCAGGCCGAGAAGGTGGCGGAGGCCCAGCTGGTCTGAGCGACGCTGGGTGACATGACGGCAATGCACATATGCCGGCCGATGCGGGGCCGGGGAGGTTAGGAACATGGATTGGGAAATCGCAGCACCCGAGGTGGTGATGGCCGAGCAGGCCGCCGCCTCGGATCGGGTCGGCGTGGTGGCCGTGGTCGGCCTGGGCTATGTGGGCCTGCCGGTGGCCGTGGCCTTCGGCAAGCAGCGCCCGACGGTGGGTTACGACCTGTCCCTGGACAAGGTGGAGCGCCTGGCCCAGCAGATCGACGCCACCGGTGAAATCTCCCCGGAGGAACTCCTGGAGGCCCGGCACTTGCGGGTCACCGCCAATCCCCGGTCCCTGCGCCAGGCCGACTTCATTATCGTCGCCGTGCCCACCCCGGTGGATGCGGCCCACCAGCCGGACTTCAGCCCCCTGGCCTCGGCCAGCGAGACCGTGGGCCGCAACCTCAAGCCCGGAGCCACGGTGATCTACGAATCCACGGTCTATCCGGGGGCCACGGAGGAAGTCTGCGTGCCCATCCTGGAGCGCCATTCCGGCCTGCGCTGGCGCCGGGATTTCCACGTCGGCTATTCCCCCGAGCGCATCAATCCGGGGGACCTGGAGCATTGCTTCACCCGCATCCGCAAGGTGGTGTCGGGGGACGACGAGGCCACCCTGGAGCGGGTCGCCGAGCTCTATTCCTCGGTGGTGACGGCGGGGGTCTATCGGGCCTCCTCGATTCGCGTCGCCGAGGCGGCCAAGGTCATCGAGAACACCCAGCGGGACCTGAACATCGCCCTGGTCAACGAGCTGGCGATCATTTTCGACCGCCTCGGCATCGACACCCGGGAGGTGCTCCAGGCCGCTGGCAGCAAGTGGAATTTCCTGCCCTTCGCCCCAGGCCTGGTGGGGGGGCATTGCATCGGCGTCGATCCCTACTACCTGACCCACAAGGCCGAGCTGGCCGGCTACCACCCGGAGGTGATCCTGGCCGGACGGCGCATCAACGACAGCATGGGCGGCTATATCGCGCGCAAGACGGTGCAGCAGCTGATCCTGGCCGGCCACAGCATCAAGGGCTCCCGGGTCAATGTGCTGGGCCTCACCTTCAAGGAAAACTGCGCCGACACCCGCAATTCCAAAGTGGTGGACGTGCTGCGGGAACTGGCGGAATACGGAGTGCAAACCTTTGTGCACGATCCCTACGCCGATCCGGAGGCCGCCTGGAACCAATACGGCGTCCGGCTCTGCGCCTGGGAGGGCCTGCCCAAGGCCGATGCCCTGATCCTGGCGGTGCCCCACCGGGCCTTCCTCGAACTGGGGGCGGAGCAGTACCTGAGCAAGATCGAGCCCCGGGGCTGCCTGATCGACATTAAGGCCGTGCTGCCTTGGGAATCCTTCACTGCCGAGGGCATCTCGGTGTGGCGCCTGTAGCATCCGAGCGTGCTCCGAAGGATGGGGCAGACGCCCCTCGTACCTTCTGCCCCGCTGGAGGCGGGATGGGGCCCTGTACTGGTGCGTTTTGACCGAAAAGGGCTGAGTGGCGGGGTCCGATCGGACTAGTCCGGGCTCATCCCATCATCATAGCCCTGGCCGAAGATGGGTTTGCCAGCCACCCCCAGGCCTTGCCCCAGGCCTCCTGGGCGCCGCTTCCGGCCAGCCTTGGACTTCTCCTCCGGAGGCTGTTTTCCAGGGTGGCTGGCTCATCGACCAGGGAAGGGAATGAGCATGGCGCAGCCCCAGTCTTCAGCCGCTACCGCATCTGCCGCCTCTACCACTGCAGCTGTCGCCGCTGGCCAGGCTGTCGATGGCGGGCCCCATCCCGGCCCGGTGGTGATCCTGCTGGGTCCGAGCCGGAGCGCGGTGAGCGGCGTCAGCACCCACGTCAATTCCCTGTTCGCCTCGCCCCTGGCGAAATCCTTCAACCTGCACCATTTCCAGGTGGGTAGCGAGGGGCGCCGGGAAGGCCCCCTGCGGCGCTTGCTGCGCCTTTGCTTCAGCCCCCTCGCTCTGGCCTGGCGCATCATCGCCGACCAGGCCCTGCTGGTGCATATCAACACCTCCCTCAACCGCCGCGCCTTCTGGCGTGACCTGGCCTACCTGCTGGTGGCCAGGGCCTGCGGCGCCCGGGTGATCTACCAGGTTCACGGTGGCCTGTTGCCCCAGCAGTTCTGCGCCGAGAACCACCTGCCGCCGTCGCTGCTCAGGGCCGTGCTACGCCAGCCGGAGGCCATCGTGGTCCTGGCCCAGTGCGAACTGGCGGCCTACCGCAAATTCGTCCCGGAGTGCCCGGTGGCGGTGCTGGCCAACGGCATCGACTGCGCTCCCTACCTGGGCCTGGTGCGGCAAGAGGTGCCCCAGTCCGAGCCCCTGCGCCTCGTCTATATCGGCCGCCTGGCCCGGGAAAAGGGACTGTTCGAGGCGGTGGAAGGCTTTGCCCAGGCCCTGGAGCAGGGCCTGGCCGCCCGCCTGACCATCGCCGGCAGCGGCCCCGAGGAGGCCGCCCTGAAGGCCCTGGTGGCGGAGCGGGGCCTGGCGGCCCGGGTCAGTTTCCCCGGCCCGGTGTTCGGTGCCGCCAAGCTCGACCTGCTCGCCGCCTCGGATCTGCTGCTCCTGCCCACTTATGCCGAGGGCCTGCCCTACACCCTGCTGGAGAGCATGGCTGCCGGGGTACCGCCCATCACCACCGAGGTCGGCGCCATTCCGGATGTGGTCACCGAAGGCGTGCATGGCCTGTTCGTGCCGCCCCGGGACCCGGAGGCCATCGCCCAGGCCCTGATCCTCCTGGCAGCGAACCGGCCGGCCCTGGAGCGGATGCGGGGGGCCTGCCTGCGTCGCATCGTCCAGGGCTATTCCGTCGCGGCCCTGGCCGGGGAATTCGCCCGGCTCTACCGCGCCGTCTGCTACCTGGGCCGGGTCCGCCGGCTCAGCGAATCCTGAAGGAGTCGCCATGTGCGGTATTGCCGGCTGGATCGGTCCCCCCGTGGCCCACCGGGACCAACACACCCTGCGCCAGATGCTCGATACCATGGCCCACCGGGGCCCGGACGGGGAGGGCGTCTATGTGGGGGCCGCCGCCAACGGCGAGCAGGTGCTTCTCGGCCACCGCCGCCTGGCCATCATCGACCCGGTGGGCTCGCCCCAGCCCATGGTGGATCCGGCCGCCGGGCTGGCCCTGACCTTCAATGGCGAAATCTACAATTTCCGCGCCCTGCGGGCCGAACTGGTGGCCCAGGGCTACGTCTTCCACCGCGATTCGGACACCGAGGTGCTGCTGCGGGCCTACCAGCACTGGGGTTCGGAGGTGGTGCATCACCTGCGCGGCATGTTCGCCTTCGCCCTGTGGGACGGCCCGCGCCAGCGCCTGTTCCTGGCCCGGGACCGCTTTGGCGAGAAGCCCCTGTTTTTCCACGAGGGGCCGCAGGGTTTTGCCTTCGCCTCCGAGATCAAGGCCCTGCTGTGCCTGTCCGAGTGCCGCCAGGGGATCGACCTGGAGGCGGTGTGGGACTACCTGGCCTGGCGCTACATTCCCGCCCCGGGCACCCTCTTTGCCGGCATCCGCAAGCTCATGCCCGGCAGCGCCGCCGTCTGGGAGGGCGGGCGCCTGCACCAGTGGCGCTACTGGGTGCCGCCGGACCAGCATGCCCTCTCCGACAGCGCCGCCGAGGCAGGCTGGGAGCGGGGCGACTGGCAGGACGAGAACGTGGTGCCGGATTTCCTCTCCCGCCTGGAGAACGCGGTCCACGCCCAGATGGTGAGCGACGTGCCCTTCGGCGCCTTTCTCTCCGGCGGCATCGATTCCTCCATGATCGTCGCCCTGATGACCCGCCACTGCCCCCAGGTGAAGACCTTCTCCGTCGGCTTTTCGAGCGGCAGCGAGTTGCCCTACGCGGCCCAGGTGGCGCAGCATTTCGGCACCAGCCACCGGGAAATCATTGTCTCCCCCAGGGACGTCATCGACGATCTGCCCCGGCTCATCGCCTACCGGGATGCCCCGGTGTCCGAGCCCTCCGACGTGGCCATCCACCGCATGGCCCGGGAGGCCTCCCGGGAGGTGAAGATGGTGCTCACCGGCGAGGGTTCCGACGAGGTCCTGGGGGGCTATCCCAAGCACGTCTTCGAGCGCTTCGCCCGGGGCTTCCAGCTGGTCCCGGCCTGCCTGCGCCAGAACCTGATCCTGCCCCTGGTGCGCGCCTTGCCCTATGGCTTTCGCCGGGCCAAGACGGCGGTGCGCAACCTGGCCATCGACGACTGGCGGGAGCGCTACGTGGGCTGGTTCGGCGCCCTGGGCGGGGCCGAGCGCCAGCGCCTGACCCTTCTTCCCGCCGCGGCCAGCCACGACGGCAGCCCGCCTTTCGATGGCGAGACGGGGGCCAGCACCCTGCGCCGCATCCTCTATTTCGACCAGACCAGCTGGCTGCCGGACAACCTGCTGGAGCGGGGCGACCGCATGACCATGGCCGCCTCCATCGAATCCCGGCTGCCCTTCCTCGACCACGAGCTGGTGGGTTTCGTCTCCTCCCTGCCGGACCATTTCCGGGTGCGGGGCCTGCGCACCAAATGGGTGTTGCGGCAGGCGGGGCGGCAGATCCTGCCCGAGACCATCCTGAAGCGGCGCAAGGTGGGCTTCCGGGTGCCGGTGAATGAATGGTTCCGTGGCGAAATGCGGGACTTCCTGCGGGACCACCTGTGCAGCGCTGCCTCCCAGACCCGGGCTTACTACAATCCCCAGGTCCTGGACGGCCTGGTGGACGAGCACCTGCAGGGGCGGCAGAACCACGAGAAGCTGCTGTGGGCCCTGCTCAACCTGGAAATCTGGCAGCGTCAGCACAGCCATGCCTGAAGCCCATCATCCCCCCTGGCCGGGCCTCGGGGATGACTCCCGGGAACCGGACGCGGGGCGCCTGGCGGACTGGCGCTGGCGCCTCAACCGCCTGCGCTGCATGGGGGCGGCGGAGATCGGCCACCGCCTGTGGCGCCGCCTGGCCATTGCCGCCGAGCAGCACGGCTGGTTCGGAAGTGGCGTAGCCGGGCCGGTGCCGGCCCCCGACCTCGCCCAGCGGGGCGTGCACTGGCTGGTGCCGCCCCGGGGCCAGGCGCCGGCGCCCTATATCACCGCTGCGGAGCGCATCCTGGCCGGCAGGTTCGACATTTTCGCCCTGAGGGGCATCAATCTCGGCTCGCCCCCCCGCTGGAACCGGGACTGCAAGACCGGCATCGAGGCCCCCCTGGTCTTCGGCAAGCACCTGGACTACCGCAACCCGGCCCTGGTGGGGGACATCAAGTACTTGTGGGAGCCCAACCGCCACCTGCACCTGGTGCCCCTGGCCCAGGCCTATGCCCTGACCGGGCGGCCGGCCTACGGCCAGGCCATCCGCCGGCATGTGGAAAGCTGGCTGGAGGAATGTCCCCCGGGCCTGGGGCCGAACTGGTCCAGCGCCCTGGAGGCGGGCCTGCGCCTCATCAGCTGGTCCCTCGCCTGGCAGCTGATCGGCGGCCTGGCCTCGCCCCTCTTTCAGGGCGAGGGCGGGCGGGAATTCCGGCGCCGCTGGCTGGAGTCGGTGTACCGGCACCAGCGCTTCATCGCCGGTTTTTTCTCCCGCCATTCCTCGGCCAACAACCACCTCATGGGGGAGGCCGCCGGCCTCTTCGTCGCCGCCCTGACCTGGCCCCACTGGCCCGCCTCCCGCCGCTGGCAGCGGCGCGCCCGGGCCATCCTGGAGCGGGAAATCCTGCGGCAGAACGCTCCTGACGGCGTCAATCGGGAGCAGGCGGTGGCCTACCAGCATTTCGAACTGGACCTGCTGCTGGTGGTCCTGCGTACCGCAGCTGCAGCCGGGGAGCCGGTTTCCAAGGCCTATCGGGAGCGCCTGGAGGCCATGCTCGACTACCTGGCAGCGATCATGGATGGAGGGGGCAACCTGCCCATGTTCGGCGATTCCGACGACGGCGTGGTCGCCCGCCTGGCCCAGGGTGAGGGTGAGGGGAAGGGCTTCTGCCCCTACCGTTCCCTCCTGGCTAGCGGTGCCCTGCTGTTCCGCCGTGCCGACTTCAAGGCCAAGGCCGGGCCCCTGGACGACAAGACCCGCTGGCTGTTCAGCCGGGAAGGGCGGATCGGCGTGGATGCCGCCTACGCCGACCTGCCGGAGTCCCATGACGGGGGGGCGGCGCGCCGTACCTTTCCCGAGGGGGGGTACTACATCCTCGGCTGCGCCTTCGACAGCGCGGAGGAAATCCGCCTGGTGGCCGACGCCGGCCCCCTGGGCTACCTGGCCATCGCCGCCCACGGCCATGCCGACGCCCTGAGTTTTACCCTCTCTGTCGGCGGCCGGGAATTCCTCATCGATCCCGGCACCTACGCCTATCACACCCAGGGCGCCTGGCGCGCTTACTTCCGCGGCACCGCCGCCCACAATACCCTGCGGGTGGATGGCCTGGACCAGTCGGTGAGCGGGGGCAATTTCATGTGGCTGCGCCATGCCCGGGGCCGCTGCCTGGAATTCCGGCAGACCCCGCACCAGGACTATTTCGCCGGCTGGCACGACGGCTACCTGCGCCTGGCCGACCCGGTGGCCCATACCCGGCGTATCGGCCTGGACAAATTCACCCGCCGCATCGTCATCGAGGATGTGCTGGAAATGGCCGGGGAGCACGAGGTTGAGCTGTTTTTCCACGCCGCTGAAGCCTGTGCCGTGACGGCCGAACCCGGCGGCTACGCCCTGAGCCGGGATGGCCAGACGATCCACCTGAGCTTGCCCCAGGCGCCGGCAGGCAGACAGGCGGAGATCACCTGCCTGCGCGGCAGCCACGCCCCCATCGCCGGCTGGGTGTCCCGGCGCTTCGACGTCAAGCAACCCACCGCCACCCTGCGCTGGAAGGCCCGGCTGACGGGGCTGACGGTGCTCAGGAGCGAGATTCGGATGTGAAGGGGAGAGGAAGCCCTCAGGAGGTGGAGCCCGGGGAATCGCTGGTGAGGTCTCCAACTACCCGATTGCGGCCCTGTTCCTTGGCGTGGTAGAGACGCTGGTCCGCCCGCTGCACCAGGGTGTCGGCATTGCCATCCCCGTCCATCACGGACGATGCCCCGATGCTGATGGATAGGTTGCCGACGGGGGGGATGGAGCTTGCATGGACGGCTGCCCGTATTTGCTCGGCCACCCCCAAGGCCTGAGACAGGGGGGTCATCGGCAACAGCACCATGAACTCCTCGCCACCGACCCGGGCCAGGAAGTCCGTCTGCCGCAATGACTGGCCGATCACCTTTGCCACATGGCGCAGCACCGCATCCCCAACGGGATGGCCATGGGTATCGTTGACCCGTTTGAAGAAGTCGATGTCCATCATCAGGACGGTGTAAGCCATGTTGCTGCGCTGGAAGCGGGAAAACTCCATTGTCAGCCGTTCGTTGGCGGCCAGGCGATTGGGGACCTGGGTGAGCGGGTCGGTACGCGCCAGGCTCTCCAACTGCTGGTTGAGTTCCTGCAGGGCGGCCGTGCGCTCGGCCACCTTGGCTTCCAGGGAGTGTTTGCTGTCCAGGAGCTTCTCGGCCATGCGCTGCAATGCGGCTGAAAGGCGCCGCACTTCGGTGCTGCCGCCGGCGACCTCAAAGGAGATGGCTTCATCCCCTTCTTCCAGGCGGCGGGCCCGGGCGGTGAGGTTTTCCAGGGGGCGGCTGATGCTGCTGGCGATTCCCCAGGCCAGCAGCAGGAAGACCAGGGCGGCCACCACAGAAACTGAGAGCACCAGATGCTGGAGCTTGGTAACGTCCGCAAGCACGATGCTCTTGGGCTGCCTTACGACGACGCGCCAGCCCAGGGGGGTGCTGGCTACCGGGTCGCGCATTGCGGCTGCTGCACTCAGGTAAGGTTCCCCATCCCCCCAGTCGGTGAATTTGCCGCGACGCACATTCCCTTCGGCGATCGCTTGCGGCAGGTGGAGCCTGGAATCCACCCCCTCCGGATAGATGATTTGGTTGTCTTTGTTGACAACGAAAATGCCCAGGCCCATGTCGTTGGCGTTGGGCGGGGTGACGACGGCCATGACGCTTTTGGCCCATTGCCAATGGATATGCGCTCCCAGCACGCCGCGCAGTTTTTGGTTAGCATCGTAGACGGGGACCGCGAAGTCGATGAAGCGTAAGGGCTGGTCCGATTCCGCATGGCCCAGCACTTTTGAGAGCAGCAGGGCCTCATGAAGATCGCCAGAGTAGGTGCCCTTGAGCCCTGCAGAAAACCAGGGGCGTTTGGTTACATTGGCGCCGAGCAGATGGCCGGAGGAGGCCGCCCGGACGGTCCCCGTCGCATCCGCCAAGCCCAGCCACGAATAATGGGGGTAGGAGTCCTTCAGCCGCTCCAGGCTGGCCTGGAACTCGGCACTATCCAGGGGGGCAGTGCGGTACAGGGGGGTGCGGGAAAGCAGTTCGATTTCCCGACGGCGCTCCCCCAGGTTCTCGGCAAACACCGTCGCTGCCGCCTTGGCCAGCGCCTGCAGGCCATCGGACTGGTCGTCTATGAGTTGTTCCTCGTAAACGGAGCTGAGGTACAAGTAGGTCGGCACTCCCACGAGAAAGGACAGCAGACCAAAAAGCAGGGCCAGCCGGCCCCGGAACGATTTCGGTATCAGTGCGGAAAGCATCTTCCGTTTCCCCATGCATCAAGGTGCGTTTTTTTTTCGGAGTCTAGCACTGGCTTGGCAAGCTGGCTGTGAATGACTTGGCTAGTCCGGGCTGGCTCCAGGTCATTGGGAAACAGCCAAAGAAGCAACCAGGGGAATGGGTATAGGGGAACTTCATGCCTGCAGCGTGGGCGCGAAACAATTGCTTACAACCCACTACATTTTCACTGCATTTTTGCCCCCTTCTGGCGTCTACTATCAAGGGTAGGAAACAACGGGGCAGCCGGCGCTCCCACTTTCGGGATCGGGCTGCCCTGCAAGGGAAGAAGTCATGAAGGCTATCAAACTGATTGCAGCATTCCTGCTACTGGCGGGGCTGGGGATCGGCAACGCCATGGCGGACCACCACCATGGGGGTGGGCGCGTGCATTTCGGCGTAGTGATCGGCCCCGCCTGGGGACCCTGGTATTACCCGCCACCTCCCTACTATCCGCCCTACTACCCGCCGGTGGTGATCGAGCGGGCGCCGCCGCCGGTATATATCGAGCAGCAGCCAGCGGTTGAGGCGGCACCCCAGAACAACTACTGGTACTACTGCGGGGCCGCCAAGGGCTATTACCCTTATGTCAAGGAATGCCCGGGAGGCTGGCAGAAGGTCTTGCCCCAGCCGCCGTCTCAGCCTTGATGCTGTTTTGATTCAGCTTCGGAGCCATGGTCATGAATAGGAAAGTTTTGGCGACTGCCATTGCGCTGACGGGCCTGGCGCTGCTCGGCGGCTGTGCCTCCGTGCCCACCGGGCCCAGCGTCATGGCCCTGCCGGGGACGGGCAAGAATTTCGAAGAGTTCCGCCGGGATGACGCGGACTGCCGCAACTATGCCCAGAGCCAGGTCGGCGGGACGGCGGAGCAGTCCGCCACCAGTGCCGGGGTGCGCAGCGCGGCGGTGGGTACCGTGGTCGGTGCCGTGGCCGGCGCGGCCATCGGCGGGCGGGATGCGGCCGGCGTCGGTGCCGGTACGGGCTTGGTGGTGGGCAGCGTGGCCGGTACGGGCGCGGCCCAGAGTTCCGCCTACGGCACCCAGCGGCATTACGACAATGCCTACATCCAGTGCATGTACGCCAAGGGGGACAAGGTGCCCGTCTCCGGCACCATGGTTCAGCCGCCGGCCCAGCGACAGGGCGCACCGGCAGCCGGTGCTTACCCACCGCCGCCTCCCCCGGGCAATCCTCCTCCGCCACCGCCGGACCGCTGACCGGCGATTGCGCCGCCAGTTGCCGGTAGGGCGTCCGTAGTATCGCGACTGATACGCTCTTGTTCTGCTGGGGCGTGGCATTCAGCAGAACAAGAGCCCGCCACGAGCCAGGTCGCCCGTCCGCTAGCGGCACTCACCAACCGATCCATGGCGGAAGTTGGCGGCTTGGCAAAACGGACGCTTCGTTTCCCGCCGTTTCCCCTGGCGGCCTGGTGGGTGGTACTCACCCCACCTCCTGGATACAAGCTGTTGCAAAACTTTCCTTGAGTTAACGCCGCCGCGGTTGCATGCTTGTGCCTCGAAGAAATAGGCGGCTAGGCGGCTTCCCTGGGGCAGCATACTGGGCGGCTCCCCGCCAATCCCCAGAAACAAGAATCGGCAATGGTTTTTCATCCCTTACGCAGTGCGTCATGGCTGATGCTTGGCATCGCCACCTCTCTGGCCGGATGCGCGGTGGTCGGGCCTGAGTACCAGGCTCCCCAGCTGTCCAAGACCGATGTCCCGGGCCAATGGACGTCGAGTACCGAGCTCGCCACCAAGACGCCCGCGACCGGCGAAGAACGGGCCGCATCCCGTTGGTGGTCGGAGCTTTCGGACCCGCTGCTCGACCACCTGGTGGACGAGGCTTTCCGCAGCAGCCCCTCCCTCGAGGCCGCCATGGCCAAGCTCAACCAGTCCCGCTCGGCGGTTGGCCAGGCCCAGGCGGCCGCTCTGCCGTCGGTGGATGGTGGCGCCGGGGCCCAGCGGGCGGTAAGCGATGCGTCGGGCAAGGGCTTTAACCAGTCCTGGCTGTCCACGAATTCCTCCTGGGAGATCGATTTGTTCGGTGCGGTGCGGCGCGGCAAGGAGGGGGCCCTAGCCCGCCATGCCGCCCAGCAGGCTACCCTGGCCGATGCCCGGGTCAGCCTGGCGGCAGATGTAGCCGATGCCTATCTGAGCTATCGCGCCTGCCAGTCCTATGCTGCCCTCAGCGGGCAGGACGTGAAATCCCGGGAGGCCACCGAGCGACTCACCGCCGCCAGTGTGAAGGAAGGCTTCACGGCGCCCTACCAGGCGATCCGCAGCACCGCCTCGGTGGCTGAGGCCAAGACCCAGCTAGCGGCCACCCGGGCTTATTGCGAGCGCCTGGAAAACCAGTTGACCCGTCTGACCGGGATTCCCCGTCCGGACCTGATGCAATCCCTGGCCGACAAGCCCACCGGCCTGGACCGCCTGCCGGTGCCTCGCCATTTCAGTATCGCGGTGCCCCGGGAGGCCCTGATGCAGCGCCCCGATATACGGGCGGCGGAGCGCAACCTGGCGGCCGCCTCGGCAGACATCGGCCTGGCGGAAGCCGACCGCTATCCGCGACTCAGCCTCAACGGTTCCCTGGGCTATGCGGCGGAAGGGGGCAGCGGCGCCCTGTCCTTCGGCACCTGGTCCTTCGGGCCGTCCCTGAGCCTGCCGATTTTCGACGGCGGGCGGCGCAAGGCCGCGGTGGACATGGCCAAGTCCCGTTACGACGAGGCCCTGGCCGAGTTCAAGGCCCGGGCCCGTACTGCCATCCAGGAAGTGGAGGATGCCCTGACCCGCTATGCTGCAGCCCATGAACGGGCTGAAAATGCCCGCATTTCCGCCACCCAGTACCAGCGCTATTTCGATTCGGTGGAACTCCGCTTCCGGGAAGGCGCCAGCAACCTCCTGGAACTGGAGGATGCCCGCCGAGCCATGCTGAGCGCCCAGCAAACCCAGCTGGGGGTCCAGCAGGAGCGCCTGCAGGCCTGGATCGCTCTTAACCGCACGACTGGCGGCGGCGCCCAGTATGAAATGGATTCCGCCCCCGCTGCCACCTCTGGCCCTATCCCCGTCCAGGCCGACGCCGGGAAAGCTTCCCAGGCTGAACCACTCCCAGTCCACTGAGTCGCCATGCCACAGATCCCTCTGCCCCGATATTTAAAGCGCACCGCCATCGGCGTTGTCCTGGCCATGCCCCTGGCCTTGGCTCTTGGCGTTGCCGGATTTTCCAGCGTCCAGCCCCTGGCTTCTGCCGCCGAGGAGCGAGGGCAAGCTGAGCCGGCCAAGCCGCCGGCCCCTGCCGCGCCGGCTCCGGCCGTTTCCCTGATCCACCCCAAGACCGAGAGCTGGCCCGAGCTGATCGAGGCCAGCGGCAACATCATGCCCTGGCAGGAAAGTCATATCGGCAGCGAAGTAGGGGGCTTGCGCCTGTCGAGTGTGCTGGTGAATGTGGGGGATACGGTGAAGAAGGGCCAGGTGCTGGCCCAGCTCAATGCGGCCACGGTCGAGACCGACCTGGATGCGGCCAATGCCCAGCTAGTGGAGGCGGAGGCCTCCCTGGCCCAGGCCGTCGCCACCCTGGATCGTGCCAAGCGTCTTGCACCCTCGGGGGGGGTTAGCCAGCAGGAATTGACCCTGTACGAGACTCAGAAACATACCGCCGAGGCGCGGGTCAATGCCGCCCGGGCCCAGGTGAAGCGCCAGCAGCTGCGCCTGGACTACGCCACCCTGGTGGCTCCGGACGATGGGGTGATTTCCGCCAGCTCCGCTTCCGAGGGGGCGATCGTCTCAGCCGGTAGCGAACTGTTCCGCCTGATCCGCCAGGGCCGTCTGGAATGGCGGGCCGAGGTCAAAGGGGAGACGCTGCTCAAGCTCTCCCCTGGCCAGGAAGTGACGGTGCTCAGCCCCCTGGGGCCGGAGGTCAAGGGGCGGGTGCGGCAGCTTTCACCCACCATTGACGTGGCCACCCACAATGGCCTGGTGTACGTGGACCTGCCCCCGGGGACCAATCTCAAGGCCGGCCTGCGGGTTTCCGGCACCATCACCATGGGCAAGCGCAAGGCGCTGGTGCTGCCATCGTCCGTCGTGCTGACCCAGGAGGGCGTTTCCCGCGTATTTACCGTCAACCCGGAAAGCCGGATCGAGGCGTTGGCAATCAAGACCGGGCGTACCAAAGACGCGTCGGTGGAGATTCTGGCCGGGGTGGACGAGCAGACGCGGGTGGTTGCCAAGAACCTGCGGGGGCTGAAGGTCGGGGAGATCGTCAGCACGGATTGATGTCCCCTCGCGGAAGAGGGCTCGGGGTAAGGAAGCTGGCGAGGATGCCTGCTATCGGGAACAGTCCTCTACGACCGCTTCTGGCCGGAATTTGCCAACCATCAGACCGTTATCCCCCTCGGCGCCCGGTCGTTTCACAATGAAGCTCGGCCTCCGAGGGGCTAAATTCACGAATCTGCTCGGGTTTTCTCCCATAAGTCCGATGGCACGACGGGATAGGAGTTAGCTAACCCGCGACAAGTGCCCCCTGACCTAGGCCGCCAGTTTCGTCAGATACTTCTTGCTGCCCTCGACGCGCCGCGCCGTACTTGGTGATTACTTCGTCGCGGGATTCCTTGTTGGGATATAGCTGGCGCAATGCGACCAGAGTGCCGCTGCCTGTGTTCTGCAAGTCGACGCCGGCTTCGAACTCCCTCGTTCTTCTAGCCCGCTGGGGGCGATGCCCAAGCATCCAGCCGGGTCTGCTTGGGAGCGGATCCACCTAAAGGTGTTTGGCTGCAGGGCTGGTTTAGTGCACAGTTCGCCTACGTCTACGGTTGCTACGCCTACAAGCCATGTCCAAGATGCACCTTTTATCGCTGCGCTTCAAAGACAAGTCGCTGGAAAGGGAGTTTCTCGGCGCCACCAAGACGCGGACACGGCAGCAAGGGCAATTTGCCTGCGTGGTCGGGATGATCGTGTATCTCTTGCACGGCGTCCTCGACCAATGGTTCGTTGCACCGGAGTTGATCGGCCAGGTCTGGCTCGCGCGTCTCACCGCCCTTTGCGTGCCTGCGCTGGTCCTGCTGGTCTCCATGACCTCGCGGTTCGACGCCATCGCTCATCTGCTGCTCGCCCTGGTGGGGGCCGCTGCCGGCACCGGGCTCATCGCCATGCAGATGAATCTGCCCCTGGAGAGCGCCCCCTACTACTACCCGGTGATGGTGCTGGTGACGTTTTATACCTACAACTTTATCGGTACCCGTTTCATCTACGCCCTCGGCGTTGATCTGGCGATGCTAATCACCTACAACCTGCTGTTTGGTGAACTGCTCGCCTATCCGGTCCATACCCTGCTGGGGCACGATTTCTTTATCGTTTCGGCTAATTTGATCGGCGGCTCAGCCGGTTACATTGCCGAGCGCCAGCGCCGTCTGCTGTATCTCCGCGAACGGGAGCTTGAGGCGGAGCGGGCCCATCATCTCCGGCGCTCCCTGCATGACGGGCTTACCGGCTTGCCCAATCGCGAGCTGCTATATGATCGCATCCTCCAGGCCGAACTCAATGCCGGCCGCAATAAGGCCCTCCATTGCGGTTTTTTCCTGGATCTCGACGGATTCAAGAACGTCAACGACTCCTATGGTCACAAAGTCGGTGACCAAGCCCTGAGGGAAGTTGCCAAGCGTCTGCAATCTGCCGTCAGAGCGACCGATACTGTCGCCCGGATCGGCGGCGATGAATTCTTCGTGTTGGCCGAGTATATTGGCAGCATGGCGGCCGCTCATACTTTTGCGCAAAAGCTGTTGGCCGAACTCGCCGCCCCCCTGGCCTTCCTGCCGGAAGGCTGCCAGATGGGCGCCAGTATCGGCATCTGCCCGTTTCCCTACGATGGGATGAGCGTGTCCGACCTGATCCATCGGGCCGATGAAGCGATGTATCGGGTCAAGATGTCCGGCAAGGGCAGTTTTGCCATGGCCGAGCTACCGGAGTGGCCGGAAGCAGCTCAGGAAAGCGCAGCCAAATAGGGCGCCCGGTCGATATTCCTTAGCCCTGGCGTTTTCA
>DATEZY010000125.1:0-4515 GCA_035255085.1 Azospira sp. | reverse complement strand
CGCCATCACCTTCAAGGATGGCCAGGTGGAGCAATCCAACTTCGACGACTACCCGGTGCTGCGCCTGCCGGAGATGCCCCAGGTGGAGGTGCATATCGTGCCTTCCGCCGCCCCGCCCACCGGCGTCGGCGAGCCGGGCACCCCGGTGATCGCCCCGGCGGTGGCCAATGCCCTCTTCGCCGCCACCGGCAAGCGCCTCTACAAGCTGCCCTTCGACACTGCCGTCCTCAAGGCCTGAGCCCATGGACAGTGCCGACCTGCAAGTGCTCGAAGCCGCCTGTACCTGGTTCGACCAGGGGCGGCGGGTGCTCCTGGCCACGGTGCTACGCACCTTCGGCTCCTCGCCCCGGCCGCCCGGGGCCTGGCTGGCCCTGGCGGACAACGGCCTGGTGGCCGGCTCGGTCTCCGGCGGCTGCATCGAGGACGACCTGGTGGATCGCCTGGGCCGGGGCGCCCTGGATTGCCCCACCCCCTTCCTCCTGACCTACGGCACCAGCCAGGAAGAAGCCCAGCGCTTCGGCCTGCCCTGCGGCGGCACCCTGGAACTGCTGATCGAGCCCTCCCCCGATGCCGCCGCCTTGAGGGACTTGCGCCAACGCCTGGCCGCCGGCCAGCTGGCCCGGCGCCGGGTGGCCCTGGGCGACGGCGCCACCGCTATCGAGACCGGCACGCCGGCGGATCGCCTGGAATTCGACGGCCAGCAGCTCAGCGTGCCCCACGGCCCCCGGCGGCGCCTGCTGATCATAGGCGCCGGCCAGATTTCCCGCTTCGTGGCGGAAATGGCCCTGGCCCTGGATTACGCCGTCACCCTGTGCGATCCCCGGGAGGAATACGCCCGCCAGTGGGCCGTCCCCGGCTGTGCCCTGACCATGGAAATGCCCGATGACACGGTGGTTGCCTGGCAGCCGGACCCTGCCAGCGCCATCGTCGCCCTCTCCCACGATCCCAAGCTGGATGACCTGGCCCTGCTCGAAGCCCTCAAATCCCCCGCCTTCTACGTCGGCGCCCTGGGGGCCCGCAGCAACCAGGAAAAACGTAGGCAACGCCTGGCCCTGTTCGATCTGGCCCCGGAAGAAATCGACCGGCTCCACGGCCCGGTGGGCCTGGCCCTGGGCAGCCGCACGCCGCCGGAAATCGCCATCGCCATCCTGGCGGAGATGACCGCCATCAAGAACGGCGTCGCTGTGCCCCGGCTGGAGCGACTCCAAGCCACCTCGGAGGCCGCAAACGCCTCCGACACCTCGGCCTGCGGCACCGCGCCGGTGGGGTCCTAGGCCGGTGCACCGCAGCTCTTCCCCCCTCGCCGCCCCGCCTCTCGCTGCCATCCTCCTGGCCGCCGGCAGCGCCCGCCGCTTCGGCAGCGACAAGCTGCTCGCGTCCCTGGCCGACGGCACGCCGGTGGCCCTGGCTGCCGCCCGCGCCATCCAGGCCGGCATGCCGTCGGGAGCCCTGCTAGTGGCCGTCATCCGCCCGGAGCAGACCGCCCTGGCCACGCTGTTGCAGGAGGCCGGCTGGCAGCCGGTGGCAAGCGCTGAAGCCGCCCTGGGCATGGGCCACAGCCTGGCCGCCGGGGTCGAGGCGAGTCGCGAAGCCGCCGGCTGGCTGGTGGCCCTGGCCGACATGCCCTATCTCCAGCCAGCCAGCGTCGCCGCCGTCGCCGCCGCCCTGAGCGCCGACGCCCCTCTGGCGGCCCCCGGCTACCGGGGCCAGCGGGGCCATCCGGTGGGCTTTGGCGCTGCCTACCGGGAAGAACTGCAGGCCCTCAGCGGCGATGCGGGCGCCCGGCACCTGATCCAGCGGGATCGGGCTCGCTTACGGCTGCTGGAAGTCGATGACCCAGGCGTGCTGCAGGACGTGGATACGCCGGCAGACCTAGCAAGCAGCCAGGATCGATAGCCCAAGAAAAAAGCGCCGTGCCTATCAGGCACGGCGCTTCGAAAGGCACTGCAGGCAGGGGCCTGGAACGCCCCCCGCTGACTCTCATTGATAGAGCACCTGGGCTTTCAGGTTGGGTAGGACCTTTCTGGCGAACGCCCGGTATTCCTCGCTCACCTGGGGAGAACAAATGTAGCCCGGCGTCCGGTCATCCATGACCCGGCGTACGCTGAGCGTATTGCCCTTCAACTTGTAGGTGGCCTCGTAGGTCAGGAAGCTGTTGCTGACCTTGGCATTGGGCGGAATGGACAGCACTTTCATGCCCTTGGGCAGGACGATGCTGTATTCCTCGACGGAATAGCCGCTCAGGCAGGCACTATCCACGGGCTCGTCATCCACCTGCATGGCCTGGGAGACGAAACTGGTCACCGGGGCTTCGTTGTAGAACAGGGGCCAGATGCCGAAGGCGCCGGAGCCCGGATAGGGAATCAGATCCTTGATCTCGAAGCTGGCGCCGTAGCGGTAGTGGTCGGCCAGGGCCTGGGGGTCATCCTTCTCGAACGCCCCGGAACCGATCAGGCCCCAGCGCTTGTAATAGTCGGGAACCAGGGTTTCCTCGGTTTCCTTCTTCATGTGGCGCAGCCGGGAGCGGGCCGTCACCGCATAGAGTCCCGCCACCGATACCTGGGTACGCCCGGTCACCGAGCCGTCCGGCTGGATGGTCAGACTGGTCTTCAATTCCTGCCGGTTGGAGCCGATAGGCATGGCCGGCGTCCGCGCCTCTTCCCGGTACCCGTCCACCAGCAGCACCGGCTTGCCGATATCGCCCTGGGGCAGCATGCCAAAAGGAATATAGTTGGCCGTGGAGTCCACATAGACGTTCAGGGAGGGAATGTAGTTGATGACGTGATTCACCATGGACACCACAGGAATCCGCATCAGCTGGTAGGACGAACCCGCATTCACCAGAGCCTGGCTACTGGCAATGCCCTTGGCCGAGAGCAGGGCCTGCAACAGGGTCGCATGGTCCTTACAATCGCCCATGCGGTTATCCAGGATGACATCCGTGTCCCGCGGCACCACCGCCCCGAGGCCGATGCAGTTGCCGGCATAGGTGATGTTCAGGGCCGTCCAGTCGTACAAGGCACGGGCGATGTCCCGGGGCGATTTGGCATCCTTGGCAATCTCGTTGGCCAGCTTGCGGATGCGTTCCGTCACCTGGGCCTTGGCATTGGCACGAAGGCCGTAGGCCCGGGCAATTTCCTCATAGTTGTGGAAAGTTGAATAGGCGATCCCCGGTTCCGTTTCCACCTCATACACCGAATAGTCCTTGCGCCTGCTCTTCAGCGGCTCCGGATTGGCATAGGTCCACTCCAGGATCTTGCGCCCGTCCTTCTCCACATTGCTTACCTCCTTCATCTCCCGGGTCTGGTACTGGGCCCAGAGGGCAGCGGGAGCATCGATGCGCACCCGGACGTCGTCGTAGGCCACCATCCGGGGGAATGCCTCCTGGGTGGAGAACTGGCCGGGGAACATGGGTTCGGTGGCCACCAGCCGGTAAGCGAACACCAGGGTATCGCCCACTTCCACGTCGGGAAAAACCACGGTCAGGGTCGTAAGGTCCGAATAGACCGGAGCGTCCTTGCCCTTGCCGGTGTTGGACTCCACCTGATAGTTGTTCTTCGGCACCTCGATACGGCGCCCATCCTTCTTCTGCGTATAGGCCTGGATCACATCGGCCTTCTGGATGCTGGTACTGTAGGTCACGGAGGCACGCTTCTCGGCCTTGACGGCCTCCTCCTTGAGCAGGGTGACAGCCGACTCCCGCTCCTCGACGAAGGAACCATCCCCGTTCAATACGTAGGACACGTGATAACGGTTGATGCGGGTGGACAGTTCGGGGGCATCCCCCTTCTGCTCGGCAGAGCATAGGGATGGAACAACAGCGATTGAGCACGCAAGCATCAGAGCAGGCAGCAGGCGTTTCATGACATTGGCCTCTATAGACAGGAATTCCATTATTGTGGATTCCCTCCTGCCATTGCAATGCATTTGGCATCTACACACCAAGAACTAGGACCGGCTAAAGAAACCGCCCTGTCCCCTGCGCCGAAAAGCGGGCCACAGCCAAGTTACGTATCTCCCCGGCCCCTCTGAGGGATAATCCGGCTTTTGCCCCGGAGCCCTGCCGTGAAAGCCCTCACCCCCGCCCAACTGGACGAACTCAGCCGATTGGCCCAGGCCTCGCCCCGACGCCGCGCCAATGCCAACCTGCACGAGGAACTGGCCGACCCCATTCAGCGCCTGGCCATCGCCATGGAACCGGACACCTACGTCCGCCCCCATCGCCATCCCCACACCTTTGAACTGCTCTACCCCCTGCGTGGCCGCTTCCTGGTGCTGCACTTCGACGATGCCGGCCGGGTCACCCAACGCACGGTCCTGGGCGAAGACTGCGCCGTCCTGGAAAATCCGGCCGGCACCTGGCACGCCGTACTTTCCCTGGACGTGGGCGGCATCATCTTCGAGGTCAAGCACGGCCCCTACACCCCCATCACTGAGGCCGACTACGCACCGGGGTCCGGCGCCGAAGGTACGCCCCTGGCCGGCCAAACCCTGGCCTGGTACGCCACGGCCCAG
>DATEZY010000124.1:0-3435 GCA_035255085.1 Azospira sp. | reverse complement strand
AGGTGGGCGATCTTTTCCTGCTGCTTGGCCAGGGTGGCCTGCTGCAGCAGCATCTGCTCGGCCCGCATGTCCTCGAAGGTGCTGTAGTTGCCGCCGTAGCGCACCAGCTTGGCGTTGTCGATGTGCACGGTGACGTTGGTGATGGCGTCGAGGAATTCCCGGTCGTGGCTGATCATCACCAGGGTGCCGGTGTAGCGCTTGAGCCAGGCTTCGAGCCAGACCAGGGCGTCCAGGTCCAGGTGGTTGGTGGGTTCGTCCAGCAGCAAGAGGTCGGAAGGACACATCAGGGCCCGGGCCAACTGCAGGCGCATGCGCCAGCCGCCGGAGAAGCTGTTCACCGGCTGGGAAAGTTCGTCGACGTGGAAGCCGAGGCCCAGGATCAGGGCCTGGGCCCGGGACGCCGCATCGTGGGCGCCGGCATCGTACAGGGCGGTGTAGGCATGGGCCATGCGCATGCCGTCGTCGCTGGCCTCGGCGGCGGCTACCTCCTGCTGGGCGGCCAACAGCACGGTGTCGCCCTCGATGACGAAGTCGGTGGCGCTCTGCTCGGTCTCCGGCATGTCCTGGGCCACCTGGGCCATGCGCCACTGGGGGGGAATGTAGAAGTCGCCGCCATCCTCGTGCAGGCTGCCGTTGAGCAGGGCGAAGAGGGAGGACTTGCCGGCGCCGTTGCGTCCCACCAGGCCGACCTTTTCGCCGGGATTGATATTGGCGGAGGCTTTGTCCAGCACCACCTTGGTGCCGCGGCGCAGGACGATATTCTTGAGGGTAATCATGGGGGTGGCCTTGCAGAAGGACGGCCATGATAGCCACTTGCCCCCGCCGGACCAAGGAAAATCGGGTTTTGCCTGGGCCGCTGCGCTGCCGAATGCAGACTTCGGCCGGGAAATTCCCGGCCTATTGCATGAAGCGGTAGCTTTCCGCCTGGTGCGCCTGCCACTGGCCGTCGCCCGTGAGTTCCAGCACCTGCCGGTGATACTTGAGGATGGAGGAGCGGTGGCCGACGCTGACCAGGGTAATGTCGGTGGCGGCGAGCTGGCGGTAGAGGTGTTCCTCGTTGGCCAGGTCCAGGGCGCTGCTGGCCTCGTCGAGCATGGCGTAGCGGGGCCGGGCGAGGAACACCCGGGCGAAGCCCAGGCGCTGCTGCTCGCCAACGGAGAGGACCTTCTCCCAGTCCATTTCCACGTCCAGGCCGCCAAACCGGTTGGCCAGTTCCGGCAGGTTGACCTGGTGCAGCAGCTCCAGGAGCCGGGCGTCCGGAATATCCAGGTCACCGTTGGGATAGAGCAGCTGGCTGCGCAGGGAGCCCTGCAGCATGTAGGGCTGTTGCGGCAGGAAGAGGATTTCCCCTGCCCCGGGGCGGAGGATGCGGCCGCTGCCCGAGCGCCACAGGCCGGCGATGGCGCGCAGCAGGGAACTCTTGCCGCTGCCGCTCTCGCCGACGATCAGCAGGCCGTCGCCGGGGGCGATGGCCAGGGACAGGTCTTTCACCAGGATGCGGCCATAGTTCGGCGTCTGCAGGGTGACCCCTTCCAGGGCCAGCCGGGGAGCCTCCACCGATTCGATGGTGCCGGGGGCCAGGGCCCGGCTTGCCGCCCCGTCGGTCATGACCTTGGCGAAGGTGTTGAGGCGATCGATGCCGGCGGCAAAACGGCTCAGGCTCTCGAAGTTGTCCACGATCACCGAAATGGCGCCGAGCACCGCCGCGAAGGCTCCGGCGGCCTGGATGGCGCGGCCCACCTCCAGCTCCCCCGAGAGGACCCGGGAGGCAATGATGGCGCTGGGCAGGACGATGGTGAGCAGGCTGTAGGCGTACTGGAAGAAGTTGAGCCAGAGCTGCTTGCTGATGAGCCGGTTGAAATTGTTGAAGGCCTGGGCGAAGCACTGCTTCACCTGGGCCGATTCCTGCCTTTCGCCCCGATAGAAGGCGATGGATTCCGCATTCTCCCGCACCCGCACCAGGCTGAAGCGGAAGTCCGCCTCGCGCCGGAGCTGGTGGAAGTTGAGGCCGATCAGCGCCTTGCCGAAGAAAACCACCGTGACCAGGGTGCCGGCGACGGCATAGAGCACCAGGAAATAGACCAGGTCCCGGGAAATGGACCAGAGCACGTGGCTGAAGGCCACCAGCTGCAGGGCGGCGCCGATGAAAATGAGCAGAAAGAACAGGGTGCGCTGGGTGAAGGTGTTGATGTCCTCGGCGATGCGCTGGTCCGGGTTGTCGATGCCGGCGTCGGCATTGAGCTGGTAGAAATGCCGGTGGCTGAAGTAGCGGTCGAGGAAGCGGTGGGTCAGCCAGCGCCGCCAATGGATGCCGAGCTTGTCCCGCACATAGTAGAAGAAGGCGTAGATCGGCACGGCGACGATGAGCAGGCCGAGGCAGGCCTGGATGGCCGTCCAGAAGCGGGGTTCATCCCGGGCCGCCAGGGCCGAGGTGAATTCCCCGGTCTGCTCGTTGAACAGTACGGCGAACTGGGTTTGCCCGAGGAGCAGGAGCACCAGCAGGACCAGCAGGCCCCGGGCCCGCCATTTGTCCTCGCCGCGCCAGTAGGGCAGGGCGATGGCGTAGAAGCGTTGCCACAGGTGGCGATCCACGGTCTTCATGGTCTTCCCGTCCGGGTGGAGGGCGGCCCGGGGTGTGCAGGCGCTTTGCCTCGGGTCGTGGCGTCAGACCTGCCTAGGGCGTGGGCTCGCTGTCGAGCAGGCGCTCGCATTCGGCCATCAGGGTCAGGGCCACGTCGGAATGATAATTCGGATCCAGGGATTCCATCATCTCATGCACGGTGTGCAGGCCCGCCTCCCGGGACAGGGCGGCGGCGATCTGCCGCGCCAGCTGGTCGCTCAGGGACGACAGCTGCTTGCGTTCGGGCAGGGGCAGGGTGCGCTTGGAGCGGGCCAGCCAGTCGGCCGCCAGGGTGGCGCCCTGGCTGTCGGTAAGCCATTGGCCATGCTCGTAGAACACCGACAGGCGTTCGGCCGTCAGGGCAAAGATCAGGGCGGCCCTGAGGCCGCGTTCCGAGGTGAAGGTCTGCGGGGTGTTCTCCCAGGCCATGGCAGTGGGGCTCCTTGTTGAGGGCTGGATGGATCGCAGGGCGGAACATATCACCCTTGGCGGCCCAGGGTTTGGTTTCCATGGACGATGCCCAGGGCGATTGCTGGAGAAGGCCGTGCCTATTGGCTCTCCGGAGGGTCGGTAGGTGCTCGGCAGGGCCTCGGTAGTAGCCAGGCAGGGGCCAGGCCCGGCGGCAGTGGAGCAATTTGGGCCCGGGAATATCCGACTACTGTACATTTATACAGTAGTCGGATATTCTTGCATCCAGGGCGGCAAATCGAATGCCGCGTCCAAGCTTCCAACCCATTCATCACCGAGGAGTCAGTCGCCATGAATCGCATCCAGAAGTGGTTTGAAACCATCGCCGGCGTTACCCAGGAAGAGCG
>DATEZY010000123.1:0-5344 GCA_035255085.1 Azospira sp. | reverse complement strand
CGGATTGCATAGCGGGTCAGTTCCGCCACCGAACGCAGGCCCAGCTTGGCCTTGAGGTTGCGGCGATGGACGTTGGCGGTGGCGGCGGTGATGCCCAGGGCCTGGGCGATCTCCTCGGAGCTGTGCCCGGCCGCCACCAGGGCCAGGACTTCCTGTTCCCGCTTGGAGAGGACCGATAGCGGCGGCGGTCCCTCCGCCTGGGCCGTGGGCGAACGGGGCAGCAGGGCGCCGGCGATTTCCGGCGAGAGGAAGGCCTGCCCCTGATGCACCGCGCGAATGGCCCGCACCAGGTCGTCGCCACCCGCCGCCTTGAGGACGTAGGCCCGGGCGCCGGCCTTGAGCATTTCCTCCACAAACATCCGGTCGCTGTAGCCGGACAGGGCGACGATGCCCACCCCGGGGTGATTGCTGCTGACGTACTGGGCCAGTTCAATGCCGCTCATGTCGGGCAGGTTGATATCCAGCACCGCCACGTCCGGCGGTGCGGTCCGCAGCAATTCCAGGAATTCGGTGCCGGTTCCCGCTTCGCCCGTTATCTGGATGTCGGCTTCCATCCCCAGCAACAGGCCCAGGGTTTCCCGGAACATCCGGTGGTCGTCGGCCAGCAGTACGCGAATGGTCACGGATGAGTCTCCTGCGGGGGCATCGGGTGGCTGGGGGGAATATTCAGCGGGATGCGCAGGGTAACGCAAACCCCCTCACCGGGACTACTGACAATGGTGGTGCTGCCGCCGAGAAAGCCGATCCGCTCCCGCACACTGCTCAGTCCGAAGCCCTGGGTGCCGGCCAGGGTGGCCGCCGAAGCCGCGAAACCGCTGCCCTGGTCGGTCACCGTCATCACCAGTTGGCCCGCTTCCTGGCGCAGGCTGATGGCCGCGCTCGGGGTGTGGGCATGCTTGGCCACGTTGATCAGCAATTCCCGGGCGGCCCGGAACAGGATGGTCTTCTGGGCGGCCAAGAGGGGCAGGGGACGTTCATCCGCCGTGCAGGTGACGGCCAGGGCGTAGTGTTGGGCCATCTCCTCGCACAGCCAGTGCAAGGCTGCAGCCAGCCCCAGGTTCGTCAGCACCGGCGGGCAGAGCTGGGAGGTGAGGGTGCGCACCTGGCGGCTGGCATCTCCCACCAGGGTGTCGATTTCCCGGATCAGGCCGGCCTGCTGTGGCGCCTGGGTTTGCTCGGCCTGTTGACTCTGGCGCTCCAGCAGGCCCAGCTTGAGCTTGAGCACATGCAGGGTCTGTCCCAGCTCGTCGTGCAGGTCCCGGGCCAGGGCCTGGCGCTCCCGCTCTTCCGTATAGGTCAGCTGGAGTGCCAGCTGGCGCAGCTGCTCGGTACGTTCGGCCACCCGTCGTTCCAGCTGGTCATGGGCCTCCTGCAGCGCTGCTTCGGCCAATTTTTGGGCGGTGATGTCTCGACCGACCGACTGGATCTCCACCAGTTTCCCGGACTCATCGAAAAAACCCCGATTCACGAATTGCATCCACACCAGGTCGCCTGTGCCGGAATAGACCCGGTTTTCCACATTGACCACCGGATTGTCCGGACTCAGGGTCGCCAGCCTGGCCTCGATCAGGGGCAGGTCGTCCGGATGGGCGACGGGCTGCCAGTTCTCCTCCTGCAACTGGGTTGCAGACTTGCCGAAAAAGCGGCAATACACGTCATTGACGAAAATCAGCCTGCCGTCCGGGTGGATACGGGCGATGACTTCGGTCTGGTCCTCGACCACGGCCCGGTAGCGTTCTTCGCTGGCCCGGAGGGCCGCTTCGGTAATTTTCAGGGGGGTGATGTCGGACACCAGCACATAAAAGCCCTGGACTACCCCGTCCACGATGTCCGGAACGTAGTTGGCGAGGGAGTAGCGCACCGTGCCGTCCGGCACGGGAATGGTGCGTTCGAAGGTTTGGGCCTGTCCGGCCAGGGCCCCCTGGATATAGGGCATGTTGAGGCGGTAGCGCTCTTCCCCGATGACCTCGCGAATGTGCCGTCCCGGCAGGGTCGCCGGGTCGACGCCGAACCAGAAGCGGTAGGCGTGGTTGCCGAAGCGGTTGATCAGGTTGCGGTCCCAGTAGGCGATCATGGCTGGCATGTTGTCCAGGATCGACTGCAAATCCCGATTGCGTTGATTCAGCGCCTGCTCCGCCTTCTCCAGGCGGCTGGAGAAACCGCCCAGGGCCGGCTGGCCGTGGGTCAGGGCCTGCAATTCGGCGCGCAGGCGCTGGTTTTCAGCTTCAAGCGCCAGAAGGCGGGCGGACAGTTCCGGTGGAATGTCGGGAGCGGTGTCTGGGGCGTCGGGGGCGGTCAAGGCTTACCGGGGGAGTGATTGGTTCATGCACCATCATACCCAGAGATGGCCCCGGAGGAATGACGTACTCCCGCTTTTGCCGGCGGCGGGGCCCCGGTCAGGTCGCCTGGCCCCATGGCAGGAGATGGAGGTGCTGGGCTCATCCTCGCCCGCAGCCCTGTCGTCGCCATGCTTCCTGCCGCCAGATACCTGGCCGCTGTAGGTGGCGGGGAATAAAAGGAAGTAAGGGCTATGCCGTATGTAATATACTGCGCGGCATATTCCAGCGTGCTTCTGATCGGCTTCACCATGCGCATCTCCCACCGCTTTCGGGCCTTGGTTATTGGCTTTTGTCTGACCACTTTCTTCGGCTTGGCGGCCTACTGGTATCGGCTGGACCTTAGCCATCAGGCGATGCGCGCGGATGCCCTGGGACGGGCCGAGGTGGTGGCGCTGCAGTTGGCCGGGGGGGTCAGCGAGCAGATGAGTGCCGTGGTGCGCGGGGTCGACTTCATGTTGCAGACCCTGCGCAACGAGCGCCTCGATGATCGTCACGCCTTCGATATGGCGGTCAAGTCGGCCTTGTCCGCCCTGCCGCCCGATTCCTTGGCCCAGGTGGCGGTGATCGGGGCCGATGGCTATCTGACCTTTTCCAACCTGGCGCAGAGCGGTTCCGTCTTCCTCGGGGACCGGGAGCACTTCCGCGTCCATGCCGAGAGCGGCGAAGATCGATTGTTCATCAGCAAGCCCGTGCTGGGGCGGGTGTCCAAGACTTGGACCATCCAGTTTTCCCGTCCCATTCTCAAGGCCGGCAAGTTCGCCGGGGTGCTGGTGCTCTCCGTGTCCCCCCAGTATCTCTCCCGCACCCTGGAAAACCTGGGGCTGGGGCCCAATGATTCGGCCACCCTGCTGCGCCAGGATGGCAGCTATCTGGCCCGCAACCGCCGCATCGAAGACTTCGTCGGCAAGAGCGTCGTGCCCGAGCGGCCTTATCTGCAGCCCGATGCCCTGGCCCAGGGCGTCTTCCATTCCCTGGCTACCCTGGAGCAGATACATCGCATCGTCGCCTGGCGGCGCCTGGATTCCCCCGCCCTGGTGGTCTATGTGGGTCTGGCCGAAGCCGATGTGCTCGCTCCGGTGGAGCGGCAGATCCGGGAAAGCTGGCGGGCCAACCTGGCCGGTTCCCTGCTGGTGCTGTGCCTGGCCGGTGTCGTGGTCGCCCTGTTGTTCCGGGGGGAGCGGCAGAAGGCTCAGCTGGCCAGGAACGAGCTCATGTACCGCAACCTCTTCGAGCGCAATGCCTCGGTGAAGCTGCTGGTGGATGCCAGCGATGGCCGCATCGTTGCCGCCAACCCGGCTGCCAGCCACTTCTACGGCTATGCCCGGGACGAGTTGGAAAAACTGCGCCTGAGCGATCTCAGCGGCTTGCCGCCGGAAGCCGTTGCGGCGGACCTGCAGCAAGCCTGGCAGGAAAAGTGCAATCACTTCTTCTTTCCCCATCGGGTGGCCTCGGGAGAAATCCGCCAGGTCGAGGTGTATGCCAGCCCCCTGGAACAGGAGGGCCACCCCATGATCTACGCCATCGTGCACGACGTGACGGAGCGTCAACTCCTGGAAAGCCGTCTCAAGGTCAGCGAGGCCCGTTACCGTGGCCTGTTCGAGGTGATTCCGGACGGCATGATGCTGGTCGATGCCGATGGCCAGATCCAGCTCTGGAACAGCGCCGCCCTGAGTATTCTGGACGTGGATGAAGCCGGCCTGAAGAATCGCGTGGTAAAGCTTTTCTACCGGGACGGCCAGCCGGTGGCGCCGGCCGATTACCCGAGCCGGCAGGCGATCAAGGCCGAGAGCAGCCGGGGCCTGTATGCCGTCCACACCACCGCGGGCGAACGCAAGTGGCTCACCATCAATACCCGTCGCCTGCCGCCGGAAGCCAACGGTGCCCCCGGTGGCGGTGTCGTCACCTTCGCCGATATCACCCGCGTGGTCGCCCTGGAAGAATCCCTGCTGATCAGCCAGTCGGTGTTCGATGCGGCGGCCGAAGGCATCATGGTGACCGGCCCGGACAACCACATCCTCCGCGTCAATCCCGCCTTTACCCGCATCACCGGCTACAGCGCTGCCGAAGCCCTGGGCCATCCCCCTTCCCTCCTGGCTTCCGGCCACCACAGCAAGGAGTTCTACCAGGCCATGTACCAGTCCCTGGAAGAAAAGGGCAATTGGGAAGGGGAGGTGACCAACCGGCACAAGGACGGCAGCCTGTTCGTCGAACGCCTCAAGATCAGCAGCGTCCGGAACAAGGAAGGGGCCCTGCTGCGCTACGTCGCCCTGTTGTCCGACATCACGGTGAAGAAACGCCAGGAAGAGGATATCTGGCGCCAGGCCCATTACGATCCCCTGACCCAGCTGCCCAACCGCACCCTGTTCCTGGACCGCCTCAGTCAGGCCCTGGCCCAGGCCAACCGGCGGGAATCCCATGTCGGGGTGCTGTTCATCGACCTAGATAAGTTCAAGCCGGTGAACGACACCTATGGCCACCAGGTGGGGGACGAGCTGCTGCGCCAGGTGGCCCACCGCATTAGCAGCAACACCCGGGACGAGGACACGGTGGCCCGTCTCGGTGGCGATGAATTCGTGGTGCTGCTGCCCGCCATCCAGAACGAGGCCGATTGCCTCAAGGTGGCGGACAAGATCCTGGAAAGCCTGATCTACCCCTTCCGCCTGGGCGAGGTGATCGCGGAAATTTCCGCCAGCATCGGCATCGCCCTGTCGCCCCAGGACGGCAACAGCGCCGAGGTCCTGGTCCAACAGGCCGACGCGGCCATGTACCAGGCCAAGGCCGGCGGCCGCCGCACCATCCGGCGGGCGGCTGACTGAAGAGGGACGCCGGCTCCCGGGCCTTTACTGCGGCAGCTGTGCGCCGAGCTGGGCCGTGGCGTACCAGGCCAGGGTTTGGCCGGCCAGGGGCGTACCTTCGGCGCCGGACCCCGGTGCGTAGTCGGCCTCAGTGATGGGGGTGTAGGGGCCGTGCTTGACCTCGAAGATGATGCCGCCCACGTCCAGGGA
>DATEZY010000122.1:0-34044 GCA_035255085.1 Azospira sp. | reverse complement strand
ACGAGCAGCACCATCAGCAGCACGGCGGCGGCGATGGACCAGTACATGATGGATTTGCTGGAGGAGTCCTCTTGTTGAGACATTTGGTAATCCTTTGTTTGTCGGGGGAAAAATTTGAACGGCCGCAATTATAGCCCGGATAGGGGCGGCTCTGAAGAGGAAGCATGGACGTAAAAAGGAAAACAGGGTATCCTTCAGTCCCCTTTTAGCGCCCGTAGCTCAGCTGGATAGAGTACTGCCCTCCGAAGGCAGGGGTCGAACGTTCGAATCGTTTCGGGCGCGCCAAATTCAAAGGAACGGGCTGATTTCTCACGGAATCAGCCCGTTTTCTTTTCCCGGATCGCTTAAATCCCCACCCGTCACGGCAGCACGTGGCTGCGCTTCAGCCCTCTCCGATCTGTATCACCGACGTGTCTCCTCAGTCGGCCAGTCACCACCGCCTGCCACTTAGGCGCCGCCGGCCTTCAGGCGCTGGGCGATGCCGGCCACGTGCCTGCCCTGGAAGCGGGCGATGGCCAGTTCGTTCTCGCTCGGCAGGCGGGAGCCATCGCCGCCAGCGATGGTGGAGCTGCCGTAGGGGCTGCCGCCGGTGATTTCGCTGGTAATCATCTGGCGCTGCTCAGAGTAGGGCACGCCGACGATGATCATGCCCTGGTGCAACAGGGTGGTGTGGAAGGAGAGGATGGTGGATTCCTGGCCGCCATGCTGGGTGGCGCTGCTGGTGAACACGCTGCCGACCTTGCCGATCAGGGCGCCCTTCATCCACAGGCCGCCGGTCTGGTCGAGGAAGTTGCGCATCTGGGCGCACATGTTGCCGAAGCGGGTCGGGGTGCCGAAGATGATGGCATCGGCCTCCGCCAGATGCTCCGGCGTGGCCGTGGGAATCACGGCAAAGGCCGCCCGGGCCGCCTTGGCGCCACTCTTTTCCAGGGCCGCCTCGGGCACCAGTTCCGGCACCTGCAGCAGGGCCACTTCGGCGCCTGGCACCTCCCGGGCTCCCGCGGCCACTGCCTCGGCCATGTGATAGATATGGCCGTACATGCTGTAGAACACGACTTGGATCTTGATTGCCATTTTCTCGCTCCTCGTGGGCCGTTGCCGGGAATCCCCTTGCTCCCTGGAAAACTCAGCGTAGTTGTCGACCTGGGGGATAGCAAGGCACGGCGGCCAGCATCAGGAATGGGGAAATCCATGGGACGGCGAGCCTCGCCAACGGCGATGGAGGACAAATTGCGGGGACCCGGCGACCGAACCGCAACGGCCTGGGCGCTGGCGCAGGCCTCACTTACGGCATAGAACTTGCTGCTTTTAGGCAAAAAATAATACCGGCGTGGGAGGAGTAACCGGTTTTGCTTAAGGAGCATTCGATGCCCGCCCTTGCAGCTGAACGTGTCAACGATCTTGAAATCATCACCATCTATGAGGTGAGCAAGATTCTCACGGCCTCCCTCGACTTCCAGAAGTCGGTGCGGGAAGCCCTCAATGTCATGCTGACCCATCTCCACATGCGCCACGGCATGGTCAGCATGGTGCAGGAAGAAGGAAAACTGCACGTCGTTGGTGCGGCCGGGGTGCCCTTTTCCACCAAGGAAGAGCTGGTCCTCGACGCCACCTCGGGCATCGCCGGCAAGGTGCTCAAGAGCGGTTCCCCCATGGTGGTGCCGGACATCACCCGGGACGAGGTGTTTCTCAACCGCACCGGCCGGGATCTCTCCCAGTGCGCCGGGGTCGCCCTGATCGTCGTGCCAATCAAGGAAGGACGGGAGGTGATCGGGGTGCTGAGCGTGGATCGCCCCCCCGGCTCGGACCGCCCCATCAGCTTCGACCGGGACCTGCGGGTGCTGACCCTGGTGGCCAGCCTGGTGGGCCAGACCTTCCGCCTGCACCAGGCCATCGCCGCCGAGCGGGAACAGCTGATGCTGGAGACCCACCGCCTGCAGAAGCAGCTGCAGAGCAATTACGACGTGGAAAACGTCATCGGCCGCTCCAAGCGCATGAAGGAGGTATTCGCCGACGTGCACCAGGCCGCCCCGGGCAACTCCACCATTCTGCTGCGCGGCGAGTCGGGCACCGGCAAGGAAGCCATCGCCCACGCCATCCATTTCCTCTCACCCCGGGCCAAGGGCCCCTTCATCAAGGTCAACTGCGCTGCCCTGCCGGAAACCCTGCTCGAATCGGAGCTGTTCGGCCACGAGAAGGGGGCCTTCACCGGTGCCACCTCGGAGCGCAAGGGGCGCTTCGAAATGGCCGACGGCGGCACCCTGTTCCTCGACGAAATCGGCGACATTTCCGCCTCCTTCCAAGCCAAGCTGCTGCGCATCCTGCAGGAGCACGAATTCGAGCGGGTGGGGGGCAACAAGACCCTGAAGGCCAACTTCCGCCTGGTGGCGGCGACCAACCGCAACCTGGAGGAAATGGTGCAGAAGGGCGACTTCCGCGCCGACCTCTACTTCCGCCTCAACGTCGTCGCCATCTTCATTCCCGCCCTGCGGGAGCGCAAGGAGGACATTCCCCTGCTGGTGGATTTCTTCCTCACCCGCTTCAACCGGGAGAACGGCCGCAAGCTGACCATGACTCCGGGCTCGGTGGAAATCCTGATGCAGTGCAACTGGCCGGGCAACGTGCGGGAACTGGAAAACTGCGTCGAGCGGGCCGCCACCATGACCCGGGGCAACCTCATCCGGGAAGCGGACATGCGCTGCCAGAAGGGCCAGTGCTTCTCCTCGGTGCTGCTCGAATCCTCGGCGGCCCGGGCCTGCCACCCCATGATCGACATGAGCGGCCGGGGCCATCCCGCTAGCCCTGGCATTCCGGTGGTGAGCGCTCCGGTTTCACGCCCGCCGGCGGCTGCGGAACGGCCCCCGGCCGCCCCCGCTGAGGACAGCCAGGACTACGGTAGCGACGAGGGCGAAGGCTTTGTCACCGAGCGGGAGCGCATCGTCGAAGCCATGGAGCGCTGCGGCTGGGTCCAGGCCAAGGCAGCCCGGCTGCTCAACCTGACACCGCGCCAGATTGGCTATGCCTTGAAGAAGTACAACATCGAGGTGAAGCGCCTCTAAGCCCCAGATTGTTGCCCCTCCCCGGCACGGCCAGGGAGGGGGACAGCTGCTACCTATGGCCAGGAACGACCGTCCCTAGGCGCTCTCAGCTACCCGGCGGCGGACAGGGCCGGTGCTCCTGCCCCTTCGGGCAGCCTTCCCCCACATCCTTATGCGGCGCTCCTTCCAGGCCGATCCAGGCGGCGATGGCCACCGTATCGAAGCCCACCCGCCGTACCTCCCCGACCTGCAACAGGGGTCGGCGGATCAAGGGGTGATCGGCCAGGAGCAAGACCAGGGCCTCTTCCCGCGGCAAGCTTTCCGGCACTACCTCGCCCCCCTTCACCCGGGGCGCGGCCCGGTTGAACCAGTCGGCGACCGGCAGGGGAGCCAGAAAGGCCAGCAGGGATTCCGCCGTCCACGCCTCGGCCAGCAGATCGCGCACCTCCAGGGTGTGGCCGGCTGCCCGCAACAGCGTCTGCTGCCGGGCATTGCCGCCGCAGCCGGGCTTTTCATAGAAGGTCACATGGGCCATGGACCGCCCTCAAAAAATGCCCAGGGCGGAGCCTACCGACTCCGCCGCCCAGGCCAGCTGCCTTAAATCGGCCTGAAATCGACCTTATACCGGGCGGTTTTCGGCCACCTTCACCGGCCCCATTTCGGCCAGGGCCTGGGCGTAGGGGATGACCGGGAGCTTGCCGTTGAACTTGGCGGAGGCATCCACCACCGCATCCACCTTGGCTTCGGCGGAGGCCTTCTTCAGGTCGCTGCGCTCCAGGTAGAACATGTCGAGCAGTTCGTTCCACACCGTGGCTTCATCCAGGGGCAGCACGTTCCAGCTAACGCCGCCCACTTCCACGGCGTACTTCTTGGAGAAGTCCACGTTGCCGGCGAAGATGAAGTACTTGCCTGAGGGCACCAGGGAGTCACCCATCATGGCGACGATGTGGTCCAGGTGGGCCAGGGAATCCACGTGGGCGGCGAAGAACACCAGTTGCTCGCCTTCGGCGGCCAGGATCACCTGGTCGGCCTTGGTCAGGGGGGGGCGGGCCTCGCCGGCGACGCTTTCCGGGAATTCCAGGCCCAATTCGCCGCGGAAGCCGAAGCGGCCAGCCTTGGCGGTGGGGCCGCTGATCAGGGGGGAGAGCAGTTTGCCGGTGAGTTTGGTGAGAACGGCGTTTTGGGTCATGGCAGCCTCGATGGGTAAGTAGAGTGATTGAAGGACGAGCCATCTTTGCGAGAACCGTGCCAAGCCCTCCTATCCGCAGCAATCGCCCATGGCACAAGGCCTTCCGGCCGTCCCTCGGCGTTTAGCCAGGACCGGCGCCATTGTCGGCTTCGATACAGCGGCGTCGGGTCCGCGACAAAGGCAAAATCCCGACAAACAATAACTAACGCAATGTTTTAAATAGATATTTGCAGCATTTTTCGACCTGGCACATGGGTTGCTCTAGGGAAAGCGAACGGCCCAAGCAGAGGCCCCAACCCCAACAGGAGCGGAACATGCTGAACCCGAGCGCAGACTGCGGCACCCCCAGCAGCCCCAGCGGCAGACGGATCATCCCCATCGCCACGGCGGGCGCCAGCCCTACCAGCGGCGGTGGCTGCAGTTCCAAGAGTAGCTGCGGTTCCAGCGAGGGCCCCAGCGATATGCCTGCCCATATCTGGGAGAAGGTGAAGGACCATCCCTGCTACAGCAGCGAGGCCCATCACCACTTCGCCCGCATGCACGTGGCCGTGGCCCCGGCCTGCAACATTCAGTGCAACTACTGCAATCGCAAGTACGACTGTGCCAACGAATCCCGTCCCGGGGTGGTGAGCGAGAAGCTCACCCCGGAGATGGCGGGCAAGAAGGTGCTGGCGGTGGCCGCCGAGATTCCCCAGCTGTCCGTGGTCGGCATCGCCGGCCCGGGGGACGCCCTGGCCAACCCGGCCAAGACCTTCAAGACCTTCGAACTGATCCAGCAGACTGCACCGGACATCAAGCTCTGTCTCTCCACCAACGGCCTGGCCCTGCCGGACCACGTGGAGACCATCAAGCAGTTCAACGTGGACCACGTCACCATCACCATCAACATGGTGGACCCGGAAGTGGGCCAGCACATCTATCCCTGGATCTTCCACAACCACAAGCGCTACCACGGCCAGGAGGCCGCGCAGATCCTGCATGAGCGGCAGATGCTGGGCCTGGAGATGCTCACCGCTGCCGGCATCCTGGTGAAGGTGAACTCGGTGCTGATCCCCGGCATCAACGATCACCACCTGAAGGAAGTGAACCGGGTGGTGAAGGCCAAGGGCGCCTTCCTGCACAACATCATGCCGCTGATTTCCGACCCGGCCCACGGCACCCACTTCGGCCTCACCGGCCAGCGCGGCCCCACCGCCGCCGAACTGAAGATGCTGCAGGACGAGTGCGAAGGCGACATGAAACTGATGCGCCACTGCCGCCAGTGCCGGGCCGACGCCGTGGGCATGCTGGGGGAAGACCGCAGCCAGGAATTCACCAGCGACAAGCTGGACGCCATTGGCGCCACCTACGACCCGGCCGCCCGCCAGGCCTACCGGGACTTCGTCGAGAAGGAGCGGGGGGACCAGCGCGCCGCCGAGGCCCAGCAGAAGGAAGCCCTGGCCGGAGCCCACGAGAAAGCCCTGGTAGCCGTGGCCACCAAGGGCGGCGGCCGCATCAACCAGCACTTCGGCCACGCCAGCGAATTCCAGATTTACGAAGTCTCCGCCGCCGGCGCCAAGTTCGTCGGCCATCGCAAGGTGGACCACTACTGCGCCGGCGGCTACGAGGAGGAAGAGGCCATGCCCTCCATCCTCGACGCCCTGACGGACTGCGCCGCCGTGCTGGTGGCCAAGATCGGCCATTGCCCGATGAAGGAACTGCAAGCCGCAGGCATCGAGCCGGTGCAGGACTACGCCCATGAATACATCGAGGCCTCTGCCCTCGCCTGGTTCCAGGCCCGCCTGGAAAACCGGGACGGAGCCAAGAGCCTGGTTGCCTAGCCCCCTTATCCATTACGTCACCCAACCGACCAAGGAGCCCATCATGGCCTACAAAATCAACGCTTCTTCCTGCACCGCCTGCGGTGCCTGCGAACAGGAATGCCCGAACGACGCCATCTTCGAGAAGAGCGGCCTGTTCGCCATCAAGGCCGACAAGTGCACCGAGTGCATCGGCCACTTCGACGATCCCCAGTGCATCGCCGCCTGCCCGGCCGACTGCGTGGTGGTGGACAAGAGCGTGCCCCGCTACCAGGCCTGAGTTCTGCCATGACCCCAGATGCCGCGCTGAACCTAACGTGCGGGCGAGGCGAGACATCCGGGTGTTCATGGCTCTTAACCTAACCCCACGCTTCCCCCTACGTCCAAGAGGTAAGGCCATGTGTGTAACCATCACCCCCCGCGCCGCCAAGTACATGCGCCAGATGGTGCGTTTCGGCGAAGGCTCGGCCACGGCCGGCTTCCGCCTGTCGGTGAAGCCCGGCGGCTGCTCCGGTTTCGACCCCAGCTTCACCGTGGCGGAAGCGCCCCAGGCCGGCGATACGGTAGTGGAGCAGAACGGCGCCCTGCTGTTCCTCACCGCCGAGAGCTGCGCCCTGCTCCAAGGCCACACCATCGACTTCAAGGAAAGCCCTTCGTCTTCCGGGCTCACCTTCACCAATCCCAACGGCCCCCACGTCTGCGGCTGCGGTACCGGAGACGGGGCGAGCCCGGGGGGCGGCGTGGGCGTGGTGACCTTCATGAAGCGCGACGGCACGGGCCCCGCCGGCGGCTGTTCCAGCCACAAGGCCTGAGGCCAGCGCCATGTCCGCCCGGGACAGCGATATCGTCGAACTCGACGGCCCGCCCCAATTCACCTACGGCGAGAAGGTGGTCGCCCGCAAGTACGTGAAGAACGACGGCACCTTCCCCCTGCGGGAAATCGGCGAGGTGCTGGTGCACAAGGGCGACGTGGGTTACGTCACCAGCATCGGCACCTTTCTGCAGCAGTTTTACATCTACGGCGTGGACTTCGTGGACCGGGGCTGCCTGGTCGGCATGAAGGGGCGCGAAATCACTTCGCTGGACAACTCAGGAGAGGGCACCATGAAAATCACTTTGCGCCGCGACAAGAACGGCAACCTGTCGGTATACGTCCCCAAGAAGGACCTGGAGCAGGACGTGGTGTTCACCGAGAAGGCCACCCTGTGGGGCGGCCAGATCACCCTGGGCAACGGCTGGAAGCTGCAGCTGCCGGAAATGGCGGTGGATACCGCCATGCCCATCACCATCGAAGCTGCCAAGCTGAGCGAGGAGTAAGCCGCCATGAGCGCCGATACTCTGCTGGCAACGGTTGCCGACGGCCTCAGGAGCGGCGCTCTGGTCCCCTACCTGGGGCCCGAGGCGGTCATGCTGGAACCGGCCAACGCCGCCCTGCCCCTGGCTCCCGAGGCCCTGGCCGCCTTTCTCTCCAAGCGCGCCACGGTGCCTTCGCGCATCCGCCGCAACCCGACGGCGGCGGCCCAGTACATCGAAAATTTCCGCCACCGCAAGACCTTGAAGAAGCTCATGCTCGAGGCCTATGCCCTGCCCGCCGAGCCCCCCAGGCTGTACCGCCTGCTGGCCCGCCTGGCGCCGCCCCTGGTGGTGGATACGGGTTACGACAATGCCTTCCCCACGGCCCTGGACGGCTGCGCCGACTGGGCCCAGATCCAGGGGGTGAGCCGGGCCGAAGTGCGGGAAAGCTGGTACCTGTGCTACGACCGGGACGGCCAGGGCATGGCCGAAAGCGCCACCGCCGCCCCCCGCACCCTGCTCTACAAGCCCCTGGGTGGGGTCCAGCCGGCGGGACACTTCATCGTCTCCGACTCGGACTTCGTCGAAGTGCTCACCGAGATCGACATCCAGACCCCCATTCCCGAGGAAGTGAAGAACCGGCGCGCCGGCCGGGGCTTTGTCTTCTTCGGCTGCCGCTTCCGTGACCAGCTCTCCCGCACCTACGCCCGGCAGGTGATGAAGCGCTCCGCCGGGCCCCACTACGCGGTGCTGGCCGATGACCTGACGCGCAACGAGCAGCGCTTCGTCGCCGAGCAGGGCATCACCGTCATCCAGCGCCCCCTGGCCGAATTCGTCGCCAACCTGAGCCAGCGCCTGGCCTGACGGCGCCACGGCAGAGGGAAGGAAAGAGGGAAAAGGAAAGGGGCGCCGGATGCACTTTGTCGCCTACCGCTGCGCCGCCGGCCGGCCCTCCCTGTGCGGCCTGTCGGTACTGGCTGCCCCCGACGGGGAAGGGCGGCTGGCGGTGCTGCACGAATTGCCGGAGAACCCGGGCAGTTCCATATCGGTGGCCATCGATCGGGTCATCGCCGCCGCCCTGAGCCAGCACGGCGCCCTCCTGGGCGCCTTCCCCTTCCAGCAGCTGCGCTGGATCGAGCGCTACTACGGCATCGAGGACGGGGTACCGGAAATGCTGGCCGAAACCCTAGTGAACATCGTCCCCGGCCCCGACGGCTGGCAGGTCCAGCCCCGGGACTGCATCCCGGTCGGCAGCCGCCTGCTGCGCCACATCCGCAATGAGCTGGCGCGCATCGGCGACGATGCCGACAGCGCCGGCTGCTTCAATATCAACTGAGTCCTGCGGTCTGGGCAAGGCCGGGCTCTGTCCCTCCACGATGGCCAGGGCCCCTTGCTCCACTGCCGCCTCCAGCTCCGCCGGGGTCATGGGCCGTCCGTAGAGATAGCCCTGGAACACATGGCAGCCCGCCTGCTCCAGGAACTCGCCCTGGGCGCCGGTCTCCACCCCTTCGGCCAGGATCTGCAGATCCAGGTTGTGGCCCAGGGCGATGATGGCGCAGGCGATGGCCCGGTCGCTGGCATTGTCCGGCAGGTCCTTGACGAAGGCCCGGTCCAGCTTCAGCCGGTCCAGGGGCAGGGTCTTGAGGTAGGCCAGAGAGGAATAGCCGGTGCCGAAATCGTCCAGGGCCACGGTGATGCCCCGCTGCCGCAACCGCTCGAGAATGGCGGCGGCGCCCTGGGGATCGTGCAGCAGCAGGCCTTCGGTGATTTCCAGTTCCAGCAGGTGGGCCGGCAGGTCGTTTTCCACCAGGACCCGCTCCACCGTCTGCATCAGGCCCTCGTGGCGGAACTGGCGGGCCGAGAGATTGACCGCCACCGGCACATCGACGCCAAACTGCTCACGCCACAGCCGGGCCTGGCGGCAGGACTGGGCCAGCACCCAGGCACCGATGGGCAGGATGAGGCCGGTGGCTTCGGCGATGGGGATGAACTGCACCGGGGAAATCATGCCCAGCTCCGGATTGCGCCAGCGCAGCAGGGCCTCGACCCCGACCAGGCGCTTGCTGCCGGCATCCACCTGGGGCTGGTACACCACGGAAAACTCGTCCCGCTCCAGGGCCTGGCGCAGCATCTGCTCCAGCACCAGGAGGCGACTGGTGGCCGCGTTCATTTCCGCCGAGTAGAACTTGTAACAGGCCCGCCCATCCTCCTTGGCCCGGTAGAGGGCCGACTCGGCGTTCTGCACCAGGGTGCCGGTATTGTCGCCGTCGGCCGGATAGAGCACGGCGCCGATGCTGACGGACAGGTGCAGGGGCTGGCCATGCACCTCGATCGGCACGGCGAAGGCGGCCAGCAGGCGCTCGCAGAAGGCGCCGATGTCCCGGGCATCGCCCATGTCCGGCAGCAGCATGGAGAAGCGGTCGCCGCCGGAGCGGGCGGCCACGTCGTGGCGGCGCAGCAGGCGCTTGAGGATTTCCGCCGCGGCCAGCAGCACCTGGTCCCCCGCCGCCAGGCCCAGGGATTCGTTGATCACCTTGAAGCGGTCCAGGTCCACCTCCAGCAGGGCAAAGCGGCCGTCGCTGCGCCGGGCGCTGACCACAGCCTGGTCCACGGCGGAATGCCAGGCCTCCCGGTTGGGCAGGCCGGTAAGGGGGTCGAAGGTGCGCAGCTGCTCCAGCAGGGCCTCGGCCTCCTTGTACTGGGTCAGGTCCACGGTCATGGCGATGTAGTGGCTGATGGCGCCCTTGCGGTCCTTCACGGCGACGATGGAGAGCAGGGCCGGGTAGATATCGCCGCTCTTGCGCCGGTTCCACACTTCCCCCTCCCAGCTGCCGGTGCGCCAGATCTTTTCCCACATGGCCGTGTAGAAACCATGGTCATGGCGGCCGGACTGGAGCAGCCGCGGGTGCTGCCCCAGCACTTCCTCCCGGCTGTAGCCGTTGATGCGGGTGAAGGCCTGGTTAACCTCCAGGATGCGGACATCGGCGTCGGCGATGATGATGGCCTCGACGCTATGGTCGAAGACCTTGGCCGCCAGGTTCAGGTTCTGCTCCGCCACTTCCTTGCCGCGCCACAGCCGCACCAGCAGCATGGCCGCCAGGGAGAAGGAGGCCAGCACCGCCAGGGTATTGAGCAGCAGGGCCCAGCGGGCCTGCTCCTCCAGCCGCTGGGAACTGGCCAGGAGACGCTGGCTCAGCCCCCTTTCGAATTCCCCCAGGGCGTCGATGTAGCGGGAAGCCAGGTCGAACCACTGCTCGGCGCTGTAGCGGATGTGGGGCGGCTCCTGGCTGGCCGCCACGGCAATCAGCAGGCGCCGGATGCGCTCGGCCTCGGCGACGTAGGGCGCCGTGCCGAGGCGCCCATAGGCCGCCTGGGTCTCGCCATCGCTCAGCTGCAGAAATTTTTCGTGGCGATCCTGCTCCACCGCCTTGATGCGATGGAAGGCCGCCATGCGCATGGCGCCAAAATCCCTGGCGGAAAGCATGGCCGTCACCAGGGCCCGCTCCTGGCCAGCCATTTCCTTGGTCTGGAGGAAATAGAGGAAGGCCATCTGCTGCCGGTAGATCCAGCCGTCCCGGCCGACGCTGACGCTGGCCAGCAGATGCTCGAACAGGGGTGAAATGATTTCCGTGTAGCGGTCGACGACGGCTTCCCGGGCCAGGTGCAGGTCCGTGACGCCGTCCCGCAGGCGGGAGAGGCCCTGGAATCGTTCCACGGCCTGGGCCAGGGCCGTGCCGGTGGCGGTCGCCGGGTTGCGCTGCTGCACGTCGTAGAGCCGCTCCACGGCGCTGTCCGTGAGGTGGTACTGGGACTCCAGGACGGCGGCGAAGCGCTGGCCGCCGGAGGCGATGTAGCCGCTGGAGAGGCCCCGCTCCTTTTGCAGCTCATGCACCACCTGGCTGATCTCGATGCCGATTTCGGTCCAGGCATGGATCTGCCGGGCCTGCTCCTGCTCTGCCTGCTTCTCCAGCAGGTTGTAGCCCGCCAGGGAGGAGATCGCCAGGAAGAAGGCCAGCAGCAGCCACAGGGACTGGCGCTTGATGGCGTGCAGGGGCGACGGCCCATCGGCAGAAGCGATAATCGGCAGGGAAGCGGGAGTATCCAAGCGGTTTTGGTTAGAATCGAGGAGAAATAAACAGGGGAATAACTGCAAGTCCTTGGTGTCGCAGCGATTCTATGCTTTTTTCTCCGATAAATTTTGACCCATGTTGGCTCTTCGGCAATTTTTCTGCCCAGGATTTTTATGCCTCTTGAATGGACCCAGGACCTCGCCGTCGGCATCCGCCAGATCGACCTGCAGCATCAGGAACTGATCGGCATCATCAACGAGCTGGACCAGGCCCAGGGGGAAGCCAGCCAGGCCCGGGCCCTGGAGGAAGTATTGCCGCGCCTGAGCAGCTACGTGCTGTTCCACTTCGGCACGGAGGAAGCCATGATGGACCGGCTGCCCGGCCCGCCTCCCTGTGTGGCCAAGCATTTCCAGGAACACCAGCGGTTCGCCGGCGAAGTGGCAGCCCTGCGTGGCCAGAACCCGTCGCCGGCGGAACTGGCCGCGTTTGTCGATTACCTCAAGCGCTGGATCGTCGAGCACATCATGAAGACCGACCGGGAAATGGCCGCCTATCTGCGCTAGGCAGCACTCGGCCTAGCCACGCCGCAGGGGCTTCAACAGGTCGGACAGGCCGTTGTGGTCGATTTCCTGCATCAGGGCCAGCAGGCGGCCGATTTCCCCGGGGGGGAAACCCTCCCGGGCAAACCAGTTGAGGTAGTTGCCCGGCAGGTCGGCGATCAGGGTGCCCTTGTGCTTGCCGAAGGGCATCTCCCGGGTCACCAGCAGCTGCAGGTCTTCCGGCTTCATTGGCCCTGGCGCCGCAGCAGGTGCATGACGATGAAGCTCAGCACCGCCTCGCCCCGCTGGTTGGCCGCCACGTACTTCAGCCGCGCGATGCCCCGGTCCGGCTTGGAGGCGGAAGGCTTCACTTCCAGCACCTCGATTTCCGTATGCAGGGTGTCGCCGGGCCGCACCGGCGCCAGCCAGCGCAACTCGTCGATACCGGGCGAGCCGATGCTCGATTTGCCAAAGGCGCCGGACTGGATGAACAGGCGGAAGCACAGGGCCAGGCTCTGGAAGCCGCTGGCGATCAGTCCGCCATAGGGCGACTCGGCGGCGGCATTCACATCCAGGTGGAAGGGCTGGGGGTCGTAGCGCCAGGCGAAATCGATAATCTCACTCTCGGTGAGGGTGATGCCCGGGGTGGTAAAGCGCTGGCCGGGGCTAAGGTCGTCGAGGTAGAGGTTGGACATGGGTCGGAAAAAAAGAGAAGAAAAAGGGCTCAGGAATGACCGGCTGGACGTCCACTCGGGCAAAGACTCATGGCCGAGGCCGGATCAGGAAACGACGGCTTCCGCCAGGCCGGCGGGCTCGTCGCGGAAACGCTCCCGGATGGCGACGAAGTCGTCCAGATGGGCCAGGAACAGGTCCACCAGGGTCGGATCGAAATGCTGGCCGGATTGTTCGCGCATGAAGGCCACCACCTTTTCCAGGGGCCAGCCGTCCTTGTAGGGGCGGCTGGAGAGGAGGGCGTCGAACACGTCGCAAATGGCGGCGATACGCCCTTCCAGAGGAATGGCGTCACCGGCCAGGCGGTTCGGATAGCCGCTGCCATCCCATTTCTCGTGGTGGCTCAGGGCGATAGTACGAGCCAGAACGGTGAGGGGCCGGTCCACGCCGGTGAGGATGCGGGCGCCGATCTCGGCATGGTTCTCCATGATGGCGCGCTCTTCCGGCTCGAACCTGCCCGGCTTGAGCAGGACGTGGTCCGGGATGCCGATCTTGCCGATATCGTGCATCTGGCTGGCCAGGGCCAGCATCTCCACCTGCTTCTCGTCCAGGCCGGCCAGGGTACCCAGGTGGGCACAGCACAGGCTCATGCGCAGCACGTGATTGCCGGTCTCGTTGTCCCGGAATTCCCCGGCCCGCCCCAGGGCACGGACGATCTCCATCTGGGTCTCCCGCAACATGGCCCGATGGGCCACGACGCTGGCCGTCATTTTCAGGAAGGAGCGCTGCAGGTTGCGCACCTCGCGGATGCGGTCATCCACCTTGGCGGCCGGCATTTCCCCGGTTTCGCCAAAGCGCGTGATGTTGCCCACCATGGCCTCCAGGGGGCGGGTAATGCTGCGCACCGCGACCAGGCCGAGCAAGGCGAAGACCAGGCCGACCACGACGCTGGCGCCGATCACCCGCCACTTCATGCGGCTGATGCCGGCGCGCACGCTGGGCGCCGCTTCGCGCAGCACGATACGCCAGTCCTGGCCCGCGATGCCGCGGCCCGGCGGCAGCGGGGCGGCCGCCAGGAAATACTTGTCCTCCACCGCCGGCCAGTCGGCCTCGATCATCTTGCCGGGGGCCAGGGCCGGCAGCAGGGGTCCCACATTGCCGGCCGCGCCCAGGCTGTCGTAGAGAATCGCCCCATCGGCGCCGACCACGGCCGCCGACAGGCCGGCGGTGTCGGTGGACATGTCCAGGGCCTGGCGCACCACTTCCTCAATCATGCGCCAGTTCATGTGGCTGCCAAGCACGCCGACCAGCTCGCCATCGGCACCGCGCAGGGGCAGGGCGATGTCGAGCAGATAGAGGGGGGCGCCGTCCGGATTCTGGACGTGGGGCGCCAGCAGCGCAGCCGTATGCAGGTTGCCGAAAAACACTGGCCCCTTCAGGGCGCCTTCGAACCAATTGCGCCCGGCCACACTGGCCCCTTCCAGCAGCCCGCCGGTGCCGACGCGGATGCGGCCATCCGGGTCCACCAGCCCCAGCCAGGAGAAATGCTTGTAGCTGGCCTGGGTGCGCTCCAACACCACCCGCTTCTGTCCATCCGGCGCATCCCGCAGCTCCCGCTCGAACAGGTCGCGCACGGTGAGCACGTCCACATAGCGCTCGTCCAGGGTCTGGGACATCTGGCTGGCGATGCTGTGGGCCGTAGCGGTCAGGCGGTCCTGCTCCCGGCGCTGGATTTCCTCGGCGCCCCAGAGGGTCAGCAGCCAGGCGCAGAGGGCGCCGACCACGGCGGTCAGCAAGGCGATATTGAGGATCAGCGCGGAGGTGATGGAAACGCCGCCGGCCGCGGCCACTGGCTTCTTCAATACATTCATCATGGGACTAGGGGGCCAGGCATTTTATGGGCAAGGAATGACGCCACTATAAAGCTATCGGCCGCAACTGCCATCTGGGCGATCCCTCCCATGGCAGTCAAAGCGCCGCCAGGCGCCACAAGGAGGTCACTTCCGCGGCCCGGGCGGCGTGCAAGGGATCGCTCTCGTCCCTGACCTTGCCGTGCTGGGGGCGGATGTCGAGGCGCCCCAGCACCTTCAGGCCGGCGCTAGCGATCATGGCCAGCAGCTCCTCCCGGGTGCGCAGGCCCAGGTGTTCGGCCAGGTCGGAAATGATCAGCCAGCCTTCGCCGCCGGGTTCCAGATGGGCGCCGAGGCCATCCAGGAAACCGCGCAGCATGCGGCTGTCGGGGTCGAAAACGGCATATTCGATGGGGGAGCTGGGGCGGGCTGGCACCCAAGGCGGGTTGCACACCACCAGGGGCGCCCGGCCCGGCGGGAAGAGGTCCTGCTGCACCACCTCCACCTGGCCGAGGAGACCCAGGCGCTCCAGGTTCTCCCGGGCGCAGGCCAGGGCCCGGGAGTCCTGGTCGGTGGCCACCACCCGCTTGATGCCGCGCCGCGCCAGCAGGGCCGCCAGCACCCCGGTGCCGGTGCCGATGTCGAAGGCCAGGCTGTCGGCGGGCAGGGGTGCCTTGGCCACCAGCTCCAGATACTCCCCCCGGATCGGTGAGAACACGCCGTAGTGGGGATGGATGCGGGCCCCCAGGGCCGGGATGTCCACGCCCTTCAAGCGCCATTGCTGGGCGCCGATCAGCCCCAGCAGTTCCCGCAGGGAGGCGACGAAGGGCGGGCTGGTGGGGCCGTAGGCTTCCCGACAGGCCTGGGCCACGTCGGGGGCCCGGCGCAGGGGCAGGGCGTAGTCGGCGTCGAAGGGCAGCAGCAGCATGCCCAGGGTACGGGCGCGCTGGGACTGGGCCAGGCGATGCTGATGGAAGGCGTCCTTGGGTGAAGCTGGCGGCGCACCCTTCTTGCCCGACTTGCGCTCGACCCGCCGGGCCATGGCCTGGAGCAGCTGGCGCCCGTTCTGGAAGTCGCCGCGCCAGAGCAGGGCGGTGCCCTCGCAGGCCAGGCGATAGGCCTGGTCCGCGGTCATGGTGTCGTCCGCTACCACCACCCGCTTGGGCGGCGGCACCCCGGCCTCCGAGCGCCACAGGGCTGAACGTTCCTGGTTGGCTTCGCTCCAGGTGATGATCGGCGCTTCGCTCATGACTAATTCCTTGTTTCTTGTTCCTGACGGCGCCAGGCCGGGGGAGGAGAGGGTGATCGGCGGCGGGGAAAACTTGCGCCGGGGCCGATGATAACCGCTGGCTGGTGCCCCTGGCATGACATCAATGCATGCCCTTTCGGAAACTTTCACCTGGCATAGCCGGTCAACGGGCGGGGCGTAGCGACCGGTCATCGGCTCGACGGGCCCAGGTAAGGAATCCTCCTTACAATGGCGCCCCTCACCAGGCCGAGGGCGCCGGACAACCCACTCCTCCCCGGCCCCCAACAGAGATAGAGACCATCATTCATGAAGCGACTGAAAACCTCCAGCCTTGCCCCCATCGCCTTCATCGCCCTGGCCCTCGGGGTCCTCGCCGGCCCGGCGACGGCCCAGAACATCAGCGGCGCCGGCTCCTCGGCCGCGGCCCCGATCTACCAGAGCTGGGCCCGGGAATACCAGAAGAGCAGCGGGGTCGGCCTGGCCTATGAGTCCATTGGCTCCTCCGCCGGCCTGAAGAAGATCAAGGCCCGGGAAACCGGCTTCGGCGCCAGCGACGTGGCCCCGGCCAGCGATGAACTGGCCAGGGACGGCCTGGTGGTGTTCCCCATCGCCATCACCGGCATCGCCCCCGTCATCAATCTGCCGAAGGTAGGCGACGGCCAGCTGCGCCTCACTGGCGAGGTGCTGGCCCGCATCTTCCTCGGCGAAATCAACCACTGGAATGGGCCGGAGTTGCAGAAGCTCAACCCGGGCCTCGTCCTGCCCGACCTGCCGATCAAGGTGGTGGTGCGCGGCGACGGTTCAGGCACCACTTACAACTTCGCCGACTACCTGGCCAAGATGAGCCCGGTATGGAAGGAAAAATACGGGGTGCGGACCAGCTTCACCTGGCCGTCCGGCTTCCTGGCGGTCAAGGGCAGCGACGGGGTGGTCAAGGCGGTGAAGGAAACCACCGGCGCCATCAGCTATGTGGACTACGGCTACGTCCGGGACAACAAGCTGACCGCCGTCCAGCTGAAGAACCAGGAGGGGGAATTCACCAAGCCCGCCATCAGCGCTTTCCGCAACGCCCTGACCAATAGCGACTGGATGGGCAAGGGCTCCTTCACCACCACCCTGACCAACCAGCCGGGGAAAGGCTCCTGGCCGATCGTCATGGGTACCTTTGTGGTGCTGCCCCGGGTGACGGAAAAGCCCGAGCAGACCGTGCCGGCCCTGAAATTCTTCGTCTGGGCCTTCCTCAACGGCGACACCCTGGTCCAGGAGAACAATTTCGTGCGCCTGCCGGATCGGGTGCAGAGCACCGCCTTCAAGGCCATTGCCTCGATCAAGGACAAGTCCGGCAACCTGATCGGCATCGACCTGATCAAGCCCGTGGGCTCGGGCCACTAGGCGCCTTGCGCCGGAGGCGCCCTGGAGCGGTGAGCCGTCAGCGGCCCAGGCAGGTTTCCAGGCCGTAGTTGCCGCCCTTGAATTCGGGCTCGTAGTAGTACTTGGTGAAGGACCAGCGGCCGGCCTTGGCCCGGGAGAAGGTGGCAATGCCGGTACCGAAGTCCCGGGTGCTGGGGTCGGTGTTGGCGAAGTAGATCGCCATGTGCCGGCCCTGGGCCGCGCCGTGGCCGGGGTAGGTCCCGTAGCCTGGCACTTCCAGGGTGAAGGTATAAGCGCCATAGGCGCCATGGCTCTGCTCCCGCACCAGCTTGAGGGTCACCGTGCCGGTGTAACCGCCCTCCTGGCGGTCATCCCCGGCGCAGTCATACACCCCGCTGAAATCCGTGCCGGTAAAGGCGCCCCGGGGAGCCGGGGCGGTTGGCGTTGCAGTGGCGGCGGGGGGGTGGGCCAGGGCGCCACCCCCGACCAGGGCTGCGAAGACGAACAGGACGCTGGGCTTCACTTGCCAATTCCGATCATGGTGGGGAAAGGAGGCGGCAGCGGGCCGTTCCTGGGGCTCAGAACCCCAGACTCTCCAAAAAGCTGTCCACTTCCCCCTGGGAGCCGAAGGCCTGCTTCTGGCTCTTGTCCGTTTCCATGGCTGGGCCGTTGAGCAGGGTGTCGTCCTTGGCCCGGGTCTTGGCGCCGCCGGCCGGAGCGGTGCGGGCGAGCAGGGTGAGGAGCTGGGTTTCCATGTCCTGGGCCAGGTCCACGATTTTCTTGATCACCTGGCCGGTCAGGTCCTGGAATTCCTGGGCCATGACGATTTCCGTGAGCTGGGCCTTGTTGGCCGTGGCGGTGTAATCCACCTGGTCGAGGAAGTCCCGGGTACGGGCCAGGGTGTCCTGGTAATCCCTTGAATCCCGCCGCTTGTCGCCGACCCGCTGCCAGTCCTCCAGCAGCTGCCGGGCCTGCATCTGGGCCTGCTCCTGGGTCGGGCTGATGGCATCCACCGCGTTGAGCACCCGGGAGACGGCCTGCTCGGTCATGGACAGCACGTAGGCAAGGCGTTCCCGGGCGTCGGGGATGGCTTCCACGGTACGTTCCAGGGCCTGGTCCTGGCCCAGGGCCTGCAGGGTCTCGTGCAGGTCCCGGGTCATCTTGCCGATTTGCTCGAAGACTTGCGGGTCCTGGGATTCGGGTTGCTTCGCTGTCATGCCGTTGCCTTTTTGTCACTTTGTCGGTTTTGCTGCACAGACATAACCATACCCGATGTGGGGTTGGATGCCGAGGCCCCGGGGGTGGGGAAACCATTACCGCGGGCCATGGGTCAAACGGCCATCTTGCCGACCGGCCAGGGGGACATCATGAGCACCACCATCGATCGCCATGAAGCCAAGGTGGAGCAGCCTTTCCCCGAGGTGCGTAGCGTCGGCCTGGAGGCGCCCTGGCACTGGCTCCAGGGCGGCTTGGATGACCTGCACCGGGGCGGCGGCACCAGCCTGTTCTACGGCGCCTGTTTCACCTTGAGCGGCTGGCTGCTCTACCTGGTGTTCCAGAAGGCCTACGCCCTCTTCGCCGGGCTCACCACCGGCTTTCTCCTGCTCGGCCCCCTGCTCGCCATGGGCCTCTACGACATCAGCCGTCGCCTGGAACGGGGCGAGACGCCCCGGCTGCAACCCACCCTCTCCTGCTGGCGGCCCAACCTGGCCAACCTGGGGGTGTTCGCCGCCGTCCTGGCGGTGGTGATGCTGCTCTGGGCCCGGGCCTCCATGGTGGTGTTCGCCCTCTTTTTCGACGGCGGCCTGCCCACCTTCGGCGATGTGCTGCGGGCCCTGTTCGCCTTCCAGCAGCCGGAGTTCGCCCTGGTCTATTTCGTCGTCGGCGGCTTCTTCGCCGCCTTTGTCTTCGCCATCGCCATCATCGCCGTGCCCCTGATGCTCGACCGGGGCACCGACGCGGTCACCGCCGGCCTGGCCAGCATCGCCGCCTGCGCCCGCAACCCGGGGCCCCTCCTGCTGTGGGCGGCCTGCATCGTGGTCCTGGTGGGCTTGAGCTTTGCCACCCTGTTCCTCGGCCTGGTGGTGGTCATGCCCCTGGTCGGCCACGGCACCTGGTACGCCTACCGGGACCTGGTGGCACCGGAGCCGCCGCCGGACCGCACCGCTTAATCAACAATACCTCGCTAGGGCCACTGGGCCCCGAGGGGGCTGGCGGCGGGATTGACGGCCCCAAGGTCGAGCAGGGCTTCGACCTGGGTCTCGATGCCGACCCGGGCGCTCTTGTCCAGGCGCCGCAGCCAGCGGAAGGGGATGGCCCCCTCGCCGTAGCAGGCGCCGGCCAGCATGCCGGCCAGGGCGCCGGTGGTATCCGCATCCCCTCCCAGGTTCACCGTCTTCACCAGGCAGGCCTCGAAGCTGTCAGTGGTGAAGAAGGCATGACACACGGTTTGTACGGTATCCACCACATAGCCGGTGGCCCGCTTGGGATAGGGGTCGAAGCGGAAATTGCGGTGCCCGGCCACCAGGGCGTCGGCCAGCTGCCGCGCCCGGTCCTTGCCTTCGCCCTTGAGCAGGGCCCGGGTCATGCAGCCCAGGGTGAGGGTGGCCACGTCCGACAGGGGATGGTTGTGGGTGAAATGGGCCTGTTCCAGGGTCTGGCGGGCGAAGGCATCATCATCCCCCAGGGTGGCCAGGACCACCGGCAGGTTGCGCATGGCGGCGCCGTTGCCCGCGTCGCCGTCGCTGTAGGGCGACACCAGGGTGCCCTGGTGCATGTAGCGCACGATGCCGCGGCGGCAGGTGTTGCCCACGTCCACGGGCTTGGTCTTCAACCAGGCGAGGAAATGCTCGGCGACGCAGGTGAGGTCCCAGCCCCTGGCTTCCAGGATGGCATCGCCCAGGGCCAGGCTCATCTGGGTGTCGTCGGTGATCTGGCCGGGCTTCAGGCGCAGCCAGCCCCCACCGACGATATGTTCGTGCACCCCGTACTGGGCCTGGATCTCCCGGGGGGTGAGGAATTCCACCGTAGCGCCCAGGGCGTCGCCGATGGCAAAGCCCAGGTAGGCCCCCCGGGCCCGGTCGAGCAGGGAACCGGGGGCGGCGGGGGGATGGCGGGGTTGGGTCAGAAACACGACAGGGACTCCGCTCAGTAGTAGCTCATCTGCACCTGGTAGTCGCCACCGATCACCAGGTATTCGCCCTCGCCCTTGAGCACCGGGCCGGGCAGGAGGCCATTGCAGAAGAGGATCTTCACCAGGGGCACCTCAACTTCCAGGATGGTGTCGCCGAACTGGTCGGCGGTGCTGCGGTCGTCGGTGAAGGAAATGAGGTTGTTCTGGCGCACGATGGCCTCCCGCTTCGACAGGGTGCTGACCACGTGATGCTCGGCCAGGTCATTCACCCCCCGGTAGAGGGTCAGATGGCGGCGGTTGGGAAAGCAGTAGCGGGCCAGCATCCATTGGCAGTATTCGTACAGCAGGTCGAGCTGCAGCTGGATGGAATTGTTGTGGAAGCGGGCCGACATTTTCTCTTCCACATAGGTCATCCACGCCTCCGACGGATAGCGCCCCAGGGGCGCCTTGTGGAAGGTGGGCAGCAGGCCGAAGCGGCTTTCCACCCAGCCCTTGAGCACCGCCCCCTCCGGGTTGTTGGCGTCGAAGCCCCAGCCCTGCAGCAGACGCCGGTAGCTGCTGCGAAAGCGGCGCTGGCCGTTGCGCTCGCGCCGCCCCCCGAGCGCATCGACCTCGTCCACCCCGAACACCGCCGCCATGTATTTCTGGAAGGCATCGCTGGCCTCTTCCATGCAGGTGGAGTCCGCCAGCATGCGGAACAGGGCAGGGTTGGTCTCGCGCACGCCGCTGATATGCAGGGGCAGGGGATGGGCATTGAAGGCGGCGCTGGCCAGGAGGCCCGAGGGCACGCCCACCAGGTTGGTGCTGTGGCCGACAGGGGAGGGCAGGGGGGCATTCATGCCATGCCATAAGCAACTTCTATTCCGCGCACCTGGCGCCAGACCAGTGCCTCTCGCCGTCCCAGTGCTCCGGGCCCCAATGGCCTGGGGCAGCGCGCCACCGCCCCCTGGACGGCCCCCATCCACCCCGGTAGATCGGCCCCGGCCCCAGCCCTCCGCCTGTGCGTCCTTTGCGACAGGCAGACCCGGGCTTTGTCGTGTTCGCAACATGTCCAGAAATAACCGCCAAAACAAATTAAATCGTTACAAATCAATTGCCTAATAGGAAATTGCGTACTTGGCACGCCCCTTGCGATAGGAGGTCAAGCCTGGTCATCCAGGATCAGTTTGTGACTTCAACCATCGAGGGGAAATGAAATGAGTGCTCTGCGTCAAATCGCCTTCTACGGCAAGGGTGGCATCGGTAAGTCCACCACCTCCCAAAACACCCTGGCGGCCCTGGCTGAAATGGGTCAGAAGATCCTGATCGTCGGCTGCGACCCCAAGGCCGACTCCACCCGTCTGATCCTGCACGCCAAGGCCCAGGACACCGTGCTCTCCCTGGCCGCCGATGCCGGCTCCGTGGAAGACCTGGAACTGGAAGACGTGCTGAAGGTGGGTTACCGCGACATCCGCTGCGTTGAATCCGGTGGCCCGGAACCCGGCGTCGGCTGCGCTGGCCGCGGCGTCATTACCGCCATCAACTTCCTGGAAGAGAACGGCGCCTACGACGGCGTGGATTACGTCTCCTACGACGTGCTCGGCGACGTGGTGTGCGGCGGCTTCGCCATGCCCATCCGCGAGAACAAGGCCCAGGAAATCTACATCGTCATGTCCGGCGAAATGATGGCCATGTACGCCGCCAACAACATCTCCAAGGGCATTCTCAAGTACGCCAACGCCGGCGGCGTGCGTCTGGGTGGCCTGATCTGTAACGAGCGTAAGACCGACAAGGAATACGAGCTGGCCGACGCCCTGGCCAAGAAGCTCGGCACCAAGCTGATCCACTTCGTCCCCCGCGACAACGTGGTGCAGCACGCCGAACTGCGCCGTATGACCGTGCTCGAGTACGACGCCGAGTGCAAGCAGGCCGGCGAATACCGCGCCCTGGCCCAGAAGGTCCATGCCAACGCCGGCAACGGCGTCATCCCGACCCCGATCTCCATGGACGAGCTGGAAGACCTGCTGCTCGAGTTCGGCATCATGAGCAAGGAAGACGAGTCCATCGTCGGCAAGGCCAAGGGCGCTGCCTAAGAATCAACGGCGCGGAACCCGGCCGCCGATACGGCTCCGCCGGTTTCCGCACACCGCTTACGCAAATTAGGAGAAGCACATGAGTGCGGTACTCGACGACAAAACGCGCAACCAGGCCCTGATTCAGGAGGTGCTCGCCGCCTACCCGGAGAAGGCCGCCAAGAAGCGCGCCAAGCACCTCAACGTGTACGAAGAGGGCAAGCCCGACTGCGGCGTGAAGTCCAACATCAAGTCCCTGCCCGGCGTCATGACCATCCGTGGTTGCGCCTACGCCGGCTCCAAGGGCGTGGTGTGGGGCCCGATCAAGGACATGGTGCACATCTCCCACGGTCCCGTGGGCTGTGGCCAGTACTCCTGGGGCACCCGTCGCAACTACGCCTCCGGCACCGTCGGCGTGGATAACTTCACCGTCCTGCAGGTCACTTCCGACTTCCAGGAAAAGGACATCGTGTTCGGCGGCGACAAGAAGCTGGACAAGGTGATCGACGAAATCGGCGCCATCTTCCCCCTGGCCCGCGGCATCTCCATCCAGTCCGAATGTCCCATCGGCCTCATCGGTGACGACATCGAAGCCGTGGCCAAGAAGAAGACCAAGGAAATCGGCAAGACCATCGTCCCGGTGCGCTGCGAAGGCTTCCGTGGCGTGTCCCAGTCCTTGGGCCACCACATCGCCAACGACATGGTGCGCGACTGGGTCCTGGACAAGGCCGACAACAAGGGCTTCGAATCCACCCCCTACGACGTCACCATCATCGGCGACTACAACATCGGCGGCGACGCCTGGTCCTCCCGCATCCTGCTGGAAGAGATGGGCCTGCGCGTCATCGCCCAGTGGTCCGGCGACGGCACCCTGGCCGAAATGGAAAAGACCCCCAAGGCCAAGCTCAACCTCCTCCACTGCTACCGCTCGATGAACTACATCAGCCGGCACATGGAAGAGAAGTACGGCATTCCCTGGGTGGAGTACAACTTCTTCGGCCCCTCCAAGATCGCTGCCTCCCTGCGGGAAATCGCTTCCCACTTCGACGACAAGATCAAGGAGAACACCGAGAAGGTGATCGCCAAGTACCAGGCCATGGTCGACGGCGTCATCGCCAAGTACAAGCCCCGTCTCGACGGCAAGAAGGTCATGTTGTACGTGGGCGGCCTGCGTCCCCGTCACGTGGTCGGTGCCTACGAGGATCTGGGCATGGAAGTGGTCGGCGCCGGTTACGAATTCGCCCACGGCGATGACTATCAGCGCACCACCCACTACGTCAAAGACGGCACCCTGATCTACGACGACGTGACCGGTTTCGAGTTCGAGAAGTTCGCCGAAAAGATCCGTCCGGATCTGGTGGGCTCCGGCGTCAAGGAAAAGTACATCTTCCAGAAGATGGGTATTCCCTTCCGCCAGATGCACTCCTGGGACTACTCCGGCCCGTACCACGGCTACGACGGCTTCGCCATCTTCGCCCGGGATATGGACATGGCCATCAACAGCCCGGTCTGGGGCATGACCAAGGCTCCCTGGAAGAAGTAATTTCCGGACCTTCTAGCGCCCAAGTAGTGAGTCCGTCTGCCATGCCCGCCGCCTGCCGGCGCCGGGTTAGGGGAGCCGGAAACTTGAAGCGCGGCCGGTGCGGGGATGACCGCCCGACGCGTAAAAAGGAGATTCAAAATGCCGCAATCCGCTGAGAAAATTCTCGACCACAACGAGCTGTTCAAGCAGCCTGAATACCAGGACCTGATGGCCCGCAAGAAGCAGTTCGAGGACTGCGCTTCCGCCGAGAAGGTGCAGGAAGTCGAGGCCTATACCAAGTCCTGGGAATACCGGGAAATCAACTTCAAGCGCGAAGCCCTGACGGTGAACCCGGCCAAGGCCTGCCAGCCCCTGGGCGCCGTGCTGTGCGCCTCCGGCTTCGAAGGCACCCTGCCCTATGTGCACGGTTCCCAAGGCTGCGTCGCCTACTTCCGTTCCCACTTCAACCGCCACTTCAAGGAGCCCAGCTCCTGCGTCTCCGACTCCATGACGGAAGACGCCGCCGTGTTCGGTGGCCTGAACAACATGATCGACGGCCTGGCCAACGCCTACGCGCTGTACAAGCCGAAGATGATCGCTGTTTCCACCACCTGCATGGCCGAGGTGATCGGCGATGACCTGGACGGCTTCATCAAGAACGCCAAGCAGAAGGGTTCCATCCCAGCCGACTTCCGCGTGCCCTTCGCCCATACCCCTTCCTTCGTCGGCAGCCACATCACCGGCTACGACAACATGTTGAAGGGCATGCTCACCAACCTGTGGGCCGATCAGGAACGCAAGGAAGTGAACGCCATCAACGTCAATGGCGGCTTCGACGGCTACTGCGTCGGCAACAACCGGGAAATTAAGAGGATGTTGAGCCTGATGGGCGTGGATTTCACCGTCCTGTCCGATCCCTCCGACGTCTTCGACACCCCGGCCGACGGCGAATACCGCATGTACGACGGCGGCACCTCCATTGAAGCCGGCACCGCCGCCATCAATGCCAAGGCCACCTTCCTGCTGCAGGGCTTTTCCACCGCCTACACCGGCAAGTTCATCAAGGAAAAGGGCCAGGAAGTCGTAGCCTTCCACAACCCGGTGGGCGTCACCGCCACCGACGCTTTCCTGATGGAAGTCTCCCGCGTCACCGGCAAGGCCATCTCGGCCGAGCTGGAAAAGGAGCGCGGCCGTCTGGTGGATGCCATCGCCGACTCCCAGGCCTACCTGCACGGCAAGACCTTCTCCCTGTTCGGCGACCCCGACATGGTCTACGGCCTGGTCAGCTTCCTCCTGGAAGTGGGCGCCGAGCCCAAGCACATCGTGGTCACCAATTCCACCAAGGACTTCGAGACCAAGTTGAACGCCCTGCTGGAAGCCAGCCCCTTCGGCAAGGAAGCCAAGCTCTACGCGGGCAAGGACCTGTGGCACATGCGTTCCCTGCTCGCCACCGAGCCTTCCGACTTCCTCATCGGCTCCTCCCACGGCAAGTTCCTGGAGCGTGACACGGGCGTGCCCCTGATCCGGATCGGCTTCCCGATCTTCGATCGGCACCACCATCACCGCTTCCCCATCTGGGGCTACCAGGGCGGCCTGAACGTGCTGGTCAAGGTGCTCGACAAGATCTTCGACGTCCTCGACAAGGATCCGAAGGGCACCAGTTTCGACGTCGTGCGGTGACGATTCCCCCGTCTGTCCGATCACGCCTCTCGACCGGCGGACGGGGATCTTTTTAGGAGCGAATGCAATGCCGAACGTGACGTTTTCCTCCCCCAAGCTGAAGAAGGATGTGACGGTCTATGCCGTGGCCGGCGACCGCAACACCATCCTCGGCCTGGCGAAGGAGCACCAGGTGCCCATCAACTTCGAATGCCAGGATGGCAACTGCGGTTCCTGCGCCGTCGAAGTGCTGACCCTGGGCACCAAGCCGCCCCTGGCCACCCACCTCACCGAAAAGGAAAAGGTGGCCCTGGTCCTGGCCGGCAAGGTGAAGAAGGTCGAACTGGATGCCCTGGAAGTGACCGACCTGGCGCCCAACTGGCGTCTGGCCTGCCAGTACATGCTGCTGGATCAGGACATCGTGGTGAAGTTTTAAGCAGTTCTGAAGTTCCGGGCTGCCCCGGCAGCCCTGCAGTTTCGTCGCACCGGTGCGTGGGCTTACTCTCTCCCAGCCTCCGTACCTCCCCAACAGAGAAACCTCTAATAAGCAGACCGGCATCGGCCCCCACTGATGCCGGTTTTGCATTTGTGGAAAGGCTTTCGGGCAGGGGCTACCGGGGCGTTCCGACAAAGGCGACAAAGCCCGCCTCGCCCCCTGTCGCCAACCCGACACGGGGTGAGCCGACACCCGACAAGGCCGCCCCGATTGCCTCGCAGCCCATTGAAAATAATGGCGTTTCCACCCCGCCCAGGCTCTGGCACCAAACCTGCTACTTAAGGCATACAGAAAAATAAATTGTAGGAGAGCCGACATGAGTGCGTTGAAGCAGAAGGTGGCCAGCGTCCTGGAAGAGCCGGGCTGCGCCACCAACCAGGCAAAGAGCGACAAGGACCGCAAGGCGGGGTGCAAGAAGCCCCTCACCCCCGGCGCGGCGGCCGGCGGCTGCGCCTTCGACGGCGCCAAGATCGCCCTGCAGCCCATCGTGGACGTGGCCCACCTGGTGCACGGCCCCATCGCCTGCGAGGGCAACTCCTGGGACTCGCGCCATACCTGCTCCTCCGGCTCCCAGCTGTACCGCACCGGCTTCACCACCGACATGGGCGAGATGGACGTCATCTACGGCGGGGAGAAGAAGCTCTACCGCGCCATCAAGGAAATCATCGACAAGTACGACCCGCCCGCCGTGTTCGTCTACCAGACCTGCCTGCCGGCCATGATCGGCGACGACATCGAGGCGGTGTGCAAGGCCGCCAGCGCCAAGTTCGGCAAGCCGGTGATCCCGGTGAACTCCCCCGGCTTCGCCGGCAGCAAGAACCTGGGCAACAAGCTCGGCGGCGAAGCCCTGCTCGACTACGTCATCGGCACCCGGGAGCCGGAATTCACCACCCCCTGCGACATCAACCTGATCGGCGAATACAACGTGGTCGGGGAGCTGTGGCAGGTGCAGCCCCTGTTCGAGGAGCTGGGCATCCGCATTCTCGCCACCATTTCCGGCGACGCCCGCTACAACGACATCGCCTGCGCCCACCGGGCCCGGGCGGCCATCATGCTGTGCTCCCAGGCCCTGATCAACGTGGCGCGGAAGATGGACGAGCGCTACGGCATCCCCTTCTTCGAAGGCAGCTTCTACGGCGTCTCCGACATGTCCGACGCCCTTAGGAAAATCAGCGCCCTGCTGGTGCGCCAAGGCGGCCCCGCCGATCTGCCGGCGCGGGCCGAGGCCCTCATTGCCCGGGAAGAGGCCAAGGCCTGGGCCCGGCTGGAGCCCTACAAGGCGCGCCTCAAAGGCAAGCGGGTGCTGCTCTTTACCGGTGGGGTGAAATCCTGGTCCGTGGTTTCGGCCCTGCAGGAAGTGGGCATGGAAATCGTCGGCACCTCCATGCGCAAGACCACCGCCAACGACCGGGAGAAGGTGAAGGAGATCATGGGCACCGACGCCCACATGTTCGACGAGCTGCCGCCCCGGGAGATGTACAAGATGCTCAAGGAGTCCAAGGCCGACGTCATGCTCTCCGGCGGCCGCTCCCAGTTCGTGGCCTTGAAGGCCAAGACCCCCTGGGTGGAAATCAACCAGGAGCGGCACCACCCCCTGGCGGGCTACGACGGCATCGTCAATCTGGTGGAAGAGATCGACAAGGCCCTCACCAACCCGGTGTGGCAGCAGGTGCGCCAGCCAGCCCCCTGGGAGCGGCCGGACTGGGAGCAGGATTTACAGGAATGGGAAGAATGTCAGGCTGCCCAGGCACAAGAGGCCGACAGCGAGGTGTGCCATGGCTGAGATCAAGCACAGCAAGAAGGCCTGCGCCGTCAATCCGCTGAAGATGAGCCAGCCCATCGGCGCCGCCCTGGCCTTTCTCGGCATGGACCGCTGCCTGCCCCTGATGCACGGCTCCCAGGGCTGCACCGCCTTCGGCCTGGTGCTGTTCGTCAAGCACTTCCGGGAAACCACTCCCCTGCAGACCACGGCCATGAACGAGGTCACCACCATCCTGGGCGGCCTGGAGAACGTCGAGCAGGCCCTGGTGAATATCCACAAGCGGGCCCAGCCGGCCCTGATCGGCATCGTCTCCACCGGCATCACCGAGGCCAAGGGCGACGACGTGGCCGGCTTCCTGCCCCTGATCCGGGAAAAGCACCCGGAGCTGGCCGACATGGAGGTGGTGTTCGTCTCCACCCCGGACTTCGCCGGCGCCTTCCAGGACGGCTGGGGCAAGGCGGTGCTGGCCATGGTGGAGCAGCTGGCCAAGCCATCGAAGGTGCGCCGCCCCTGGCAGGTGAATATCCTGCCCGGCTGCCACCTCACCCCGGGGGATATCGAGGAACTGCGGGAAATGGTCGAGGCCTTCGGCCTCACCCCGGTTTTCCTGCCCGACCTCTCCGGCTCCATGGACGGCCACATCCCCGAGACCTTCCTGCCCACCACCCTGGGCGGCACCAAGGTGGATGCCCTGCGCGGCATGGGCGAGTCGGCCTACACCATCGTCATCGGCGAACAGGGCCGGGCGGCGGCAGCCAAGCTGAAGGAAATCGCCGGCGTTCCCTACACCGTCTTCGACCGGCTGACGGGCCTGAAGCCCTGCGACGATTTCCTGGCCCTGCTCTCCCGCCTGGCCAACACCGAGGTGCCGGCCAGGCTGCAGCGCCAGCGCAGCCAGTTGCTCGACGCCATGCTCGACGGCCACTTCTACTTCGGCAAGAAGCGGGTCGCCATCGCCGCCGAGCCGGACCTGCTCTATGCCCTCACCAGTTTCCTGACGGAGATGGGGGCGCAGATCCAGGTGGCCGTCACCAGCACCGAATCCCCACTCCTCGCCCAGGTGCCGGCGGCGGAAGTTCTGATCGGCGACCTGGAGGATTTCGAGCGGGGCGCCGTCGGCGCTGACCTGCTCATCACCCATTCCCACGGCCGCCAGGCGGCGGAACGTCTGGGAATTCCCTTCTGGCGTGCCGGCCTGCCCACCTTCGACCGCCTCGGCGCGGCCCACCAGGTGAGCGTGGGCTACCGGGGCACCCGGAACCTGATTTTCGAGGTGGGCAATGTCTTCATTGAAAACCTGCACGAACCGATCCATGCCGACGCAATCGAGAAAGCCCGCGGACAAGCCGCCGCCGGGTGTACGCCATGTGCGCCGGCTGTCGCTTGTCACTGAACCAACCAAGGAAGGTCGCGCCATGAGCAAACCACTGAAAGTCGCCTTCGCCACCGAGGACCTGGTCCAGGTGGACGCCCACTTCGGCTGGGCCCGCAACATCGCCATCTACGACGTCACTGCCGAGGACTCGCGCCTGGCCGAGGTGGTCCGCTTCGAGGGCGACCTCAAGGAAGACGGCACCGAGGACAAGCTGGGCGCCAAGTTGGAAGCCATCAAGGACTGCGCCATCGTCTATGTGGCGGCCATCGGCGGCTCAGCGGCGGCCCGGGTGGTGAATATGAAAATCCATCCGGTGAAGGTCACCAATCCGGAGCCCATCGCCACCATCATCGGCAAGCTGCAATCAGTGCTCAAGGGCACCCCGCCGCCCTGGCTACGCAAGGCCCTGCTGAAGGACCAGGAACGCAATTTCGACGACGCCCTGGAAGAGGAAAGCTCCCATGTCTGAATCTGCCACCATCAGCGCCACCTTCGCCATCAACGACTCCCCCTTCCTCTCCGAGCTGGTGAAGCAGCTCCGCTCCCAGGACAGCTACGGCCACTGGGACGGCAAGTCGGACGAGGAGGTGGTCGGCCCCTACGTGGTGACCAAGGAACAGCGCAAGCTCATCCCCATCATCGACGACCCGGACCCGGACGTGCTGTGGCGCCTGGAGCTGTACTACAACGCCATCGGCCTGGCCATCGAACGCCAGAGCAAGGTGATGTGCGCCCCCATGATCAAGATGAGCCACGAAGGCTTCGGCCGCGTCGTGCTCCTGGCCGGCCGCCTGGTGGTGTTCAACAAGTACCACCGGGACGTGCACCGCTTCGGCTTCGACTCCCTGGAAGTGCTGGCCGAGCAGGGCGACAAGATCGTCAATGAAGCGGTGGCCATGATCGAGCGCTTCGGCGAAGTGGCCAATTACGGTTGAGGAAAGACCATGAGTGAGAACAGCGACGAGCTCAAAGCCCAGATCAAGAAGCTCTCGGCCCAGGCCATGACCTGGAAGATGAACCTGCACGACCTCTCGGAAGAATTGCCCATCAATTGGGAAATCATCCTCGAGGTGGCGCAGCAGACCCACGACGCCTACGCCGCCCTCACCGCCGCGCGCAAGCGCCTGGCCGAACTGGGCTGAGGACCGCCGTGGAACCGATCCCCGATCTCACCCGGGAAGAGGGCGGCTGGCGCCGGGAGTGGCATCGCTTCCTGCCCGCCGACTACCGGCGCCGCACCGCCGTGCCCATCCGTTTCGAACGGGTGGCCGACGCCAACGCCGGCGGCGTGCGCATCAGCGGCTACGACCGCTGGGGCGAGCGCTGCTTCTACCACCACGCCTTCGAGGTGCCAGCCCCGATCATGGACGACGAGGAGGGCAGCTTCCAGGACGTCCGGGGCTACGGCCAGTCGGTCTTCGCCTGGCGCCTGGAAGGGCAATGGCTGGTATGCACCCGGGACCACGGCGCCGCCGGCGCCTGCCGCCCGGAGCGGCGCCGCTACGCCCTCGCGGCCCAGCTGCCGCGCTAAGGATTTTGCCAACGAAAGGAAACACCATGTCCGTCTTCAGCGTCACCCTGCCCTCCGGTGTGGAGTGGATCCCCAACTTCGTCCAGAGCATCGACGACGAGAAATGCATCGGCTGCGGCCGCTGCTTCAAGACCTGCGGCCGGGACGTGCTGTCCCTCATGGCCATGGACGACGAGGGCGAGCTGATCGCCATCGACGACGGCGACGACGACGAGTACGAGAAGAAGGTCATGACCGTGGCCCACCCGGAGAACTGCGTCGGCTGCGAGGCCTGTGCCCGCAACTGCTCCAAGAAGTGCATCAGCCACGCCCCGTCCAAGCTCTAGCCTCGACGAAAAACTCCCACAGGCCGCCGCCATGGACGCCAGCCACTACCTCACCCTGATGGACCTGGGGCACCTGGAGCGCCTGCCCCACAGCCGGGACGACGAGTACGAAGACCTGCTCGCCCTGCTTCAGGACCACGCCGCCGGGCCAGGCCGTGAGCCCCTGGCCCGGGCCGTGGCCCGAGGCTGCCTGGGGGACAACCACCTCTGGCAGGACCTGGGCCTACCCGACCGCCAGGCCCTGTCGGAGCTGATGCAGGAACACTTCCCCCGCCTCTGCGCCCGCAACACCGGCAACATGCGCTGGAAGAAATTCTTCTACCTGCAACTATGCGAGCAAGCCGAAATCCGCGCCTGCCGCGCCCCCTCCTGCAGCGTCTGCGCCCACATGGGCGAATGCTTCGGCAACGAGGATGGGCTGCCGTTGCGGCAGATGCCGCTGGTGGCGCATCTCTAGGTCTGGTGGCTGATACTCCACTTTTGGAGGCTATCGACGTTGTATCCAGATTACCTGCAAGACATACCGAGCTCTCAACCAGACACAAATTCCTGGCCGCACATATACCCAGTGCTAGACTATGCCGATCGAATCGGAGGCCATGGAAATGGGATATGAGGGTAATGAGATTGCCGCAATGATGGCGATCCGCAATCGGAATCTAACCAAGGCGATCGAGCATTTGCTTGGAATATGTACTGGCCTAATTGCAGACAATCGCCTTGATGATCAGGAGATCAAATTCCTCGATCTCTGGATCAAGCAGTACCCTGATGTCACAACAGGTTGGCCGGGTAAGGTTATTGCCGACCGCCTCCGCTCGATTCTGGCTGATGACGTCATCACCGAAGCCGAGCGTACTGACTTGCTGGATACCCTCAAGGGAATTACAGGGCTCCAGTTGGAGGAGACAGGGGCGGCAGAGGCAGCTGTCGCTGAAATTCCCTTTGACGACGATCCTTCCATCTACTTCGACTCCAGAACCTTCTGTTTTACCGGGCGCTTCTTGTTCGGAACCCGGGCAAACTGCGAGCGCGAAATTCTCAAGCGCGGCTCAGTAGCCGTCGATACCGTCAGCAGTAAGTTGGAATACTTGGTAATCGGATCTTTGATCGAACCAAGTTGGGCGCATACCAGTTATGGTCGGAAAATCGAGAAGGCTATTGATTACAACAACAAGGGTCACGGAATCGCGATCATCTCCGAGCGTCAGTGGGTAGAAGCATTGGGGTAATTGGCGAAGCCGCAGCGACGAGGATGGATGTCTCCCGGACGCTGCGGCTAAGTGTGATTTTTGCCTAAAAACTGAGACATGCCCCGCTGAAAGCTCTGGCTAAACGCGAGTTGGCCGATTAGCACACAAGAGAGTCACTTTGGGGGCGATTGAATCCGCACCTAGAAGCAGGCCACCGATTCGACCATTGCATCGCCCCCATCACATGCGGCTTCATTCCTTTTAGCCCCGCGAGAAAAGTAGGGCTCCCCGCCGTTTTTGCGTAAGATTTCACATTCACACTGGTCTTGCGTCCGGGCGCGTTGCCGGGACCGCCATACAACACCCACCATAGTGAATCGATGACCTCCACAGATTCCAGCAGCAACAGCCCCACTCCCACGCCCTTCATGGGCCTCGCCCCCTTCCTGCGCATGAGCATCGCCGGCACCGATCTGCGGTCCATCGCCCAGGAGTTGCTGGCCAGCGCCGAGAGCGGTACGGCCGACATCAACCAGTGGATGAACCTGTCCATCGCCCTGCTCTGCCTGGAACAGCGGGAAGTGGGCCTGGCGGTGCAGAACGATGCCCTGAGCCTGCAACGGGTCTACCACCTGCCCGCGGCCCAGCAGCCGGCCAAGCTGCGCCTGCTGATGCTGATGGTGCCGGGGGACCTGGCGGCCAACACGCCCCTGGAATGCCTGCTGGAAAACAGCGACATCGAGCTGATCTTCTATTACCTGACCCACGGCGACCCCCTGGCCGTCCCGGTGCCGGAACACGATGCGGTGATCGTGGCCGTCAGCGAAGGCGACGAGAACCGGGCCCTGCTCACCTCCCTGGAGCAGGAATTGGCGGCCTGGCCCAAGCCGGTGATCAATCGCCCCCAATACCTGCCCAACGTGGGCCGAGCCAAGGCCAGCGAACTGCTGCAGGGCATCCCCGGCCTGGTGATGCCGCCGACCCTGCGCGCTTCCCGCCTGGCCCTGCAGGCCATCGCCGCCGGCGTCAATCCGCTGGCCCAGCGCTTCCCCGGCTGCGACTTCCCCGTCATCCTGCGCCCCTTGGGCTCCCATGCCGGGCGGGACCTGGACCGCATCGACGATCGCCAGGCCATGGCCGCCTACCTGGCCCGCATCGAGGGCAAGGAATTCTATCTTTCGCCCTTCATCGACTACCGCAGTGCCGACGGCCAGTTCCGCAAGATGCGCGTCGCCCTGGTCGATGGTGCGCCCTACGCCTGCCACATGGCCGTGTCGTCCCACTGGATGGTGCATTACGTCAATGCCGGCATGTACGAGGAAGCCCACAAGCGGGAGCAAGAGGCCCGCTTCATGGACACCTTCGCCGACTTCGCCCAGCGCCACCGCCTGGCCCTGGAGGCCATCCACCAGCGCACCGGGCTCGATTACCTGTGCATCGACTGTGCCGAGACGCCGGACGGCCAGCTGCTGATTTTCGAGATCGACCACGCCATGGTGGTCCATGCCATGGACACGGAAGCCCTGTTCCCCTACAAGCAGCAGCACATGCTCAAGGTGAAGGACGCCTTCCGCGACTATCTGCTCCGCCTCACCGCTACCGCCTGATGGGGCAGGGCCGAAGAGCGACTACCTCGATCCCCAGCAAACCATGACATTACAGAACAGCCTGAATTTCTCCGGCGGCCCCGGCGCCCTGCCGGAAGGCGTGCTGCGCCAGGTGCAGGAATCCATCATCCGGGTGCCCGAAGTGGGCCTGTCGGTGCTCGGCATCAGCCACCGCTCGGACTGGTTCGCCGCCGTCATCGCCGAGGTGGAAGCCAACATCCGCACCCTGCTCGGCCTGCCCCCGGACTACCACGTGCTGCTGCTCCAGGGCGGCGCCACCCAGCAGTTTTCCATGGTGCCCATGACCCTGCTGCGGGGC
>DATEZY010000121.1:0-22447 GCA_035255085.1 Azospira sp. | reverse complement strand
ACCAGGCCGTTGTCGCCCTCCCGGAATGGGCAGAGGAACTCAACGGGCGGTCCAACCGCCATCCATGGACAGGGCCGAGCCGGTCATCCCCGCAGCCGCCGGGGAACAGAGGAAAAGCACGAATTCCGCCAGCTCGTCGGCCTCCAGGAAGCGCTTGTTGGGCTGGGCCGCCAGGATGACATCGCGGATCACCTGATCTTCCGGCATGTTGTGCACCCTGGCCTGATCGGCCACCTGCTTTTCCACCAGGGGTGTGCGCACGTAACCCGGGCAGACGGCATTGCAGGTGATGCCCGTCTCCGCCACCTCCAGGGCCACCGCCTTGGAAAAGCCCACCACCGCATGTTTGCTGGCGGTGTAGGGGGCCTTGAAGGGCGAGGCCACCAGGCCGTGGGCCGAGGCGATATTGACGATGCGTCCCCAGTTGCGCGCCTTCATCCCCGGCAGGGCGGCCTTGGTGGTGTGAAAGACGGAGGACAGGTTGATGGCCAGGAGCTGGTCCCACTTCTCGTCGGGGAATTCATCCACCGATGCCACATGCTGAATACCGGCGTTATTGACGAGGACATCCAGGCGGCCGAATGCCGCCTCGGTGGCCGCCACCAGGCCTCGCACCGAAGCCGGGTCGGCCATGTCGGCGGCGGTATAGCGCACGGCCTGGCCGGATTCGCCCTCCAGACTGGCACGCAGGGCTTCGGCCTCCGCCGCCGGGCGGGAACCGTTGAGCATGACCTTGGCGCCGGCACGGGCCAGGGCGCGGGCCACGGCCAGGCCGATACCGGAGGTGGAACCGGTGACGAGGGCGACTTTTCCTTCAAGCATGGGGGACTCCAGGGGCGAATGAGATTCCGGTAGCGGAAAAAAAGGAAGGCAGTGACTACGGGGAAAACAAGGGCATTACCGCAAGGGGAGAGTGAAGGTGATCAGCGAATGAATTCCCGGCTGATCTGGCGGAAGCGGTCATTACCGGCCCGATGCAGCCATTCGAAGGCCACCATCTCCCGGGAAACGATCTGGGCGCCATGCTGGCGCAGGCGCTCCAGCGCCAGGGCCTTGTCCTCCGGACGACGGGAGCCCACGGCCTCGGCCACAACGAATACTTCCTTACCCCGGGCGACCAGGTCCAGGGCGGTTTGCAGCACGCAGACATGGGTCTCGGTGCCAGTCAGCACCACCTGTCGCCGGCCATAGTCAGGCAAGGCCTCAAGGCAGCCCTCGGCGACGGCGGAAAAATGGCTTTTCTCCACTACCGCCTCCGGCGGCAACAGGGCCGCCAATTCCGGCAACAGGGGCCCCAAGCCCTGGGGATACTGAACGGTGGCCAGCACCGGCACCTCCAGGCGCTGGGCCACCCGGGTCAGCCACAGGGTATGTTCCAGCACCGCCTGGCCACCGTCGATGGCCGGCGCCAGGCGCTCCTGGATATCCACCACGAGCAAGAGGGAATGCTCTGCCTTGAGCAGCATATTGATTGTCTCCAGGATTGTTTTTATTGGTGGGCTTAATTGGCCGGAGGTTCCGCCGGCGGGGGCTCCGGCCCCTCGCCGCTGGGCTTGGGCGGCTCTTCCTTGGCTTCCTTGACCGCCTTCTTGGTCCGCGTCCGCTTCGGCGGCTGGGGTTTTTCTTCGCCGAAGGTATGGCGGCGCAGGGCCATTTCCGCCAATTGCGTGGCCACCCGGCCATTGACGCTGTCGGCAGGCACCTCCCCGTTCGCCTGGACTTCGCCGGCGGCAACGCCGGTGAGCAGTTCCATGGCCTGATCGACGCTATTCACGGCGAACACGTGGAAGCGACCGGCGGTTACCGCCTCTACCACTTCCTGGCGCAGCATCAGATGGGGCACGTTGGCGCGGGGAATGATCACCCCCTGCTCGCCGGTCAGCCCCCGGGCCTGGCAGACATCAAAAAAGCCTTCAATCTTTTCATTCACGGCACCGATGGGCTGTACCGCCCCCAACTGGTTCACCGAGCCGGTCATGGACAGGGACTGGCGCAGGGGCAGGAGGGAGATCGCCGAGAGCAGGACGCAGAGTTCGGCCAGGGAGGCGCTGTCGCCCTCCACCTCGCCGTAGGACTGCTCGAACACCAGGCTGGCGTTGAGGGACAAGGGAATGCCCCGGCCAAAACGGGCGGCGATGAAGCCGTTGAGGATGAACACCCCCTTGGAATGGAGGGGGCCGCCCAGTTCGGTTTCCCGCTCGATATCCACCACCTCCCCGTCCCCCATGCGCACGGCGGCAGTAATGCGGGAAGGCTGGGCGAAGGTGTAATCCCCCAGCTGCATGGCAGCAAGGCCGTTGATCTGGCCGATCTGGCAGCCGTCGGTGGCAATCAGCAGAGAACCGCGCAGGATGGCTTCATGCTGCTTTTCCCGTACCCGATCGGCCCGGCGCAGGATGGCGGTGAGGGCCTGCTCCACGTGCAGACGGGTGATCACCGGACTATCCACCTTCTGCGCCCACCAGTCGGCCTCCCGCAGCAGGTCGGCCAGGAGGCGGGTGCGGGTGGTCAGGCGCTGGGCGTCCTCCACCAGGCGGGCCGCATGTTCGATGACCCGGGCCACCCCATCCCGTGCCAGGGGCTTGACGCCGTTGCGCCGCGCCAGGGTGGCGAGCAGGCGGGCATACAGGCTGGTGTTGTCGCCACTGCGCTCCACCTCGGTTTCCAGGTCTGCGGCTACCTTGAACAGGGCCGTGAATTCCGGGTCCAGTTCGGCCAGGAGGTAATAGACAGAGCGATCACCGATCAGCACCACCTTCACGTCCAGAGGAACGGGCTCCGGTTCCAGCTGCTGGATGCTCGGCATGCCGTACAGATCCCCCGGGGACTCCAGGCGCAGCAGGCCTGACTGCAGGGCCCGCTTCAGACCTTCCCAGGCGAAAGGCTGGGTCAGGAGCTTGGCCGCTTCCAGCACCAGGGTACCGCCGTTGGCCCGATGCAGGGCGCCGGCCTTGATCAGGGTGAAATTGGAAACCAGGGTGCCCATATGGGAAATGTGTTCCACCCGCCCCAGGAGATTGGGGAAAGTGGGCAGACTTTCGCAGATCAAGGGGCGGCCGTTGGGTGTATCACTCCCCTCCTTCACCAGGGGACCGTTGTCCACCAGCAGATTGACCAGATAGCGCTGGATGGAAATGCTGCCGGAGAACAGCAGAGTCTCCATTTCCCCCTCGGGGCGCTGGGATTCCCGCAGGGTATCGCCGGTTTCCACCACGTCGTGCAGCACCCCATCGAGAAAGGCCGCCACCTCGGGCAGATCGGCGTAGAGGGGTTCCAGCTCCTCGATCTCGTGGCCCACCGCCAGACGCATGGCCTCCCGGCTGGTGTCCTTGATCTTGTCCTGCAACTCCCGGTGCCAACGGGGAAACTGGGCCACCAGCTTGTTCAGGCGCTCCTCGAAGGCATCGATGATCCCTTCCAGCTCCTTCTGCCGCTCCACCGGCAGCTGCTCGAATTCCTCCTGGGAATAGGTTTCGTCCTTGTCCTTGGCGGGAACGAACATGAAACCTTCCGGAGTACGCACCAGGGCGACGCCCTGGGCCAGGGACTCCCGTCCCATTTCCCGCAGGGCGCCCTCCTCCTTCTGCTTGTATTCCTCCTGCAGGCCGTCGATGCGGGCCCGATAGTTGTCGCTCTCGAAGGCACTGGAAATGGCTGGCCCCAGCTGGGCAACGAAGTCCTGCATGTGCTGCCGCAGGGCCGCGCCCCGGCCGGCGGGGAGCTTGAGCAGACGGGGCCGGGCCCCATCCTCGAAATTATTAACGTAGCACCAGTCGGCCAGGGCTGCCGAGCCATCCGCCTGGCCCCGCACCAGGCGGTGCACCAGGGCATGCCGGCCGCTGCCCGGGTCACCCAGGACGAACAGGTTGTAGCCGGGGCGGCGGATATCCAGGCCGAAATTGAGGGCTTCCACCGCCCGGGGATGGGCGAAATCCTCGGTCAGATCCGGAAGCTCCTCCGTGGTGACGAAGGACAGGTGATCCGGATTGCAGGGAGTGTACAGCTGGCCGGGAGCGAGGCGGAGGGAGTGGTTAAGCAGATCGGAGGACATGGGAGGCTTTTCTCGTTGTTTGCACCGAGCATAGCACCGCCGCCACAGGGCGTCACATCAAGGCCACGCGATAAACGCTGGCTCAGGGCAACTCCTCGACCTTGAGCCAGACGCCCCGGTTGTCGCGCACTTCCCGGGTGGAGACGTCCAGGTTGGCCCGGTCCCGGCCGGTGCTTTCCTGATTGACACCACCAAGGGAAATCCATTCGCCGAGCCGGCCGGAAACAGTAGTGGTCAGGCGCTGGGTATTGACGCTGCCCGGCCCGTAGCTGCCGGGAGAGTCGTTCTGGGGGCTGATATCAAGGGTGACCCGGTCACCGGCCAGGTGCGGTTCGGCGTAGAAACCCTGGCCGATGTCGCGATAGACCAGGCTCTCGGTCACCATCACTCCGTTGGGACCCACTACCGCCTGGCGCAGGGGCACCGGCACGGACTGGCCGACCTGGATGAAGGCCCGCCCCCCTTCCACCACCTGCACCATCTGTCCCGAAGTGCTGCTGCTGACCGTGCGGGTATCGAGCACCCGGGCATTGACGCTGGAATCGCCGCGGCGGATTTCGATATTGCCGCCCCCATCGCGGCCGTTGCCCGACTGGATGATGCGCACATTGCTGCCCATGCCCAGGTTGCCGGAGACCGAGGTATCCCGGCCGCTGCTCTCGCCCTCCCGGGTCTGGCTGACGCGGATTACCAGGCGGCGCAGGGGTTTGTCGATGGTGGCGAGAATCTGCTTCAACTGCTCCCGGTTCTTGCGCGAGGCCCGCAGGATGAGCTGGTTGCCCATACCGGAAAGGGCGCCCCCCGGCTCCACCATGGGCTGCAGCACCGGCAGCACCTGCTCCACGGTGCGATTACGTAGGTCGATGATTTCCACTTCCTGCTGGGCCAGGGCGGGCGTCGCCCAGAGGCCCGAGGAGAGAAAAACGAGGGAGGCGAAGAAAACGGCGATCAGGTGGCGCACGACAAGACCTCCCTTAAGCAGGAAAACTGCAGGAACAAGGGGACCAGGGTTCAACCTGCCCCCAAAAGATCAACCCAGGTGCGGCAGGGCCAGGTAATCCCGGGAGCGCATCTCCACCAGGCGGCTGACGGTACGGAAGAACTCGCCGGAATGGGTGCCCTGGGTGTAAAGCGCCTCGGGCTCGCAATCGGCGGTGACGATAAATTTGACTTTAAAGTCGTAGAAGATATCCACCAGCCAGGTAAAACGCCGGGCTTCGTTGGACTGGGCCGCCGTCATGCGAGGAATGCGGGAGAGCAGGACGGTATGGCAGGCCCGGGCCAGTTCCAGGTAATCGTTCTGGGAACGGGGGCCACCGCACAGGGACTCGAAGTCGAACCAGACCACACCCTTTTCCTGGCGCAGCACGGGAATCTCCCGCCCCAGGATTTCGATGCTGCCACCGGCCTGGCCTTCCCCACCGGCCAGTTCCCGGAAGTAGTCGGCCATCTTGGCCTCGGCCGCGTCGTCTGCCGGGTAGTGGTAGATCTCCACCTGCTCCAGGGTGCGCAGGCGGTAGTCAATGCCGGCTTCCACCTGCACCACGTCCAGCTGCTGCTTGAGCAGGGCGATGGTCGGCAGGAAGTTCTGCCGCTGCAGGCCGTTGGGATAGAGGTTCTCCGGCGGGTAATTGGAGGTCATCACCAGCACCGTGCCCTTATCGAACAGCTTTTCCAGCAGCCGGCCCAGGATCATGGCGTCGGCAATGTCGGAAACGTGGAACTCGTCGAAGCACAGCACCCGGGTCTCGGCGGCAATGCGGGTCGCCAGGATGGACAGGGGATCGGCCTCGCCTTTGAGGCGCTCCAGGTCCTTGTGCACCTGCTGCATGAAGGCATGGAAGTGGATGCGCTTCTTGCGCTTGTAGGGCACGGAATCGTAGAAGCAATCCATGAGGAAGCTCTTGCCCCGCCCTACCCCACCCCAGAAATAAACTCCTCGGGGCGCCGGCAGGCGGGAATTGAGCATCTTGTAAAGCTTGTTGCGGCGGGCCGCCTTGAAGGCTAGCAGCTCGTAGTAGAGTTTTTGCAGGCGCTCGGCGGCAGCCTTCTGGGCCGCATCGGCGGTGAATCCGCGGGAGGCCAGCAGGGCCTCATAGGCATCGAGCATGCCGCGCTCGGGAACGTTGAGGGTACGGTGGGGCATGGGAAATCCGTCGGGAGCACCCGGGGGGTGCGATATTGTTGTGGCGCCTGAGGCCCTGAAAGGAGCAGCGCGGAAAGGTTGCTATTTTAAAACATCGGCCGGGGGCGGCCCAGGGGTGGGCGCGGAAGTTCTGCTGACGGCCAGAGGCAGGCGATGGCGCCGCCATGCCTCGAGGGCAGACATTGAGGCTCAGGCGCGCCGCTCGAGCGACTTGATGGCACCATGGATAGCGCGTTCAAAGATCGGCCGGTCGAGCTTGACTATCTGCGCCGTGCCATTTTTCAGGCGCACCGCCAGGGCTTCCGGAGTAATCGATATGGCATAGGCCGAGGCGCTATTGCTAAAGAGCATCAGCGTGCGACTCGGGTTGATCCAATTCAGGTGTTCGCGGCGTGCTTGTCCCGCCGTGATGAAGTCCACCCAGTCACCGCGCACCAGCTGACGCACCCGGCGCAGATCGGCACGCTCCGGCCTATTCTCGTCATCGAGGCCCTTACTGTTGGGCAACGAAATATCCTGGACGCGGACCCCGGCTTTGGTCGCGTGGCTGACCTGCAGGGTCGGCCCGGCGCTGCGGGCACGCGGACGCTTGGCTTCCGCCACCTTGACCGGGTCGGATTTTTTCGCGCGCAAGGCGGCGAGCTGCAGATCAATCAGAATGTCCATGAAGGCCTTGCGCTCGCTGGGCGCCATACCGATCTCGTCGAAGCCAGCATTGATCTTCCCCAACAACAGCGGCAGTGGGGGGGCTGGCCGCAGGGGGTCCTTGGCGAGGTGCCTGGGCATGACCGTTCCCTGCAGATCCATGGCGATCTGCAGCGCCTCGGCCGTCGGTGCGCCTTCCTCGCCGGACCGTGAGATGCAGCCTTGCACCACGTCGCGCCAGTAGGTGCGGAGGAATTCCTCAACCTCCACCGGCACCTCCGGCACCAGCACGCGGATGATGCAGGCGTTGGCGGCATTCTGCGCGCGTACCTCGGCCTCGCGCTTGAGGCGCATTTCCTCCTCACGGGCATGCACCGCCTCGGCCAGGGCGCGGTTCTGCTTCTCCTCCAGTTCCTCCCGTTCGGTGAGGAAGGCTTCCAGGTCGGCGTTGGCGGCGTCAAACACCTTCATGTCACCGTCGTAGGTGCTCTGCACCTTGTCAACTACCTCGGAGAGCTTGACGTAGAACGGGTCGTCCACGTTCACCACCTTGCCCCAGCGCACCGCGACGACCGAAATGCTGTCGAGGAAGCGCCGCGCCGGGTGGCTGCGGTCAGCGAAGAAACGCTGGTTGAGCATCGCTGCCTGCAGCACCGTTGCCTGCAGGCGAGCCACCAGCGCCTTGATGCCTTCCGAGACGTTGGCGTCGCTGAAGATCAGGTCGAACACCTCGGCAACGATGTCGAGGGTCACTGCCTCGAGCGGCTTCACGTGGCGGGCGGCGCCGCTGTCGCGCGCGATGCGCACCACGTTGGTATGGGTGCCGGGGGTTGCCGGCTTGGGCTCCGCCGCCAGTGTCTGCACCGACTTGAACAGGTCGGTGCTTGCCGCCGCGAACTTGGGCGTTTCGTCGGAACTCGTCTCTTGGGTGCGCGCCTGCACCAGACGGTCGAGGGCGTTGGAGACCTTGGCAGATTCCTCCGCCACCTCGTGGGCGTCGACCGGCGCCGTGTTCCGGTAACTGCTCTTGAGCCGCGGCAGAATGTCGGCTTCAATCAACGCCTCGTTGACCACCCGGTAGAGCCGCGGCAGTTCGATGGCCATCTGCTCGCCGAGCAGTTGGAGCAGCAGGATGCGTGCGTCCGTGTCGGCCTGGACCTCGGCGCAGGCGGCTTCGATACAGGACCACAGGGCCGAAACATTGAAGGTCGTGTCGCCAGGCTGCATGGCCGTGCGCAGGACAAGGTAGGAAATTCGCCGCTTCAGCGGGTTGGTCTCGTCGCTACAGGCAGTGGTCAGGCGGTCCAGGACCTCACTTACGGCGAGCTGAACAGACTGTTCCTCGTCGCTCAGCACCTTCAGACTCGCCAGGTCGACGGAGCCAAAGCCCGACATCGGGGTCTGGGTGGCGCGCGCTGCCAGCCGGGTTCTCAGGGAAGCAGTCACCTTCTCCCAATGTGCATGCAGCGCCAGTTTGAACGAGGCGGAGGCGACGCGCCTGGACAGGTCGCGACTGGCGTTGCTACGCGCGATCGCCGCCTGGACCAGCGCAGGTTCCAGTTCCTCGAACAACTCGCAAAGGTCGCTTTCCATCTGTGCGCGGCAATCTGCCACGAGCTTGCCGAGGACTGCTGGTTCTTTTTCACTCATTCAGCCGGGGTCCGGTATCGTTTTGCTTGATTATCACATTGACCGATCGAAAACGCGCGGCGGAAACATACCAGCGGGTAGATTTCACCATAGCTGCCTTGGAATCTGAAATTCTTCTTGCGTTGCAATAATCAAGGATGTCATGCGAACTACCACGCGATGAGCGGCAATTGTGGAAATTGAAGGTGCGCCCTGAGAAGTAGCGACTGGCAACCATGGGTCGCTCCACGGGTCGCCAATACCCAGTCAAAAAAAGGCGAGGAAAATCCTCGCCTTTTTTTGTGCGCAGGGCCTCAGCCCGGACACATTCCGCTTAGAAATGGAGCGGCCGCTTGTCGCAGGCCAGTGCGGCTTCGTGCACCGCTTCCGACAGGGTCGGGTGGGCGTGACAGATGCGGGCCAGGTCTTCGGACGCACCGCCGAATTCCATGGCCACCACGGCTTCGGAGATCAGTTCGGAAGCGTTGGCGCCGATGATGTGCACGCCCAGGATGCGGTCGGTCTTGGCGCAGGCCAGCATCTTGACGAAGCCGGAGGGGTCGCCCATGCCCAGGGCCCGGCCGTTGGCCAGGAAGGGAATCTTGCCGGCCTTGTAGGCCACGCCGTCAGCCTTGAGCTGCTGTTCGGTCTTGCCGACCCAGGCGATCTCGGGGCTAGTGTAGATGACCCAGGGAATGGTGTCGAAATTGCAGTGACCGGCCTGGCCGGCCATCAGTTCGGCAACCATCACGGCCTCTTCCATGGCCTTGTGGGCCAGCATGGGGCCGGCAACCACGTCGCCCACCGCCCACACACCGGGCAGGTTGGTACGGCAGTGGCCATCCACCTCGATCTGCCCCCGCTCGTTGAGCTTGAGGCCGACCTTGTCGGCGGCCAGGCCGTCGGTGTTGGGCACACGGCCCACGGAGACGATCAGGCGATCGGCATCCAGCTTCTGGGCCTTGCCATCCTTGTCGGTATAGGCAATGGAGACACCCTTCTTGGTGACCTTGGTTTCACCCAGCTTGACACCCATCTGGATATTCAGGCCCTGCTTGGTGAACAGCTTGAGGGCTTCCTTGGCCACGTCCTGGTCGGCAGCGGCGAGGAAATCGGGCATGGCTTCCAGGATGGTCACTTCGGAACCCAGGCGGCGCCAGACGGAACCCATTTCCAGGCCGATGACGCCGGCGCCGATGATGGCCAGCTTCTTGGGGACGGACTGTTGCTCCAGGGCACCTTCGTTGTCCAGCACGATCTTCTGGTCTACGGCGATGCCGGGCAGATGACGGGCCTTGGAGCCTGTGGCGACGATGACCTGCTTGGCTTCCACCACTTCTTCACCAACCTTGACCTGCCAGCCGGCGCCACCCTGGGCGACGAAGGAGCCATGGCCGTTGAGCAGGGTGACCTTGTTTTTCTTGAACAGACCCTTGATACCGGAGGTGAGCTGGGTCACCACGCCGGTCTTGCGGGCGATCATGGCGGACACGTCGATCTTGGGCGCGCTCACCTGGATGCCCTGGGCCGCGAAGGTGTGGCCGGCTTCTTCGAACAGGTGGGAGGTGTGCAGCAGGGCCTTGGAGGGAATGCACCCCACGTTCAGGCAGGTGCCGCCGAGGCGGGGCTCGCCCTTGGGATCGGCATAGGGATTGGATTCGCAGCAGGCCACGGAGAAGCCCAGCTGAGCAGCGCGAATGGCAGCCACATAGCCGCCGGGGCCGCCGCCGATGACGAGAACGTCGAATTGTTTGGACATAGTCAGAACCTTTCGTTCATGAAAAAGAACGCAGAGGGCGAAGGCTGGTGGCCCCGCGGCTCTGCGTTCCTTGGATCAGTCAGTCAATGCGCATTAAACGCCGAGCAGCAGGCGGGCGGGATCTTCCAGGGCTTCCTTCATGGTCACCAGACCCAGCACGGCTTCGCGGCCGTCGATGATGCGGTGGTCGTAGGACATGGCCAGGTAGTTGATGGGGCGCACCACCACTTGACCGTTCTCGACCACGGCGCGGTCCTTGGTGGCATGGATGCCGAGGATCGCGGACTGGGGCGGGTTGATGATGGGGGTGGAGAGCATGGAACCGAACACGCCACCGTTGGAGATGGAGAAGGTGCCACCGGTCAGTTCTTCGATGGAGATCTTGCCGTCCTTGGCCTTCTGGCCGTATTCGGCAATCTTCTTCTCGATGTCGGCGATGGACATCTGGTCGGCATCACGCAGGATGGGCACCACCAGACCGCGGGGGGAACCCACGGCAATACCGATGTCGATGTAGCCGTGATAGACGATATCGTTGCCATCCACGGAAGCGTTCAGGATCGGGTACTTCTTCAGGGCAGCCACGGCAGCCTTGACGAAGAAGCCCATGAAGCCCAGACGCACGCCATGTTCCTTCTCGAACTTGTCGCCGTACTGCTTGCGCAGGGACATGACCGGGGCCATGTTCACTTCGTTGAAGGTGGTCAGGATGGCGTTTTCGTTCTTGGACTGCAGCAGGCGCTCGGCGATGCGGGCGCGCAGGCGGGTCATGGGAACGCGTTGTTCCGGACGGTCACCCAGGGGGATGGACACGGCGGGAGCAGCCACGGCAGCTGCCTTGGCCTGGGCGCCCACGGCGTCTTCCTTGGTGACACGGCCACCGCGGCCGGTACCGGAGACGTCAGCGGCAGCGATGCCCTTCTCGTCCAGGATCTTGCGGGCAGCAGGGCTGGCGGTGCCGGCAACGGCAGCAGCAGCTGCAACGGGTGCAGCGGCCGGAGCAGCAGCGGCGGGAGCGGCAGCAGCAGCCGGAGCAGCGGCGCCAGCGGCAGCCTTGGCTTCGGTGTCGATCTGGGCGATGACTTCGCCGGAGACAACGGTGTCACCGTTGCCCTTAAGCAGCTTCACCAGCACGCCAGCGTCGGGGGCCGGCAGTTCCAACACCACCTTGTCGGTTTCGATGTCGATGAGGTTCTCGTCGCGGGCGACGGCTTCGCCTTCCTTCTTGTGCCAGGAAACCAGGGTGGCTTCGGCAACGGATTCGGACAGTTGCGGGACTTTGACGTCGATGATCATGATCTACGTTTCCTTTTGTCTCTTCGGTTTTAGTTCAGTTTGCCCAGGGCTTCGTCCACCAAAGCCTTTTGCTGTTCAACGTGCTTCGCCAGGTAACCCACGGCCGGCGCAGCGGCGGCAGGACGGGCCACCACGTGCAGCGTCTGCCCCTTCTTCAGGGCGACTTGCAAGCGATGGGCCTTGGCGTACCAGGCCCCCTGGTTCTGGGGCTCTTCCTGGCACCACACCAGTTCCTTGGCGTTGGGGAACTTGGACAGTTCCTCGTCGAAGCGCTTGTCATCGAACGGATAGAGCTGTTCCACGCGCAGGATGGCGATGTTCTCCAGCTTGCGCTCCTTGCGGGCAGCCACCAGATCGTAATAGACCTTACCGGCGCAGGCGATGACGCGGGTCACCTTCTTGGCATCCAGCTTCTCGGTTTCACCGATGATGGTCTGGAAGGTGCCGTTGGCCAGATCTTCCAGGGCGCAGGAAGCGCTGGCGTTGCGCAGCAGGGACTTAGGCGTCATGACGATCAGGGGCTTGCGCTGCTTGCGCACCATCTGGCGACGCAGCAGATGGAAGATCTGAGCGGCGTTGGACGGGTAGCAAACTTCCCAGTTGAACTCGGCAGACAGCTGCATGTAGCGTTCCAGGCGGGCGGAGGAATGCTCCGGACCCTGGCCTTCGTAGCCGTGGGGCAGCAGCATGGTCAGACCGCAGGCCCGGCCCCACTTGGCTTCGCCGGAGCAGAGGAACTGGTCGATCACCACCTGGGCACCGTTGGCGAAGTCGCCGAACTGACCTTCCCAGATCACCATGTCATTGGGTTCGGCGGTGGCGTAGCCGTATTCGAAGGCCAGCACGGCCTCTTCGGACAGCACGGAGTCGAAGCTCTGGAACTTGCCCTGGTCGTCCTGGAGGTTGGCCAGGGGAATGTAGGAACCCGCATCCCACTTTTCACGATTCTGGTCATGCAGCACGCCATGGCGGTGGAAGAAGGTACCGCGACCCACGTCCTCACCGGAGATGCGCACACCATAGCCTTGCGCCAGCAGGGTAGCGTAGGCCAGGTTCTCGGCCATGCCCCAGTCCACCGGCAGCTTGCCTTCGCCCATGGCAGCCCGGTCTTCGATGATCTTCTTGACGCGGGAGTGCATGGTGAAGTTTTCGGGAACGGCGGTCAGGCGCTTGGCCAGACGCTGCAGTTCCTTCTTCGCCACCTTGGTGTTGGCCAGTTCGGTGTACTTCTTGTTGGTGAAGGGGGCCCAGTCGTTGGCGTACTGACGCTTGTAGTTGGACAGCACGGGGTCGGTCAGCAGCTTGCCCTGATCCAGAGCGGCGCGGAAGTCCTTGATGATCTGGTCGGGACCGTCGGCCGGGAGAACGCCCTGAGCCACCAGCTTGTCCGCATAAACCTTGCGGGAACCGGGGTGGGCATGGACCTTCTTGTACATCAGGGGCTGGGTCACCATCGGCTCGTCCTGCTCGTTGTGGCCGAGCTTGCGGAAGCAGATGATGTCGATGACCACGTCCTTCTTGAAGGTCTGGCGGAATTCCAGGGCCAGCTGGGTGACCAGGGCCACGGCTTCGGGATCGTCGCCGTTCACATGGAAAACCGGAGCCTCGACCATCTTGAAGATGTCGGTGCAGTACAGGGAAGACCGGTAGTCCCGGGGGTCGGAGGTGGTGAAGCCGATCTGGTTGTTCACCACGATGTGCACCGTACCGCCGGTGCCATAGCCACGGGTCTGGGAGAAGTTGAGCATTTCCTGGTTAACGCCCTGGCCGGCAACGGCGGCGTCACCGTGAATCAGGACGGGCAGGATCTGGGTCTTGGCGGCAGCATCGCCACCACGGCGAACCTGACGAGCATAGACGGAACCTTCCACCACCGGGTTCACGATTTCCAGGTGGGAGGGGTTGAAGGCCAGGGTCAGGTGCACCGGACCGTGTTCAGTGCCCACGTCGGAGGAATAGCCCATGTGATACTTTACGTCGCCGGAGGACAGATCCACCTTCTTCTTGCCTTCGAATTCGGCGAAGAGCATGGAGGGGGCCTTGCCCAGGGTGTTCACCAGCACGTTCAGGCGGCCGCGGTGGGCCATGCCGATAACGATTTCCTGAACGCCGGTGGCAGCACCGGTACGGATCACTTCGTCCATGGAGACGATGAGGGACTCACCGCCTTCCAGGGAGAAGCGCTTCTGGCCCACGTAACGGGTGTGCAGATAGCGTTCCAGGGTTTCAGCGACGGTCAGGCGATCGAGGAAACGCTTCTTGCGCTCGGGCTTGTAGTTACCATTGCCGCGAGTCGGCTCCAGGCGTTCTTGCAGCCAGCGCTTCTGAGCGATGTCGCTCATGTACATGTATTCGACGCCGATGGAACCGCAATAGGTCTCCTTCAAGGCTTCGAGGATCTGGCCCAAGGGGGCGCGATCAACGCCCATCTGGAAGGAGCCGGTATTGAAGGGCTCGTTCAGGTCGGCAGGAGTGAAACCGTAGAAGGACGGTTCCAGTTCATGGATCTCAGGACGCTCCTGGCGCTTCAGCGGGTCCAGATTGGCCCAGCGGTTGCCGAGGAAGCGGTAGGCGTTGATGAGTTGCAGCACGGCGACCTGCTTCTTGTCGTCGCCGGCAGCCACCACGGTACGCACCGGACCGCGCTTGCCCTGTTCGGCAAAAGCGGCGATAACCGGGAAATGGGGGACATCGCGGGCGGCAGCACCAGGCTGCTGGGCCAGCTTGTCGAAATAGTCGCGCCATTCGTCAGGGACGGAAGCGGGATTATCGAGATAGTTCTCGTACAGCTCCTCCACGAACGGGGCATTGCCGCCGAAGAGGTAGGAGGTGCCGAAGTTTTGCATCATCATGGCAATCACCTGTAGGGTGGTTTTATTGTTAATTGCTTTATTCAACGAGGGGGAACCTGCGCCCCGGGTATGGCAAAAGGGGCGGCCAGGCCGCCCCTTTTTCGCCGATTAGCGCTTGGCCAGCGGCGCGACGTCGCGCTTGGCGGCGCCGACGTAGAGCTGACGGGGACGGCCGATCTTGTACTCGGGATCGGTGATCATTTCTTCCCACTGGGTCATCCAGCCCACGGTGCGAGCCAGGGCAAAGATGCAGGTAAACATGGAGGTGGGGATACCCAGGGCCTTCTGCACGATGCCGGAGTAGAAGTCCACGTTCGGGTAGAGCTTCTTCTCGACGAAGTACGGATCTTCCAGGGCAATCTTTTCCAGTTCCATGGCCAGCTTGAACAGGCGATCGTTTTCCAGGCCCAGTTCCTTCAGAACTTCGTTGCACACCTTGCGCATCAGCTTGGCGCGGGGGTCGAAGTTCTTGTACACGCGATGGCCGAAGCCCATCAGCTTGAAGGAATCGTTCTTGTCCTTGGCGCGGGCGATGTACTCGCCAACGCGGGACACGTCACCGATTTCTTCCAGCATCTGCAGGCAGGCTTCATTGGCACCACCGTGGGCCGGGCCCCACAGGCAGGCGATACCGGCGGAAATACAGGCGAAGGGGTTGGCACCGGAGGAGCCAGCCAGACGTACGGTGGAGGTGGAAGCGTTCTGCTCGTGGTCGGCGTGCAGGGTGAAAATCACGTCCAGGGCACGGACCAGCACGGGATTCGGCTTGTAGGTCTCGCACGGGGTGCCGAACATCATGTGCATGAAGTTGGCGGTGTAGTCCAGGTCGTTGCGCGGGTACATGAACGGCTGGCCGGTCGTGTACTTGTAGGCCATGGCGACGATGGTGGGCATCTTGGCGATGATGCGGTTGAAGCTGATGCTGCGGTGTTCGGCGTCGGAGAAGTCCATCGCTTCGTGGTAGAAGGCGGACAGGGCACCCACCACGCCGACCATCACGGCCATGGGGTGAGCGTCGCGACGGAAGCCGCTGAAGAACTTGGCCAGCTGCTCGTGCACCATGGTGTGATTCTTGATGGTGTCTTCGAAAGCTTTCTTCTCGCCGGCGTTCGGCAGTTCGCCGTTCTTCAGCAGGTAAGCCACTTCCAGGAAGTTGCAGTTTTCAGCCAGTTGCTCGATGGGATAGCCGCGGTACAGCAGCTCGCCCTTGTCACCATCGATGAAGGTAATCTTGGATTTGCAGCTGGCAGTGGACAGGAAGCCGGAATCGTAGGTAAAGAGACCGGTTTTTCCGCCCAGCGTACGAATGTCGATACAGTCGTTGCCATGCGTCGGAGACATGATCGTGAAATCGACCGGCCCCTGGCCTTCGATATTGAGAGTAGCCTTGCGTTCGCTCATTTTGCAGCCCCTGTGGTGGTTGTCATCACTACTTTTTTCAGCGAAGGAGAGGCGCCATGGTGCGGCGCCTTCCTTACTCAGCACTTACGCAGTTTGGCCAGTACAGCAGCCTCATGCGGGTCGGGTACATCCTGGCCACCAACAATCAGGGCCAGGAAATCCCAATCCTCTAGTTCCGCCAGCCTTTTGAAGGCTTCGACCTCCGGTTCGGTCAGCTTCTGAAATTCGTTATCGAGGAATTTCGTCAGCGTCAGATCCAGCTCCAGCAGGCCGCGGCGGATGCAGCGCCAGCGAAGGCGCTCATATTCAGCTCGCTCCATTAAACAGCACGCCGAACCATCATTTCCTTGATCTTGCCGATGGCCTTGGTGGGATTCAGACCCTTCGGGCAGACATCGACGCAGTTCATGATGGTGTGGCAACGGAACAGACGATACGGATCTTCCAGGTTATCCAAACGCTCGCTGGTAGCCTGGTCGCGGGTATCGGCGATGAAGCGGTAAGCAGCCAGCAGGCCAGCCGGGCCGACAAACTTGTCGGGGTTCCACCAGAAGGACGGGCAGGAGGTGGAGCAGCAGGCGCACAGGATGCACTCGTACAGGCCGTTCAGCTCTTCCCGCTCTTCCGGGGATTGCAGACGCTCACGCTCGGGCGCCGGATCGTTGTTGATCAGGTACGGCTTGATGGAGTGGTACTGCTTGAAGAACTGGGTCATGTCCACGATCAGGTCGCGCACCACCGGCAGACCGGGCAGGGGCCGCAGCACGATGGGCTGGGGCAGCTCGTCCACTTCGGTGAGGCAGGCCAGACGGTTCTTGCCATTGACGTTCATGGCGTCGGAACCGCACACGCCTTCGCGGCAGGAACGGCGGAAAGCCAGGCTGTCGTCTTTGACCTTCAGGCGCACCAGGGCATCCAGGAGCTTCTTGTCGGACTGTTCCAGCTCGACGGAGATGTCCTGCATGTAAGGCGCGTTGTCCTTATCCGGATCGTAGCGGTAGATCTTGAATTGAACGGTACGTTTGCTGTTAGCGCTCATTTACGTATTCCTTCCTGGCCTTAGTAGGTCCGCTTGGCGAGTGCGATGGACTCGACATCAGCAGACAGCGGCGTCATGTTGACCGGCTTGTACTCCAGACGATTGTCGGCGGAGTACCACAGGGTGTGCTTGAGCCAGTTCTTGTCGTCGCGACCGGCCGGGGTCTCGGCGGTATCCAGGGCATCGTCACGCACGTGGGCGCCGCGGGATTCCTTGCGAGCTTCGGCGGAGATCATGGTGGCCTTGGCCACTTCGATCAGGTTGTCCAGTTCCAGGGCTTCGGTACGGGCGGTGTTCCAGACCTTGGATTTATCCTTGATCTCGGTGGTCTTGGCGCGCTCGGCGACCTTCTTGATTTCCTCGACACCGGCCTTGAGCAGGTCGTTGAAGCGGAACACGCCGGCATGCTTCTGCATAGTGCGCTGCATGGCCAGACGAACTTCATGCACGTTCTCGCCGTTCTTCTGGTTATCCAGACGGGAGATACGGGCCAGGGAAACGTCGGCAGCGTTGGCCGGCAGGGGCTTGTGGGCGCGCGGGTTACCCTTCAGGTCTTCCACCACGGACTCGCCGGAAGACTTGCCGAAGACCAGCAGGTCAAGCAGGGAGTTGGTACCCAAGCGGTTGGCGCCATGCACGGAGGCGCAGGCACACTCGCCGGCGGCGTAGAAGCCACCCACGGGAACGGACTTCTCGTCGCCCTTCGGCACGATGACCTGACCCTTGTAGTTGGTCGGAATGCCGCCCATCTGATAGTGGCAGGTCGGGACCACGGGGATCGGGGCCTTGATGGGGTCCACACCGGCGAACTGGATGGAGATGTCACGAATGCCAGGCAGGCGCTTCATGATGGTCTCGGGGGACAGGTGGGTGATGTCCAGCAGGACGTGATCCTTGTCCGGACCGCAACCGCGGCCTTCGTTGATTTCGGTCACCATGGAACGGGAGACCACGTCGCGGGAAGCCAGATCCTTCAGGTTCGGGGCATAGCGCTCCATGAAACGCTCACCGGAAGCGTTACGCAGAATACCGCCTTCACCGCGCACACCTTCAGTGATCAGCACGCCGGCACCGGCCACGCCGGTGGGGTGGAATTGCCAGAATTCCATGTCTTCCAGGGGGATGCCGGCACGAGCGGCCATACCCACGCCGTCGCCGGTGTTGATGAAGGCATTGGTGGAAGAGTAGTAGATGCGACCGGCACCGCCGGTGGCGAAAATGGTGGCCTTGGCGTGGAAGATATGAACTTCGCCGGTTTCCATTTCCATAGCGGTCACACCGAGGACGTCGCCGTCTTCGTCACGGATCAGGTCCAGAGCCATCCATTCCACGAAGAACTGGGTATTGGCCTTGACGTTGCGCTGGTACATGGCGTGCAGCATGGCATGACCGGTACGGTCGGCAGCAGCACAGGAACGGTTGACGGGCTTTTCGCCGTAGTTCTGGGAGTGACCACCGAACGGACGCTGATAGATCTTGCCACTATCCAGACGGTCGAAGGGCATACCGAAGTGTTCCAGCTCCACGACCACTTCGTTGGCCTTCTTCACCATGAATTCGATGGCATCCTGGTCGCCCAGCCAGTCGGAACCCTTGACGGTGTCGTACATGTGCCAGTGCCAGTTATCCTCGGTCACGTTACCGAGGGAGGCAGCGACGCCGCCCTGGGCAGCGACGGTATGGGAACGGGTGGGGAACACCTTGGACAGCACGGCGGTCTTCAGACCGGCTTCGGACACCTGCAGCGCGGCACGCAGGCCGGCGCCACCGGCACCGACGATGACCACGTCAAACTTATGAACCGGGATAGTCATTACTTACAGTCTCCACAGAATCTGAGCGGCCCAGCCGGCATAGCCAACCAGGGCGAGAATGGTCACAACGTGCAGCACCAGGCGAACACCAGTGGGCTTGACGTAGTCCATCCAGATGTCACGCACGCCGATCCAGGCGTGGTAGAACAGGCTCAGGAAAAACAGGAAGGTGATGAACTTCATGAAGCCGTTGGCAAACAGACCGTGCCAGGCTTCAAAGGTATTGGGGGCCAGGGCGCCAACAGCGACCAGCAGAATGACGGAATAGACAGCCATCACCACGGCCGTGGCACGCTGGGCGATCCAGTCCTTCAGGCCGTAATGGGCGCCGACAACGATGCGATTTACCATAGCAGGGCAACTCCCAGAATGACGGTCAGCGCGATGCTGACGACAAAGACGATCTTGCTGCTCAGACGGGCGGACTCAAGGTCGATGCCAATGTGCATGTCGAGGAACAGATAGCGGATACCGGCACAGAAGTGATGGCAGAAGGCCCACAGCAGACCCAGCAGGATGATCTTGACAAACGGGCTGGTCGCAACCACCTTGAAGGTAGCGAAGGACTCGGGCGTGGATACGCTACTTTGGAAGAGCCACAGGAGCAGCGGCAGGAGCAGGAACAGACCGGCGCCGCTGACACGATGGAGAATGGAAAGAATACCCGGAAGGGGCAGTCGGATCGTTGTGAGGTCCAGATTTTTCGGACGCTTCTTCTTGATGCTTAGTTCTGCCATGAACATCATCCCTCTTGCTTGTTGCGAAACGGCGACGTGAAGCCACCGCACCCTTATGAAAGTTATAAATTATAGTATTTTTCGACGTACCGATGTTTCCGAATTCCGCTGTTCCCCGCCCCCTCCTTCAGATTTTTTGTTAGCCAAGCTCATTCAGATAATGGTGTTTCTGCGTTGAATAAAAGCCGCGGCGCCACTCCACCGCCTTGTTGCCATAAGTGAAGGCAACCCGCTCCACCAGCAGCAAGGGGCTGCCATCCGGCACCCGCAGCAGATCCGCATTGCTCTTGTCCGCGGCCACGGCGCGAATGCGCTCCTCGGCCCGGATCATGCGGACGCCATAGCGGGACTCAAACATGCTGTAAAGGGATTGATCGCTGCCCTTGAGGATTTCCATGGACAGATCGGGAAACAGATCGCTGGGCAGGTAGATTTCATCCAGCACCACCGGCTCCGCATCGAAGCTCAGCAGGCGACGTACGATGGTGATCGGCGCCCCCGGCTCGATGCCCAGGACCCGTGCCACATCCTGGCCAGCCTTGGCGCGCCAGCACTCGATGGGTTCGCTGTGGGATTGCTGCATGCCGCCCTCGTTGGGCACCAAGCGCAGAAAGCGGAAGAAGGAGCGAGGATCGTCATGGGTGGCAACGAAGGTGCCCTTGCCCTGACGCCGCACCAGCAGGTTCTCGGCCGCCATCTCATCGATGGCCTTGCGTACCGTACCCTGACTGACACTGAACCGACCCGCCAATTCCGACTCGCTCGGAATAGCGTCTCCCGGCCTCCATTCGCCAGCCTCCAGACTGCGCAGCATCAGATCCTTGATCTGCCGATAAAGGGGGCTAAAAGTGGGGGAAGGCGGCGTGACGTTGCGGTTCATAATTTTGTATTTCAGCACAAAATCCATCATTCGTCTATTCTAATACTAATATCTTATATAAGACATAAGACGAAACATTGACACCACCTAGTGAAGCGCTTAAGATTTCCCGGCTCTAAGCGCCCTCCCCGGCTTCCTGTTCAAACAAGCCGAAACGCTTCTGCCCCAGCGGCACAGGCAAGACCCGGGCGCTGGCAGCCGCCCCTGCATCCGCCCTTAATCCCAATACGCGGAGCTGCGGACGAATTCCGTTCAACGATTGCATTACAGGAGCCGCAACATGTCCAAAGCCCCCATGCGCGTCGCCGTTACCGGCGCTGCCGGCCAGATCGGTTACAGCCTGCTTTTCCGCATCGCCTCCGGCGAGATGCTTGGCAAAGACCAGCCTGTCATTCTTCAGCTGCTGGACCTGCCGCAAGCCCAACAGGCCGTCAAGGGCGTGATGATGGAGCTGGAAGACTGTGCCTTCCCGCTGCTCGCTGGCATGGTTGCCACCGACGATCCCAATGTCGCTTTCAAGGACGCTGACGTCTGCCTGCTGGTTGGTGCACGTCCCCGCAGCAAGGGCATGGAGCGTGCCGATCTGCTGACCGCCAACGGTGCAATCTTCACCGTTCAAGGTAAGGCCATCGCCGAAAACGCCAAGGAAACCGTCAAGGTTCTGGTGGTGGGCAACCCCTGCAACACCAACGCCTACATCGCCGCTTCCGCCGCCAAGAAGGTTGGCCGCACCAACCCCAAGAACTACCACGGCATGCTGCGCCTGGACCACAACCGCGCCCTGTCCCAACTGGCTGCCAAGACCGGCCGCGCCGTTTCCTCCTTCAAGCAGATGGTCGTGTGGGGCAACCACTCCCCCACCATGTACGCTGACTACCGTTTCGCCACCTCCAACGGCGACAACGTCAAGGCTCTGGTGAACGACGCTGTGTGGAACAACGACGTGTTCCTGCCCACCGTGGGCAAGCGCGGCGCCGCCATCATCGAAGCCCGCGGCCTGTCCTCCGCCGCTTCCGCTGCCAATGCCGCCATCGACCACGTGCGTGACTGGGTTCTCGGTTCCGACGAGTGGGTCACCATGGGCGTGCCCTCCGACGGTTCCTACGGCATCCCCGAAGGCGTCGTGTACGGCTTCCCCTGCGAGTGCAAGGGCGGCGAGTACAAGATCATCCAGGGTCTGGAGATCGACGAGTACAGCCGCGGCAAGATGAACGCCACCCTGGCCGAGCTCGAAGAAGAGCGCGCCGCTGTGGCTTCCATGCTGTAATCGACAGCAAGCCAATTGCTGCAAAGGCCGCGGTAAAATGCCGCGGCCTTTTTCTTTGGAGCTTTGCCATGACCCTACGCCATCCCAGCGACGTTCTGTTCGCCGGCGAAAAGCCCTTCCCCGTCCTACCCGTGGTGGATCACTACGCCGGCTCGGAAAAGCTCATGAAGAAGGCCCTGCAGTTGCAACAGGAACTCGCCCACAACGGCCAGTCCGTCTTTGACGTCACCTGCGACTGCGAGGACGGCGCCCATGCCGGCGCCGAAGCCGAACATGCGGAAATGGCGGCCAATATCGTCATGAGTGCTGATAACCGCTACGGCCGGGTCGGCGCCCGCATCCACGACATCACCCACTCCCACTGGCGGCGCGACCTGGAAATCCTGGTCTATCATGCTGGCCAGCGCCTCGCTTTCCTCACCATTCCCAAGGTGCGCTCCGCCGGCGATGCCCGTAGCCAGATCGAAGCGCTGCGGGAAATCGAAGCCCAATGCCGCATCGCCCGGCCCATTCCGGTGCACGTGCTGATCGAGACCCACGGCGCCCTGAAGGAGGCCTGGGAAATTGCCGCCCTGCCCGGGGTAGAGAGCCTGGACTTCGGCCTGATGGATTTCGTTTCCGGCCACCACGGCGCCATCCCCGGTAGCGCCATGAAGAGCCCGGGGCAGTTCGACCACCCCCTGGTGGCCCGGGCCAAGGCCGATATCGCCGCCGCCGCCCTGGCCAACGGCGTCGTGCCTTCCCACAACGTCACCACGGAGATCAAGGATACTGCTGTGGCGGCGAGCGATGCCCGCCGGGCGCGCCGGGAATTCGGCTACCTGCGCATGTGGAGCATCCACCCCAACCAGATCATGCCCATCGTCGAGGCCATGCGCCCCGATTTCTCCGAAGTGCAGGAAGCCGCGGAAATCCTCAGCGCCGCCCAGGA
>DATEZY010000120.1:0-17770 GCA_035255085.1 Azospira sp. | reverse complement strand
GCGCGGTATGGACCGCGCCTTTTTTATTGATGTTTCACGTGGAACATGGTTTCACGTGAAACATCAGTGCGCCAGACTGCGATGCAACAGTCTGGCGAGCCGCACACCAGCGGCGAAGAGGCGTTGAGCGGCGATAGAGTGGGCCCTGTCCCGGTAGTCGGAGTCCAGAATGGGCGCCACTTCCTGGCTATTAGGATAAACATAGTCCCGGGCCATTCGGAAAGATTCGTCGCGCCAGGTATCGGCTTGGCCGCTGACTGCTACCGGCATCGTAGTTTCTTCCAGGGAAGTGGCTGCCTGGCGCAGGCGCTTCCCTCTTAGCCAGGGTGGACCGGGCAGGTCGTCCCAATAGGCGTGCAGGTTGGTATTCGGATGCCGCGGGTTGAGGTTATCCCGTACCGCTAGCCCGTTGCCGCCTTCGTCCCCCCTGCCCTCCCCGTTGTAGCGGCTAACCACGTGTAGGGGTTGGTGAATGTCCGCCACTAGATGGAGCAACCAGGTCAAGGCGTAGGCGCGCTGGGTGGAAGAAAGGTGTCTATCGCCAAGCTGGGCGGTAAGGCTGTGGATGCGCGCGGTCAGTTGCCCATCCGGGCTATGATGCGGCTTGCCCTGCAGGGGCAGATTGTCGTAATGCCACTCCCCATGCCGTTCCATGTCGGGAAACCCCGGCAGGGTACTGCTGGATCCAGCCCCTTCAAAGCGGGGGTCACGGCGGATATCGTCGGCCCAGGTGGAGGCCTCGAGGAACAAGACATAGTCTGGGGATTCTGCCGGGTAGTAACGGGATTTCAGCAGCCAGCGATCTTGGTCTGGATGGGTGCGAAGCAGTTCCGTTGCTGCCTGACGTGTGGAATTATCCAGATTATCCCAGGCGATGGTGGCGACCAGGCGGTGCCCTGCTCCATTCCATGCCAAGGCCGGGCCTGCAACAAAGAAGGCTGCCAGGGCTAGAAGCAATGGCCGGCGCATTACCGATCCAGGGGAATATCTTCGTGGGAGCGAGGGTCTTCCAGGGGCTCCAGGTGGGTAATGACATTGGCGCCGGGAACCGCCTTCCGGATGTCCTCCTCAATGCGCTCTGCCAGTTCGTGGGCTACCTGCACCGTCCACTCCCCCGGTACCAGTACATGCAACGAAATGAAGGCCCGGGCGCCCGCTTGGCGGCTACGCACGGCGTGGAAGCCGATGCCGTTGTGCCGGTGTTCATCCAACACCCCTTCCACCGTGGCCTGGACATCATCGGGCAGGGCTGCATCCATGAGGCCGGCGGCGGAGCGATGCACTAGCTGCCAGCCGGTATGGAGGATATGGAGAGCAACCAGCAGGGCCAAGAGGGGATCCAGCCATAGCCAGCCGGTCAGCGCTACTGCCCCGACACCGACGATGACGCCGACCGAGGTCCAGACATCGGTCATCAGGTGATGGCCATCGGCCTCCAGGGCGATGGAGCCGTAGCGTTTTCCGGCGGTTAGCATGACCCGGGCAACGCCGAGATTAACCAGAGAGGCGACTGTGGAGACGCCCAAGCCCAAGCCAAGCTGCTCCAGGGGTTGGGGGTTGAGCAGCCGGCTGAATGCGGCGGCCCCGATGCCAACGGCGGCGACCAGGATCAGCAAGCCTTCGAAGCCGCTGGCGAAATACTCGGCTTTGGTATGGCCATAGGCATGCTTCTCGTCCGGCGGCAGGGCCGCCAATCCGAGCATCCACAGGGCCATGATCGCCCCGGCCAGATTGACGAACGATTCCAGGGCATCGGAGAGCAGGCCGACGGATCCGGTAAGGCGCCAGGCCACCCCCTTGAGCAGGATGGTGGCAACGGCCGCAGCGATGGAAAGCCACGCGTAACGAGTGATCGAGTGTCGAGACATGGGCTGATTATCCCTAAAAATCCAGTACTACGACCATGCTAAACTCAACCCCCCTGAGGCTGCATCCTCGCAGCTGCCGACAAGAAATCTGTACCGTGTCCAACCGCCCTCCACGCCCCCACTCCGTTCCCCAGTTACCGCCGGATTCCCTGGCCCAGGCACTGTTATTGGCTTCCCAGTCCGTGACCAGCGTCATGCAAGGCCGAAATCTGACGGAAGCCCTGGCCGGCGCTCGTAGCGACCTGCCGAGCATCCGTGCCCAGGCGCAGGATATCGCCTATGGCACCCTCCGCCGCTACGGTTGGGGCGACTTCATTCTCGGCCGCTTGCTGGCCCGCCCCCTGCCCGATCCCCTGGTCCATGCCCTCCTCCTGGCTGCCCTCTATCGCCTGGAAAGCCGGCCGGACCAGTCCCACACCGTGGTGGACCAGGCCGTAGCCGCCGTAGCCACCATCGCCGGCGGCCGCTTCAAGGGTGTCGCCAATGGCGTGCTGCGCAATTACCTGCGCCAGCGCGAACAGCTCCTGGCAGCCGCCAACACTGATCCAGTGGCCCGGGACTGGCACCCGGCGTGGTGGCTGCGCCGCCTGCAGGCGGCCTACCCGGCGGATTGGCAGCGTATCGCAGCCGCTGGCAACGGCCAGCCGCCCATGACCCTGCGCGCCAATACCCGGCGCCAATCCCGGGACGTTTACGCACACGCCCTGGCGGAGGCCGGTATTGGCGCCGTGCCTGTGGGCGCCAGTGGCCTGTTGCTGGAGAAGCCCGTGGGGGTCGAGCAATTGCCGGGATTTTTTGAGGGCCGGGTGTCGGTACAGGACTACGGCGCTCAACGTGCAGCCGAACTGCTGGACCTGGCCGACGGCCTGCGGGTACTGGACGCCTGTTCCGCTCCCGGCGGCAAGACGGCTCATATTCTGGAACTGGCCCAGGTGCAGCTCCTGGCCTTGGATGCGGATGCCAAGCGTTGTCAGCGGGTGGAAGAAAATCTCGCCCGCCTCAGCCTGGCTGCCACGGTGAAGACCGCGGATGCCCGGCGGCCGGAGGACTGGTGGGATGGCCGGTCCTTCGACCGCATCCTGGCCGACGTCCCCTGCTCCGCCGCCGGGGTTGTGCGCCGCCACCCGGATAGCAAGTGGTTGCGGCGGGAGTCGGATATTGCCCAGTTCGCCACGGTGCAACGGCAGATCCTGGAAGCCCTGTGGCCGTGCCTGGCAGCGGGCGGTAAACTGCTTTATGCCACCTGTTCGATCTTCCCTGAAGAGAATCGCCTACAAGTGGCGAAATTCCTGAAGCGCCATACCGATGCCCAGCGCCTGCCCATCGCCGGCGCCGAAGACCTGCAACTGCTGCCCCAGGATGACCATGACGGCTTCTACTATGCCCTGCTGCAGAAGCGTGCCTGACCGCCCGGGAGGTACCTTTCTTATCTGCCTGCGGGCATTGCTGCTACTCCTGTGGCTGCCTTTCGCAGCCAGTACGGCCAGCGCTGCCGAGGTGGAGGTGCGCAATCCCCAGTTGCAGGCCACGGACGATGGCTACAGTCTGTCCGCCGACTTCGTTTTCGAGTTCAACCACCGCCTGGAAGAGGCGGTGTCCCGGGGAGTCATACTTTATTTTGTCGTCGATTTCGAACTGAGTCGGGCCCGTTGGTACTGGCTGGATGAAAAACTGGCCAGCCGCAGTCTCACCCTGCGCCTTTCCTATAATGCCTTGACTCGCCAGTACCGGCTTTCCAGCGGTGCCCTGCACCAGAATTTCGGTTCCCTGGAGGAAGCGGTGCGCATCCTGTCCCGCCTGCGCAACTGGCAGGTGCTAGACAAGTCCCTGGCCCTGAAGCATGGCGATACCTATCAGGCCGCCCTGCGCCTGCGCCTGGACACCAGTCAGCTACCCAAGCCCTTCCAGCTCACTGCCCTGGCCAACAAGGAATGGAACCTGGCCTCGGATTGGGCCGCCTGGCCTTTCACCCCGAGCGAATCCCGGGAGGCCGGCAAGTGAGGGTGCTTCTGGTCGTCGCCGCCGCCCTGGGCGGCATCCTGCTGTTTCTCCTGGCCTCCGCCAGTGCCAACACCGCCCTCTTCGCCACCCATTATCCCTGGCTGTTGGGGTTGAACGGCCTGGTGGCCCTGGCCCTGGCCGGCCTGGTGGCCTGGCAGCTGCGCATCCTCTGGCGCGAGCACCGGGCCAAGGTCTTTGGCTCGCGCCTGAAGCTGCGCTTGCTGTTGTTCCTCGGCCTCATGGGGGTGGTGCCCGGGGTGATGGTGTATGCCGTCTCCGTCCAGTTCGTCACCAAGAGCATCGAAAGCTGGTTCGATGTACGGGTGGAAAAGGCTCTTGAGTCGGGCCTCAACCTGGGGCGCAGTGCTCTCGATGCCCTGCTTTCCGACCTCACCGAAAAAGGCCGGCATATGGCCCTGGAGCTCGGCGATCGGCCCGAGGCCAGCCGCCGCCTGCTGCTCAACCGCCTGCGGGAACAGGCAGGGGTGGAGACCGCTGCCCTGTTTGCCCAGAACGGCCAGGTGGTGGCCAGTGCCAACGGTGACTATTCCGATCTCTTGCCGGCCCTGCCCTCCTCGGTCCAGCTCAAACAGGCCCGCCTGTCCCGAGGCCTGGCCACGGTGGAGGGTGAGCCGGGTAAGGACATGGTGTTGCGGGTCTTGGTGGCCGTGCCCGCCTACGGCCTGTCCGACGAACCCCGCATCCTCCAATTGACCCAGTCGGTGCCCCAGACCATCGCCGAGAATGCGGAAGCGGTGCAGGGGGTCTATCGGGATTACCAGGAGCTTTCCCTGGGTCGGGAGGGGCTGACCCAGATTTATGCCCTGACCCTGACTCTGACCCTGTTGCTGTCCTTGTTTACCGCCATCGCCGTGGCCTATGTCCTGGCCCGGCGGTTGTCCGCCCCCCTTTCGATTCTGGCCGAAGGCACCCAGGCCGTCGCCGCCGGTGACTTTACGCCGCGCCAGGCCATTTATAGTGGCGACGAACTGGGGGTATTGACCCAGTCCTTCAACCGCATGACCCGCCAGCTGGACGATGCGCGCAAGGAAACCGAGCGGCATCGGAGTGAACTGGAATCGGCCCGGGCTTACCTGGAAGAAATTCTGGCCAACCTCTCCGCCGGGGTGCTGGCTTTCGACCAGCGCTTCGTCCTGCGGGCCGGCAATGCGGGGGCCGCCACCATCCTGGACGACGATTTCGTCGGGCTTTCCGGTGAGCCGGTGGAGGCCTGGCCGCGCCAGAATGTCCTTGGGCGGGCCATCCGCGACGGCTTCGCCGCCCATGCGGAGGACGACTGGCAGACCCAGATCGAGCTGGAGCGTCCCGGCGGCGCCCCCCAGGTGCTGCTGCTGCGCGGCTCCAAATTGCCGGTGGAGCGGGGTGGTGGCTACGTGGTGGTGTTCGACGAGGTCACCCAGCTTATCGCTGCCCAGCGCAGTGCCGCCTGGGGCGAAGTGGCCCGGCGCCTGGCCCACGAGATCAAGAATCCCCTCACCCCCATCCAGCTTTCTGCCGAGCGCCTGCAGATGAAGTTGGAAGGCAAGCTGGGGGAAGCCGATGGGGAAACGCTGAGCAAGAGCACCCAGACCATCATCAATCAGGTCCAGGCCATGAAGCGCATGGTGGACGACTTCCGTGACTACGCCCGCATGCCGGCACCGGTGCTGGCAACGGTGGACCTCAACAGCCTGGTGGGCGAAGTCCTGGGCTTATACGACGCCTCCCACGCCAGCATTGACGTCCATCTGGACGGAGACCTGCCACCGGTGATGGGGGATGCCACCCAGCTGCGCCAGATCATCCACAACCTGCTGCGCAATGCCGAAGATGCCCTGGCCGGGCTGCCCCAACCGTGCATCCGCATCGCCACCGCGGTTGCCGGTCGCTTCGCCCAGCTGACGGTGACCGACAACGGCCCTGGCTTCCCGCCGGAAATCCTAGCCCGGGCCTTCGAACCCTACGTCACCACCAAGCCCAAGGGTACCGGCCTGGGCCTGGCCATCGTGCGCAAGATCGTGGACGAGCACGGTGGCAGCATCGACATCACCAATAAACAAGCAAACGGCACTCCGGGCGGCGCCCAGATCCTCATCCGCCTGCCCCTTGCCGGAGAAGAAAATCATGGCTCAGATACTGGTCGTTGACGACGAAGTCGGCATCCGCGAACTCCTTTCGGAAATTCTGGCGGATGAAGGGCACAGCACCTGGTTGGCCGAGAACGCCGGGGCGGCTCGCCGCCTCCGGGCGGAAAAGCGCCCGGACCTGGTCTTGCTCGACATCTGGATGCCGGATACAGACGGCATCTCCCTGCTCAAGGAATGGAACGCCTCCGGCCTGCTCACCATGCCCGTGGTCATGATGTCCGGCCACGGCACCATCGATACCGCCGTCGAGGCTACCCGCCACGGTGCGGTGGATTTCCTGGAAAAGCCCATTGCCCTGCAAAAGCTTCTGGCCACCGTCAAGAAGGCCCTGAAGCACGACACTCGGGCGGAAAAGCCACCCCTGACCCTGGATGCCCTGGCCAAGTCGCCGCTGCTGCGCGACCTGAAAAAGCGCCTGGAACAGGCAGCCAAGGGTACCGCCGTACTGTTGCTCAAGGGCGGGGCCGGCGGCATTGCCGAAATCTGTGCCCGCACCCTGCAGGCACCCCACGCCCCCTGGCTCGACCTGGTGGCGGAAAGCGGTCCCCTGACCCAGGAACGGCTGGAGAAGGCGGCGGGCGGCGTTCTCTTCGTGCCCGATCTGGCGCCCCTGGGCAAATTGCAACAGATGAACCTGGCCTTCGCCCTGGAGCGCCTGGAAAAGTACAAGCTGCTGCTGGTGGCAGCCTCGGCCAAGCCCCTCAGCGCCCTCACCGAAGCCGGCTGGGACCCTGCCCTGATAGCCCGCCTGGGCCAGGTTTGGCTGACCCTGCCGCAACTGGCGGGCCATGGCGACGAAGTGCCGGAGATCGCCACCCTCCTACTCTCCCACCTGATGGAGCGGGGGGAAGCGCCGGCCCGGCATTTTTCCAGTGGCGCCCTCAATGCCCTGCGCCTGCACCGTTGGCCTGGCGAGGGCTGGAGCGAACTGCAGGCGGCGGTGAAAAACCTGGCCCTGACTGCCCTGGAAGAGGAAATCAGTCAGGACGACGTGGCCGGGTTGCTGCAGGGCGAAGCCCCGGCGGAGACTGACACGCCGTTGCAGCCCCTGTTCGAGCAGCCCCTGCGGGAGGCCCGGGATGCCTTCGAAAAGCTCTATTTCGAGCATCTGCTACGCCAGGAGGGGGCCAACATGACTCGGGTAGCAGAACGTTCGGGCGTGGAGCGTACCCATCTCTATCGCAAGCTCAAGCAGCTAGGTGTTGCCACCAAAAAAGCTAGCGACGCCTGAAGTGCCTGTCCCGGGCCTTGAAGGGCCCGGTCGTGCGGGGCAGAAAGCGCCTTCTTTTGATCCTGGCCAATGACAGGGGGGGGCGGAAAAGCGGATAATCCGGGTCTTTCAGCTAACCTCGGCGGAGCCCCCTGTGACCCGACCCCGCAACGACACCTTCCTGCGCGCACTGCTGCAGGAACCCACCGAATACACCCCCCTGTGGCTGATGCGCCAGGCCGGCCGTTACCTGCCCGAATATCGGGAAACCCGGGCCCGGGCCGGCAGCTTCCTCGACCTGTGCAAGAATCCGGCCCTGGCCTGTGAAGTGACCCTGCAGCCCTTGGCCCGCTACGACCTGGATGCGGCCATCCTCTTCTCCGACATCCTCACCGTACCCGACGCCATGGGCCTGGGTCTGTACTTCGCCGAAGGCGAAGGCCCCAAGTTCGAGCGCCCCCTGCGCGAGGAATGGGCCATCCGCGACCTGCAGGCCCCGGACCCCTATGAGCACCTGCGCTACGTCACCGACGCGGTGAGTGAAATCCGCCGCGCCCTGGACAACTCCGTGCCCCTCATCGGCTTCTCCGGCAGCCCCTACACCCTGGCCTGCTACATGGTGGAAGGCGGCTCCAGCGACGACTACCGGCATGTGAAGACCATGCTCTACAACCGTCCCGACCTGATGCACCGCATCCTCTCGGTGACTGCCGACTCCGTCACCTCCTACCTCAACGCCCAGATCGAAGCCGGCGCCCAGGCCGTGATGATTTTCGACTCCTGGGGCGGCGGCCTTTCCGCTGCGGCCTACGAGGAATTCAGCCTGCAGTACATGCGCCGCATCATCGCCGGCCTGACCAAGGAGAAGGATGGGGAGAAGATTCCCTGCATCGTCTTCACCAAGGGCGGCGGCCTGTGGATCGAGAAAATCGCCGCCATCGGCTGCGACGCCGTGGGCCTGGACTGGACCATCGACATCGGCGAAGCCCGCCGCCGCACCGGCGGCAAGGTGGCGCTGCAGGGCAACCTGGACCCCAACGTGCTGTTTGCTTCCCCCGAAGTGGTCCAGGCCGAAGCCAAGAAGGTGCTGGATTCCTACCATGCCGCGGGTGGCAGCAAGACCGGCCACGTCTTCAACCTGGGGCACGGCATTTCCCAGTTCACCCCGCCGGACCATGTCACGGCGCTGGTGGAAGCCGTGCATAGCCACAGTCGCCAGCTGCGCAGCGGCAATCCTGCCTGAGCCTGTTCCGGAACGGCCCTCCCCGCCCTGGCGGAGGGCCCATGCCCCAGCAAGGGGCATTCCCCGGCAGGGGGAAAAAATGCACCAGTCCGCTTGACTTATGCACAGAACCTGGGAATTGCTACAAACCGTCACATTTCCCCTCCGGACCCCCAGTTGTTGTGTGTAACGCATTGATTTATAAGGCGCATAAATTTGCCTTATTTTGCGGCAGAGTAACAAAAACCCTTGTGGCAGCGGCAGTTAGCGCATTCATCCCGCAACAATTCACAGAGTTATCCACAGAAATTGTGGGCAACTAGAAATCCCCAAGCCGGAAAAGGGCTTGAGGTAAAAAACCTGAAAAGCGATCCCCATACCCCGCCCCACCTCATGCCCATCGTCCGCGTCGCCCTCGACGTTCCCCTGCACCGCCAGTTCGATTATCTGGCCCCGGACGCCTTCCCTGGCGATGTGGGTCGGCGGGTGCGGGTGCCTTTCGGGCGGCGGCCACGCATCGGGGTCATTACGGCGGTGCTGGAAGTGGGGGAGCTGCCGCCGGAGCAGCTGAAACCGGTGGAGGAAATCCTGCGGGACGACCTGCCGCCCCTGCCGCCCGAGTGGTTCCGCCTGACCGAGTTCTGCAGTGCCTACTACCACGCCCCCCTGGGGGAGGTAATGCTGGCGGCCCTGCCGGTCGGCTTGCGCCGGGTAGCCCCGCCCAAGGCCCGGGGGGCCCGGGGCAAGGCCAAGGCGGCGGTGTCGGCCCCCCAACCCCAGCTGACCGAGGGCCAGCAGGCGGCCGTGGATGCGGTCCTGGCCGCCGGCATTGGCGATGCTTCGCGCTTTGCCCCCTTCCTGCTCTACGGCATCACCGGCAGCGGCAAGACCGAGGTCTATCTGCGCCTGGTGGCGGCCGCCCTGGCCGCAGGACGCCAGGCCCTGATGCTGGTGCCGGAAATCAACCTCACCCCCCAGCTGGAAGAGCGGGTCCGTTCCCGTTTCCCCAACGTCGGCCTGGTGAGCCTGCACAGCGAGCTCACCGAAGCCGCTCGCACCCGCAACTGGAGGGCCGCCTTCGACGGCTCGGCGCGTATCGTCCTCGGCACCCGCCTCTCCGTGTTCACGCCCCTGCCGGACCTGGGCCTGATCGTGGTGGACGAGGAGCACGATGCTTCCTTCAAGCAGCAGGACGGCATGCGCTACTCGGCCCGGGACGTGGCCGTGTTCCGGGCCCGGGAACGCCAGGTGCCGATCGTCCTCGGCTCCGCCACCCCTTCCCTGGAGACCTGGGCCAATGCCACCGGCGAGGGCGTTGCCCGACGCTACACCCTGCTCACCCTGGGGGACCGGGCCAATGCCGCCGCCCGCCTGCCGGAGGTGAAGCTGGTGGATACGCGCAGGGAGAAGCTCCAGGACGGCCTGTCCACGGCCCTCATCGCCGCCCTGGAAGTGCGCCTGCAGCGTGGTGAGCAGAGCCTGGTCTTCCTCAACCGCCGCGGCTACGCGCCGGTGCTGGCCTGCCCGGCCTGCGGCTGGATTTCCCGCTGCCGCCGCTGCGCCGCCAACCTGGTGCTGCACCTCAAGGACCGGCGCCTGCGCTGCCACCACTGCGGTTTCGAGAACGGCATTCCCCGCGCCTGTCCGACCTGTGGCAATCAGGATATCCACCCCTTCGGTCGCGGCACCCAGCGCCTGGAAGAGCATCTGGTAGAGCGCTTCCCCGAGGCCCGCATCCTGCGGGTGGACCGGGATTCGGCGCGCAGCCGCAAGCAGTGGGAAGCCCTGCTGGAAAAAATCCACGGTGGCGAGGCCGACATCCTGGTCGGTACCCAGATGCTGGCCAAGGGCCACGATTTTCCCCGCCTTACCCTGGTCGGTGCGGTGGGCGCCGATGCCGCCCTCTTCGCTGCCGACCCCCGCGCCCCGGAGCGCCTCTTTGCCCAGCTGATGCAGGTCGGCGGCCGCGCCGGCCGGGCCGAGCTGCCCGGCGAAGTGCTGATCCAGACCGAACATCCGGACCATCCCCTCTATGCCGCCTTGGTGCAGCACGACTTCGTCGCCTTCGCCACCAGCCAGTTGGAGGAGCGGCGCATGGCCGGCTTCCCCCCCTACTCCTACCAGGCCATGTTACGGGCCGAGGCACCGGAAATGGGGCCGGCCCTGGAGTTCCTGGCCAGCGCCCGGGAACTGTCGGCGACGGTCGGGGCCGACAATGTCGCCCTGTTCGACCCGGTGCCCATGCGCCTGGCCCGCCGTGCCAACCTGGAGCGGGGCCAGCTGCTCGTCGAGTCCCCTTCCCGCCCAGCCCTGCAGGTCTTCCTCGCCGCCTGGCGGCCCCTGCTGGAAGGCATCAAGTCCCCCTCCCGCCTGCGTTGGCACCTGGAAGTCGATCCCCTGGAGTTTTGAGCTCCGGCCGGCAGCATCCGCCGCATTTCCCCGGCCTTTCCGTCCAAGCTTGCCGGATCGGCCGCCTCTTGCCGCCTGGAAAAGTCGGCAGCCCATTGATTTTCAGTGGTTCTACGTCCTGGCAAGGCTCTTGCTGAGAGCTGGCTCCAGACCCGGATGTTCTTCCGGTGTCCCTGCTTTGGAGAGGATCATGAAAATCGAAGACAGCCAGATCGATATTACCTGTCGCCGCAGCGCCTGCCAGGAGAGCGATACCAGCACCACCAGCAGCAGCAAGAGCGACGGCCAGTGGCACAGCTTCAAGGAATTGTTGCAGCAGGCTGCCAAGGACGGCACGCCCCTGCCAGATTCCCTCACCGGTGGCAGCAGCGGGCCCTGGGGCCAGGTGCCGGAAAGCTGGGGCAACGCGTCCCTCACCGCTTCCGAGGCCAGTCGCCAGCAACGTTGCCTGCTCATGCTGCAGGAAATCATGGCCCGCATGTTCGCCGCCCTCACGGGCAGCCCCAGCAACCCGGACCACGGCCTGGAGGACTTCATCCGGGCCGCCACCGCCGACGGGAAGAGCGACGCCAAGGCCACTGGCCCGGGCGGCAGCGATGGCCGGGGCGCCCTGTCACCCGTGCCCACGGCCAAGGTGTTGGAGGTGCAATGGCAGCGCGAGGCCACCACCCACACCCTGGACCAGGAGGCCACCGATGTCTGCGCCAGGGGCAGCGTACACACGGCTGATGGCCGCTGCATCGACTTCAAGCTGGAGGTGGCCATGGCGCGGAAGTACGAGAGCACGACGGCAGTCAAGGCCAGCGGCACCGAATACGTGCTGAAGGATCCCCTGGTGATCAATTTCGACGGGCAGGCGGCGGATCTCCAGGACGCGCGCTTTTCCTTCGACCTGGATGCCGATGGTAAGAACGAGGACATGCCCCTGCTGGGCAAGGGCAGTGCCTTCCTGGCCCTGGACCGCAATGGGGACGGCCAGATCAACAACGGCAACGAGCTGTTCGGCGCCCAATCCGGCAACGGCTTTGCCGACCTGGCCAAGCTCGATAGCGATGGCAACCACTGGCTTGACGAGAATGACCCGGCCTACGCCCAGCTACGGCTGTGGCAGCCGGGGCGCAAGGCGGAGGGTGGCCTGGAAACCCTGCAACAGGCAGGGGTGGGCGCCCTCTGGCTAGGTTCGGTGGATAGCCAGTTCAGCCTAAAGGACGGCAACAACCAGAGCAAGGGCGAGGTGCGCCAGACCGGACTGTGGCTCAGGGAAGACGGCCAGGTGGGGGCGTTGCAGCAGGTGGACCTGGCGGTCGGCAGCCATGGGGCTACCGCCGCCTGAGGCAGGGTGCGCCTGGCTCCCGGCTCAATCCTGGGGCCGGGGATGCCAGGTCTTGCCCGCCGCCGGGCCGCTGTTGGCCTGCAGCCAGGCCAGGCGCTGTTCCAGGCGGTGCCGCCAGTCCGGTGTCAGGCCCGGGGTGTTGGCCCAGCGGGCGAGGCGCTCGGGGGGCGGCCGGTGTTCCTGCCAGCCCCGCCATATCTCCGCCAGGGAGACGGGGTCCGGGTTGCGTTGCAGCAGGTCCAGGCTGTCCCCGGGAGCCGCCTGGCCGGGTTCCAGGACCCGGAAATACCAGCCGGTGATCCCCGTGTCGGCAATGAATGCGGCCATGCCCTCCTGGCCGTGACGCGAGTCGATTTTCCAGCAGGGCGAGCGCGGCTGGGAAACCTGCAGCCGGGCACTGCCGAAGGCGAAGACATCGCCGATGCAGACGTCGGCCTCGCTGATGCCGGGCACCGACAGGTTTTCCCCCAGGCTGCCCACCACCAGGCTGGCTGCGGCCTCGGGGAATTTGGCCGCCAGTTTGGCGTAATGATCCGCCGGATAGAGATGCACCGCCTTCTCCGGCCCGCCATGCACCCGCCGGTCAGCCTGGACATCGCCCTGGAGCCCCTCCGGGCCGATGGCCACGGGGCCGCTCAAGGGCAACTTGTAGATACCCGTGGGTCGCCCCTCGGGCAGGGCCTTGATACCGCCGATGGCGAGGTAGGGAACGCTCAGGTACAGGTCTTGAGTCATGAGAGGTTGGCTTGCCAGCAGTAACTCACCACAGCCAGGCGGCACCCCGCACCCCGGAGGAGTCTCCGTGGCGGTGGCGCACCAGGCGGGTGGCGATGGTGTCGGAAAAAACGTGGGGCACCCACAGGCGGGGCACGTTGGCGTAGAGCCGTTCCAGATTGGACAGGCCGCCGCCGAGGACGATCACCTCCGGATCCAGGACATTGATGACCGTGGCCAGGGCCCGCGCCAGGCGGGCCTCGTAGCGCTGCAGGGTGGCCTCGCACAGGGTGTCACCGGCCTCGGCCCGGGTAGCGATACGGACGGCGTCCAGGCTCTCACCCGCGGCCCGAGCGTGGTCGGCCGCCAAGCCGGGGCCGGAGAGATAGGTTTCGACACAGCCCTGGCGGCCGCAATAGCAGGGCGGCAGGGGCAGGTCCTCGGCCTGGGGCGCTGGCAGGGGGATATGGCCCCACTCCCCGGCGATGGCGTTGGCCCCCACCCGCACCTGTCCATTGAGGACGATGCCGCCGCCGACGCCGGTGCCGAGGATTACCCCGAACACGCATTCCGCCCCCTGCCCTGCCCCATCCACCGCTTCGGACAGGGCGAAGCAGTTGGCGTCGTTGGCCAGGCGCACCTCCCTCTGCAGCAGAACCTGCAGGTCGCGGCGCAGGGGCTGGCCGATGAGGCAGGTGGAATTCGCATTCTTGATACGTCCATCGCGGCGGGATTCGGCTCCCGGCGTGCCGATGCCGACACTGCCGCGGGCATGGAGGGTAGATTCCATCTCCTCCACCAGCCCGGCCACGGTCATCAGGGTGGCCCGGTAATCGCCCTGGGGCGTGGCCACGCGGCGGCGCAGCAACTCGCTGCCGTCATCGCCCAGGGCGATGATTTCGATTTTGGTGCCGCCCAGGTCGATGCCGATGCGCATGGCGGCGGTTAGCGGTGGGCCTGACAGCAGGGGGTGGGATAGGGCATGTCCGCGGTTATTCCATATAAGGGTGAGACAGGAATTCTGGCATAGGCCAACCGGTCTGGGGGGAGTTGCGGCAGCACCCCTGGAGGCCAGGCGAAAAAAAACCGGCCCCCGCAGGGACCGGCTTTCGGACAACGGGCCGTCAGGCGCCGCTTATTTCTTCCAGGCGTCGGCCTGGACCATGCCGTCGTCGCGCCAGGCTTCCCGGGCAGCCTTGTTGGCCACCCAGTTGGGCAGGAAGGTGTAGGCCTCATCCAGAAGGTGCGGGGTGTGGCGGCCGGGGGAGTAGCGCAGGGCCCGTTCGTAGTACTCCTGCAGGGCCGGCTTGAAGTTGGGGTGGGCGCACTTCTCGATGACCACCTTGGCCCGGGCCTTGGGAGACAGGCCGCGCAGGTCGGCCAGGCCCTGTTCGGTGACGATCACCTGGACGTCGTGTTCGGTGTGGTCCACGTGGGAGACCATGGGCACGATACAGGAGATGGTGCCGCCCTTGGCGCTGGACGGGGTCATGAACATGGAGATGAAGGCGTTGCGGGCGAAGTCGCCGGAACCGCCGATGCCGTTCATGATGGAAGTGCCCATGATGTGGGTGGAGTTTACGTTGCCGTAGATATCGGCTTCGATCAGGCCGTTCATGGCGATGACGCCCAGGCGGCGGATCACTTCCGGATGGTTGGAGATCTCCTGGGGACGCAGGATGATCTTGTTCTTGAAGTCCTTCAGGTTGGCGGTCAGGTCGGCCAGGGCCTCGGGACTCAAGGAGAAGGAGGTGGCGGATGCGCAGGTCATCTTGCCGCACTTCAACAGCTCCAGCATGCCGTCCTGCAGCACTTCGGTGTAGGCGGTCAGGTTCTCGAAGGGACCATCCTTCAGGCCGGCCATCACGGCGTTGGCCACGTTGCCGACGCCGGACTGGAGGGGCAGCAGGTTGGCGGGCAGGCGGCCCATCTTCACCTCATGCTGGAGGAAGTCCAGGATGTGGCCGGCGATCAGCTTGGAGTTGGCGTCCGGCGGGGTGAAGGCGGAGTTGCGGTCGGGCTTGTTGGTCTCGACGATGGCGATGATCTTCTTCGGATCGACGTCGAAATAGGGCTGGCCGATGCGATCCTCGGTCTTGAGGATGGGGATGGGCTTGCGATGGGGCGGCAGGGCGGTGCCGTAATAAATGTCGTGCATCCCTTCCAGGTCCAGGCTCTGCCAGGAATTCACTTCCAGGATGATCTTGTCGGCCTGGTCCAGCCAGGTCTTGTTGTTGCCGACGGAGGAAGATGGGATCAGCTTGCCGTCTTCGGTGACGCCGGCCACTTCTACCACGGCCACGTCCAGCTTGCCGAGGAAGCCGCCCCAGACGAACTGGGAAACGTGGGAGAGGTGGATGTCGATGTATTCCATTTCGCCGGCATTGATGCGCTTGCGGCAGGTGGGGTCGGACTGGTAGGGCAGGCGCATCTCAACGCCGTCCACCATGGCCAGGGCGCCGTCCAGTTCGGGAGCGGTGGAAGCGCCGGTCCAGACGCCGATCTTGAACTTCTTGCCGTTCAGATTGGAGTCCATGATGTGCTTGGCCAGGGCGGCGGGCACCACCTTGGGGTAGCCGGCGCCGGTGAAGCCGCTCATGCCGACGTTCATGCCGGACTGGATGAGGGAGGCGGCCTGCTCGGCCGACATGATCTTGCTGCGCATCGCAGCGTTGAGAATCCGTGTTCCTGCGGACATGGATGAAACTCCTGCTATTGATTGGTAGGGTCAGCGATCGTCGCGGAACTTCTTGACTGGTTCCTATTGGAAACGCTGATCATGATTGCGTTGCTGTGCCGGCAAGGGGGGCGGGGGTGGGCCGTCCCGACAACAGAGAACCGCTCCGGATGGGAGCGGTCCTGGGTGACTCAGATCAGGCCGGCTAGCCGATCTGCGCAATCGCGGCCTCGTAGGCCGCGTGGGTGTCTTGATGCGAACTGACCGAAATGTGCATGTCGTGGGCCAGGCCATCGGCCAGGCCATAGACCCAACCGTGGACGGTGACTTCCTGGCCCCGGTCCCAAGCTTCGCGCACTGCCGTGGTATGGCAGACGTTCAGCACCTGTTCGATGACGTTCAGCTCACAAAGGCGGTCGTGGCGCACGGCCGGATCATCGATGGTGGCGAGCAGCTCGCGGTGCTTCTGGCGCACGTCCTGGATGTGGCGCAGCCAGTTATCCACCAGGCCCAGGCGCAGATTCTCCAGGGCTGCCTTGACGCCGCCGCAGCCGTAGTGGCCGACCACCAGGATGTGCTTCACGCGCAGCACTTCGACGGAGTACTGCAGCACCGACAGGCAGTTCAGGTCGCTATGGACCACCACGTTGCCGACGTTGCGATGCACGAACACTTCGCCCGGCTGCAGGCCGGTGATCTGGTTGGCCGGGACGCGGGAATCGGAGCAGCCGATCCACAGGTATTCCGGGGTTTGCAGTTTGGCCAGACGGTCGAAAAAATCCGGATCCTGAGCACGGATATTCTCCGACCATTGTCTATTGTTTTCAAAGAGGTGCGCCAGACTGGGTGCCGTTACGGTCATGGGGCTGTTCTCTGTAATTATGAATAATAGCCCATTTTACCCGGTTCACCGCCTATCTTCCTGACAGGGTTAGAATATTTTGAAAAACTGCATCTGGCCTGGCAGCCAGGGCATTACCAGGAGGGGAAGAATCATGATCGTCAAATTCCAGTCGGTGGCCACGGCCAACGTCATCATGTTCGGCGACGTTGCCCGTCGCCTGCTCGAGGCCCTGGGCAAGGAGCCCACGGCCCGGGGCGTGTTTACCCCGGAGGAATACCCGGCGGCCCTGGAGCGCCTGAACGCCCTGGTGGAAGCGGAAAAAGCCGTGAAAAAGGGCGAGACGGTGCCGGCCCATGTGGCCGAGGTCGGGGTCGAACCCCACGAACTGATCGGCCTGGGCATCCGCGCCCGGCCCCTGATCCAGATGTTCGAACAGGCCGGCAAGAGCAAGAAGCCGGTGACCTGGGAAGCGCCGGCGGACTTCTTCACCGAAGCCTGAAGCCGGCACGGCGTAGGGTAGCCCGGGTTCGCCTACGCCAGGCCCGAGCCCCTGGCGCGGCTCAGCGGTCGATCATCACATAGCGCTTCTGCACCGGTTCGAGCACCTCGAACACGCCGCGAAAGCCGGCGGGGATGATGGCGGCGTCACCGGGGCCGTATTCCCGGGTGGCCCCCGTCTCGTCGGCGATGCGCAACCGTCCCTCCAGCACCTGGAAGAACTCGTGCCGATCCGCATGGAAGGTGATCTTCCAGGCCCCGGGCTGGCACGCCCAGACCCCCATGGAAATTCCCTGGTTGTCGTAAAGCTCCCAAGTGGTGCGCTGGGGCGGTGCGCCGAGGCAGCGTTCCGGCGCCGGCTGGTCGAAGGTCGGCGGGGGTAGCGGGTCGGCGAAATGCAGCAGCTTGGGCGACTTTTCCATGCTCATGCTCCCAGCCAGCCGTGGCGCAGCTTGCGGGCGGCGGCCGGAGCCTTGTCTTTGATCGCCAGCACCGCCTTGTCCGCCGGCGCAGTCGCCAGAACGATATCCGCCTCGATCAGCTCGTCGCGGCGGAAGGCATGCACATGCACCGTCTCCCCCGCCTGATGCCGGGCCAGGCGCTTGTCCAGGCCCGAAGCCGTGAGCTTGATGCCGTTCCAGGCGATCAGCACGTCCCCTGCCGCCAGGCCGGCGGCCTCGGCCGGGCCGTCGTTATAGACGCTGGCGAGCTTCACGCCGCCCCCCTCCTCCGTGGTGCGGGCCCCCAGCACCGGCCCCTTGGCCGCGGGCTCCCAGGAGAGGGAAACGCCTAAGGGCGCCAGCAGGCGTTCCAGGGCCAGGTCGCTGCGGCCTTCCACCGCCTGCTT